>DATIHO010000099.1:0-29366 GCA_035480615.1 Chlamydiales bacterium | reverse complement strand
TTTTGGTTCTTTTTGCGGGGGTAGTATCAAACTTCGTATACAACCCCCGCAAAAAGAACCAAAAATCGGCCAAAATAATCCCCAAAATCGACGAAGCCTGGGTTTTAGGACAGCTTCTAATAATCCAAGTTGCTAGTCGATCATCCTTAAACTTCGCCACCAAAAAAATTTGATGGCCCAGAAACCTGGGCGAAGTTTAAGGACAGCTTCTAAGTGTGAAAAATTTCATTTTGAAAATGCTCAAGAATGAAGTTACACCCATGCTTTGTAAAGATCACCGTCGTTTCACCAGTTTTCTGAATGAAATTCGCTTGGGCCAAGTGTTTTATGATATTTTTCACGGCTGTCTCTTTTTGTCCAATACGGGCGGCAATCTCCCGATAATCCACACTGATATAAGAATCACCCTGTGCGCAAGCAATTCTATAAAGCTGAAGGAGAAACTTTTCATCCGGCGTATACCTTTTTTCACTCATCGGAGTTATTTTGGCCGATTTTCTTATTTTCAGGATACACCTTTTTCGAAATCATATATAATTTATTTTAAAAAAATTAATTTTATCTAAAAAATAATTAATTTATTGAAAAAAAATAATTTTTAATTTAAAATATTAAATAAATGAAACAAAAAGGTGTTTAAAAATGACAATTAATCTTCTCACCCCAGGTATAATCAGAGAAATTGTAGCAAGGAAAGCTCCTAAAGAGCAGGCTAAAATAGCAGCCACTTGCAGTGACATTCATAAGACAGTCGTTACAATGAATACAGAACGGATGAATCATGTTCATGCGAGCAAAAAACGTACCTTTACGACTTTAGAGACTAATAACCCAACTCGAAATGTACATGAAATTTATGAAAATGTATTAAAAAAACATCGAACAGACGACATAAGCATAGATCCTCTGAATAAATATAATCTTCCACTGGAGCTGCAAAAAATTGCAGATGATGGCTTGATCGCATTTTGGGAAGTTTTGAGAACAAGGATGCCTACTATTGACTGGCCCAACCTGCCAGCAAACAACAATCGCGAAACAAATGCGCATTTTATTCGCAATTGGATGGCAACAGATTCTGCCCAAAACATATTCAGCCAAATCACTGAACTCAATTTAGATCACACAAATCTGTCCATTCTTCCTTCGGAAATTTCTTATTTTAGCGCTTTACGCACACTTTCACTTATAAATACCCCGATTACTTCACTTCCAGACGGGTTTAATGCACCAGCCCTGATCATCCTTGACCTTGCAGGCACTCAAATTAAGACGCTGTCTAACAACTTCAATCTGCCTAATCTTCAGCAACTTTCACTTGCAAATACCCCGATCACTTCACTACCAGACGACTTCGAATTACCGCAACTGGCAGTACTAAACCTTTCAGGCAGTCAAATTGGGAAGCTGCCTAACAACTTCAATCCGCCTAATCTTTGGGCACTTTTGCTGAAAAACACCCCGATCACTTCATTGCCCAACGGATTCGATGCATCAGCGCTGACAATCCTTGACCTTTCAGGCAGTCAAATTGGGACGCTGCCTAACAACTTCAATCCGCTTAATCTTCAGCAACTTTCACTTGCAAATACACCGATTACTTCACTACCAGACGGCTTCGAATACCCGCAACTGATATTACTGAACCTTTCACACACTCAAATCGGGACGCTGCCTAACAACTTCAATCTGATTAATCTTCAGCAACTTTCCCTTGAAAATACCCCAATCACTTCATTACCAGACGTTTTCGAATACCCGCAACTGATATCACTGAACCTTTCACGCACTCAAATCGGGACGCTGCCTAACAACTTCAATCTGCCTAATCTTCAGCAACTTTCAACTGAACACACCCCGATCACTTCATTACCAGACGTTTTCGAATTACCGCGACTGGTAGGACTAAACCTTTCACGCACTCAAATCAGGAACCTGCCTAACAACTTCAATCTGCCTAATCTTCAGCAACTTTTACTTGCAAATACCCCGATCATTTCATTACCAGAAGTTTTCGAATACCCGCAACTGATATCACTGAACCTTTCACGCACCCAAATCAGGAACCTGCCTAACAACTTCAATCTGCCTAATCTTCAGCAACTTTCACTTGAAAATACACCGATCATTTCATTACCAAAAGTTTTCGAATTACCGCGACTGATATTACTGAACCTTTCACGCACTCGAATCAGGACGCTGCCTAACAACTTCAATCTGCCTAATCTTCAGCAACTTTTACTTGAAAATACCCCGATCATTTCATTACCAGAGGACTTTGATGCACCAGAGCTGTTAAGGCTTGACCTTTCAGGCAGTCACATTATGACGCTGCCTAACAACCTTAATCTGCCTAATCTTTGGGAACTTTTTCTGAAAAACACCCCGATCATTTCACTACCAGACGGCTTTCATGCACCAGCGCTGGAACTCCTTGACCTTTCAGGCAGTCAAATTAGGACACTGCCTAACAATCTCAATTTGCCTAATCTTTGGGAACTTTTTCTGCAAAACACGCCGATCACTTCATTACCAGATGGCTTTTATGCACCAGGGCTGGCACTCCTTGACCTTTCAGGCAGTCAAATTAGGACGCTGTCTAACAACCTCAATCTGCCTAATCTTGCTGAACTTTTTCTGAAAAACACCCCGATCATTTCACTACCAGATGGCTTTGATGCACCAGGGCTGGCAATCCTTGACCTTTCAGGCAGTCAAATTAGGACGCTGCCTAACAACCCCAATCTGCCTAATCTTGCTGAACTTTTGCTAAAAGACACCCCGATCATTTCACTACCAGACGGCTTTGATGCACCAGGGCTGGAACTCCTTGACCTTTCAGGCAGTCAAATTAGGACGCTGCCTAATTTCAATCATCTGCCTAACCTGGTGATTTTACTAGACAACACCCCAGCTGACTATTTTTTGAGAAATAGTATTCATTCGACAGAGATCTAGTGTCTTTTCTACAATTGTTATAGGTCTATTGTTTTTTCAACCTCGCCCCCCTTGGCGTATCTTCAATCAAATACCCTCTTTTCCGGATTGCATCGCGGATTGCATCGCTCAGCGCAAAATCTTTCTGTTTCCTCGCTTCCTCCCTTTGCGCCAACATCTGAAGGAGTTCTTCCGGCAGTTCTTTCTCAAAAAACAAATCAAGCCCCAGCACTTGGTTGTATTTCTCAAAACAATCTAAAACCTCTTGCGCGTCATCAATGCCTATTTTATCTTCATCGCACAGAATATTGAGCTCGCGAATGAGATCAAAAAGGGCTGCGAGCGCCGAAGAAATATTGAGATCATCGGCAAGGGCCATTTTAAAACGGAGATCCGCTTTATGCAACGGTGCAGCGATCAAGCCTGTTGTCTTTAAATTTTGGATGGATTGAAGCCGTAAAAGCACATCCCAAATGCGCTGCAAACTAGCGCCTGCGGCCGCAAGTCCATCGAATGTGAAATTCAATTGCGTTCGATAATGGACGCTGAGAAGAAGAAACCGGATCTGCGATCCTGTATATCCCCTCTTCAAAAGATCGCGAAGAGTATAAAAATTACCTGAACTTTTAGACATTTTCTTATGATCGACAAGCAGATGCTCCACATGCACCCAATGACGGACAAAATGGCGTCCTGTGCAGCTTTCCGATTGGGCGATTTCGTTCTCATGATGGGGAAACATATTATCGACCCCACCGCAATGGATATCGATTGTTTCTCCCAAAATCTTCATGGCCATAGCAGAGCATTCGATATGCCAGCCAGGCCGGCCAGGACCGAATGGGCTATCCCAATAGATTTTCCCATCACGCTCCTTGTTGTACGCCTTCCATAAGGCAAAATCAAAAATATGTTCCTTATCGTATTCGTCCGCTTCATTTTCCCCGCTTGCATTTACTTTCAATGCATCGATGGACAAATGGGATAGACGGCCGTAAGAAGAAAATTGGCTGATTTTATAATAGATGCTCCCATTTGCGCTTTTATAGGCAAATCCCTTTTTTAAAAGGATTTCAATAAGACGAATCATCTCAGGGATATAATCAGTTGCGACAGGATAATATTCGACAGGTTCAATGGATAGCGTTTTCAAATCTTCAAAAAATGCAATGCGAAAAGGTTCAGTAAAATTTTTTAAGGAAATGTTTTGCTCCATCGCCCCCTTGATTGTTTTATCCTCAAGATCGGTGATATTCATGGCTTGTTCGATTTGAAATCCGAAAAATTTCAATGATCGGCGCAGCAAGTCTTCAAATACGTATGTCCTAAAATTGCCGATATGGGCAAAGTTATAAATCGTCGGTCCGCATGTATACATCCGAATTTTCCCATCAAAAGAAGTAATCGGCTCCTTTTGACGCGTTTCAGAATTGAATAAATTAAGTTGTACTTTCATTAGAGAGGTCTATGGTCTAATGTGTTTTGCAGCGCTCGATAATCGGTTTTACCTGTTCCCATCAAAGGGATTTCATCGATTTTTTTTACTGAAGATATTTTCACCAACCGGCTAAACCCTCGTGATCGGAGAATGTCATTGACTTCGTCCTTTCTAATTGAAACTGTGCTGAAAAGAATCAACTGGGGCTGGCCCTCTTTCTTTTCATCAGCAACCACTGCAAGCGATGGAATATCAGAGGATATTCTACCTTGTTCGATAAGCGATTTCACCAAATTTTCTTCCACCCCTCCCAAACTGATCATCTCTCCGCCAACTTTTGTAAATCGTTTGATCCGGCCCGATATGATCAAATTTCCCTCTTCATCCAAATAACCAATATCTCCTGTGCGGTACCAACGCTTCCCTTCAATTTCAATAAAGGGATCACGCGGACTTCCCAAATATCCATCGAAAACATTGGGGCCGCGTACGCAAAACTCCCCTTCCGATCCGGCAGGCAAAAGCTCTTGGCTTTCTACATGAATCGTGCAAATTTCAATATCCGGAAGAAGCTGGCCTACCCCTTTGAGAGGAAGGTTCGCCCGAGTCAAAGTCAATACAGGCGAACATTCTGTGATTCCATAGCCCTCGATCATCCGTGCGCCGCTCCCCAACCCCTCGATTCTCTCAAAAAGTTCGGGAGGAGCCTTTTCCGCACCCGAAATAAACCATCGAACTGTTTTGAGCTGCTCTACTCTTGCCGAATTCAGCAGCCCTTTGAGAAAACTGGGCGGACTGCAAAAAAGGGTGATTTTCCATCTTTCAATCCCCTCTGCTAACGCAAATCCATCCGTAGGATCTGGATAAAAAGCCACTTTAATTCCGCCGAAAAGTGGAAATAAGCCAATCACCGAAAATCCAAAGGAGTGAAAGGGGGGCAAAACTCCATAAAGTATGTCATTGGAATGCAATTCTATGCATTGCATTGCCGAACGCTGGTTCGATAAAATGTTTTTATGTGAAAGAGGAACTCCTTTAGGCTTGGCTTCAGTACCGCTCGTATAAAGAATAACAGCGGTTGCGTGCTCATCCATTTGATTGATTCCAAGCGAACGAAGAGCAAATCGGACAGGATAATGGGAAATCAAAACTCCGCGCAACTTCATGAAGATAGAAAGCTTTTCCCGAATCTCTTCCAAAAGGAAGATTTTATCGACCAAATTGCCAAAGTCCACATGAGAGAGCCGGTCTAAAAAACGCCATGAGCTGATCACTGTTTTTGCGCCTGTTTCTTCCATCATCTCTTCTAGATTTTTCGGTCCCAAAGTCCAATTCAGCATCACCGGGACCTTGCCGGCAAATTCAAGGGCGAGAATCACTAAATAAGCACCAACAGAAGCAGGCAGCAAAACTGCGATATTTGTTTCAGGTATTTTTTTAAAATAAAGGCTCAGAACAATACATGCCTGCTTCATTTTTTTATAGCTTAAAACTCCAACCGTATCATCAGCGCATGCGGCAAAATGACCCATTCTCTCGCACGAATATAAAAAAGCTTCCGGAAAGGTTTTGCCTGTCGGCAAAGCGCATCCCGGGCGCCCCTTTTCCGTCAGCCAATAAAACGATTTCTTCTCTTCAAATGCATCTTCGGAAAGCCGCACCCCTTCCGCCGCTTCCAATACGCTTTGAACAGATTCGAGATCTTCCGGATGCACTGTATCGATATTGTAATTTTTCGCAATAAACACCATCAAATCGGCGATATTTAAAGAATCCATCCCCAAATCGGTAGCCAGGCTCATTTCAGGCTTGATTTCAATCCCCGGGTTATTGACGATTCGGCGGATTTCAGTATAAATTTTCTCATGAGTCTCGTCCCGGATCTCAACCTCTCCCTTTGCAAACTTTTTCTTTTCTTTCTGGAATGCGATAGGCACATCCCGTGTCCAAAATTTATAAGAAACAAGATGTAAAGGCTCCGTATCCGCCACTTTGCCGTTGTCCGGATATTGGTTGTACCAATTTTCCAAATAGCGGTTTAAATCGAGACGGCTCCCGGAGCGGGGAAGATCATTGGGTGCGCATTTCAATTCGATCTCGACGAGACGGCGCGGGACAAAAAAAAGTCCGTTGCAAAGAACTGTTTTCACTCCATGGACTAATATTTCAGGAAGATGAGGTGCTTTTCCTTGCAAGGCACGCGAAAAACTGCTGCCCCAAAGTCCCGTTGTCCGGATAAGCACGATGGGCGTATTTGGACGCTCTTGTAAAAGAGCATGCGTTCCCGAAGCCCCCCCAATCACTTCCCGGCCTGAGTTTTTTAAACGACCTGCCGGATAGAGAATAAAGTTTTCCCCTTTCTCTAACCCATCTGCAATCTCCCGGATTGCATCTTCTGCTTTTTTTACTTTGAACTGGTTGATCGAAGTATCAAAATTTGGAATCGGAATCGCTCTGATCAATCGCATGAAAGGCTTGAGAATCGATAGGCGAAAGATGTATTCCACTACTATAGGGCGCATCCGATGTTTCGGCCAAAGCAACAGGAAAAGAAACAAGGGATCTATGTGGGCAGGATGATTTGGAAGAAAAAGAATTCCTTTTTCTCCGGCTTCCCGAATCGCATCCCCTCCCTTAATGCGAATCTTATAGCGCAGCGATAGCAATGCAAGCCAGGTTTTTGCAACACAATTCCAAAAAAAAACCGACATGACCTTCTTGTATCCCTTATACCCAAAATGATTCAAAAATCGATTTTCTGCCGGCTTCAATCCCGCCCAAAAGCCGATTCTTGAATCATTTTGGGTATAAATTAAGATTTTTTTCCACATTTTTTTACAGGAAGTGCACCACCAATGAACTAAAAATCAAATACTAATAAAATTAACAAATTATTTATAGACAAATCGATTTGTAATGATTACTCTGTAAGAGAAACACAAGGAGTTGATATATGGAGATTCCGCATGTGCCTCCCGATTGTAGTAGGGACTTATTGTTTACAAGCGAATTGATTCAACAAAAAATCGCATTTCTTCCAAAAACACGTGTTGGGACAGTTCAGTCAAAGAATCATCAGTTTTCGTTACAAACTCCGAATGAATCAGAAAGCCATCGGATTCAAATTATCGCACAATCTTTATATCGAGATTAAGAGACTGTTAACGGATTTCGGCTTCGTCGATTTTGGGGATTATTTTGGCCGATTTTCGGTTTGTTTTTGGGGGGTAAAATCGACCAAATGTATATTACCCCCCAAAAACAAACCGAAAATCGGCTCAAAAGAACCCCAAAATCGACAGAAGCGAAATCCGTTAACAGTCTCTAAAACACCCTCTTAGAGGGTGTTTTACAAAAAAAAGAATTAACGGTTGTAAAACCCGCCGCTGCGATCTCGGTCTCCACCGCGATGTTCACGGTTGCCCCATCCGCCTTCTCTGCGCTCTCCGCCCCATCCACCTTCGCGACGCGGTCGGAACTCACCTGAACGCTCTCTCCGCTCACCCATTGGACGATCGCGCTGTTCTGTGCGAGCCCAATCGATCACGAGAGCTTTTCCTTGAAATGGCTGGCCGTTGAGCGAATCCTTTGCTTTGCCGGCGGAATCAGAAGAATCCATCCGTACAAAGGCGAATCCACGGGATCTGCCTGAAAAGCGATCCATGACAATTTTCACATCTTCGACTCCTCCGAAGCTGCTGAACAGCTCTCGGACTTGATCTTCATTTGCATCGAAATTTAAATTGCCTACATAAAGTTTTTGAGTTTGTGTTTGTTGGTTCATTTAGTCTCCAAAAAAAAATAAAATAATCCTTAACTGTATCATACGGCCAAATTTTTCATCGGAAATCTTAGAAAAAGACGTAGACAAGATCAGGACGTTTCCTAGTTTAGCTCTAGTTAAGCATAACATAAGGGAATATGGCATATCCATCTCTTCCCTTATGGCTCCATCCTATAAGATCTGCTCAATGAAGTAAAGAGATTTATAGTGATTCAAAATGGGTATAAATCTTTATATTGGGATTTATGCATAAGGACTCAAAAGAACAAGAGCTCGCGGACTGGATGAAAAAGCTTGGGATCAAGGAGGCTGACATTATAGAAAAATTTATACTTGGCTCTGGAAAAGGGGGACAGAAAATCAATAAAACCTCTTCTTGCGTCTATTTAAAACATCTTCCAACAGGCCTTGAAGTCAAATGCATGAGAAATCGCTCTCGCGAGCGCAATCGCCTGCTCGCAAGACGCCAACTCTGCGAACGATTGGAAGATCTGCTCTTCCAAGAAAAAAGCGCAAAACAGCAAGCGATTGAAAAAATCAGACGGCAGAAAAAACGGCGTTCCCGAAGAAGTAAAGAAAAAATTTTAAAAGAAAAGAAATATCGCTCCGAAATTAAAAAATTAAGGAAAGAGAATATCCCTTAGAGGTATACTCTACGCATGCGAGCCAGAAAATATACCATTCCCAAACCTATGACGCTGCGTGAAGCGTTAGCTTTTCTTTACCCGGACAGCTCCCGCCGTACTTTGCAAAATTGGCTGAAAGCCGGCCGGTTTTCGATCAATGGAAAGTTGGCGAAATGGGAAGATGCTCTTCTGGAAACAGGCCAAATCCTTGCTTCCAAGGATTCTTGCAGGGCTCCAAAGGTGCCCGGACTAAAAATCCTTTATGAAGACCGATACCTGATTGCCATTGAAAAACCGGCAGGACTGCTCAGCGTCCCTCTCGACGAGGAAGGAAATCGATCGAATGCGTTAAGCCGTTTGCAAGAAGGGTTGCAAACTCCCTCTATCTTTGCCGTCCATCGGATTGACCGGGATGTTTCAGGAGTGCTTATATTTGCCAGAGGCAAAGAATCTGAGGAAAGACTGAAAGCTCTTTTTGAAAAGCACAATTTACACAGACAGTATTTTGCAATTGTAGAGGGAAGGATGAAAAAAGAGTCTGGGACTTGGAAAAACCGCCTTGCCGAATTATCGAATTATGATGTCGTCCCCTCGCCTGACGGAAGGGATGCAACCACTCATTTCAAGGTTCTGCGCCGCTCAGCCAAATACACTTATCTTCAGGTTTTGTTGGAGACGGGGCGTAAACACCAAATTCGCGTCCATTGCCAAATGGCCGGCCATCCGGTAGTTGGCGATATCCGCTATGGAGCCATTGAAAATCCAATCCGTCGAATTTGTCTTCACGCTGTACACCTGGAACTGAGACATCCGTTTACCGGAAGGCACCTCGCCTTCAACTCTTCCCTCCCTTCAAGTTTCAAAATCCTGGGTGCATTTTAACTAGACTTTGGGTAACATTCAATTTCGTGGATTTTTCACAATTCATCAATAGTTTCATCGCTCTTCTCGTAATCTCAAACCCTCTTTCAGCGCTCCCGGCAGTTTTGAAAATCACAACCAATCAAACCCTCGTTGAAAAAAGGAAAACAGGAATCGTGACAGCATTTGCCGTATTCATCATCCTCTTAGTTGCTATCTGGATCGGCAAACCTCTTCTTTTGATACTGGGAATCAGGCTGCCCGCTTTTCAAATCGCGGGGGGCATTATTATTTTTACAATGGCTATGTCCATGTTGAGCGCTGAAGAAAGCCCGATCAAACAGACCCAGGAAGAGCAAAAAAAAATCATTGGAGAGACAGGGGCGATCGTCCCTCTCGCGATTCCCATTATCGCAGGTCCCGGAGCGATTAGCACTTTGATCGTTCGGGTCAATGCCTTTCCGGGCATCATCAATATGCTTCTTTTGAGCATTGCGTCTTTGCTTGTTGCGTTCGTCATGGGATTTCTCCTTTACTTTGCAAGCGACGTGGAAAAATGGCTCGGCAGATCAAGAATCAATATAATCAATCGGCTTGGAGGGCTTATTCTGGCCGCAATCGCAATCCAGATGATCGCAAACGGCGTTGGCGGATTTTTTCCTGCATTATGCCAGGCATAATCAAAAAAAACCTTGAATTAGCACCCTTTTTTTCTTACCTTATACCCAAAGGCCGATTTTTGAATCACTTTGGGTATCACTTATGAACTGGATGTTCACTTTGTTCGCAGCCATTCTTTGCATGTCTGTTTTGGGAGATGAAATCCAATCGACACCATTGAAGTCAAAACCGCCTCCTCCTCCTCCATTTGATGCGGATCTTTTTCGCCGCGATGTGCAATGTTTTTCATTGAGAGGAGAGTTTCTTTATTGGAGAGTTCAGGAAGGTGCAGTAGATTACGCTCTTTCAATGACCCAAAACGGATGGGGCCCTGCCGAATGTTTTGCGCAAGGCAAATACAAGAGCGCAACTTTTAACGGAGACCCTGGCTTTCGTTTCACACTTGCTTTTTTCCGCGCGCCCAGATACTGGGAATTTTGGACGCAATATACATGTTTGTCCGCCTCAGGATCCAATGCTTCGGCAAAACCTTCTCAACCAACAGAATACTTAACAGGAACTTGGCCTCAAATTTTCACTAGGCCGATAGCCAATGCGAAAAGTTATATCCATTTCAACTACAACGTAGTTGATATCTTTGTCACTCGCGTATTTTTCCCAAACCCTCATCTTAGGCTCCGTTTCCAGGGGGGCGGCGTAGTGGCATGGATGAATCAATTTTGGAAAGTGCAATACTTTGATTGGTCAAGTTTTGAAACGAAAATTGGAAACCGCTGGCGATTTATTGGAGGCGGGCTTCGATTAGGAGTTTCGGTCGATTGGTATTGGTTCGAAAATATTTATATGACAGGGGGAACCACATTTTCAACTCTTCTCGGATCGTATCGCAACTCAAGCCTGCAGACGACAAATTTTCAACCAGGCCCCTCATTTAACCCCTCTTTACCGATTCGAAATACTTGTTTTAAAGATATAAGATCCGCTTTTGAAACGCAGTTTTACATAGGCCCTGCTTATGAAAAGAACTTCGAACACCAACGATTTGAATTTTTTGTCGGTTACGAAGTAGTGAGCTGGATGAATCTTCAGGAAACTTTCCGTTCTACAAATGGGGCTCCTTCCGATCCAAAAGAGACTTGGGTCAATACAAGTACGATTGCCTTGCAAGGCTTGACCGCGCGCGCCGTCCTCGATTTTTGAATTTTATCTATTTGACGTGAGAAAACTCGGCCATTTATGGCCGAGATGAATCACGCCCCGGGCTATTCTGTAGGAGATTGTTGACTTTCAATATGCTGACGAATAATTGCGATAGGAGCTCCTCCGCAGGAACCTGCAAAATAGCTCGGTGACCAAAGAGCTTTACCCCATAAAACTTTCTGAGTAAATGGGTAACCTTCCCCCCTCAAAAGATACGAAGATACTCCTTTCAATGAGTTGACTTTTTCATAGACCAAACTTTACCATGGAGGCATGCTTTTGAAGAAGGGATATAAATATCGGTTGGACCCAACAAATGGTCAAAGACAATTGTTTGCTTTAGTTCGCGGGGGCTTCCCGTTTTTTGTACAACCGAGGTCTTGACAAGAGAAAAACAGCCTACGAAAAAGAGGGTAAGTCGATTCGCTACTTTGAGCAAAATGATGAACTGGTCATTCTAAAACGGGAGGAAAAAACATCCTGGCTCAAAGACATCCACTCACAAGTCCTTCAGCAAGCCCTTAAGAACTTGGATACGGCCTTCCAAAACTTTTTCCGAAATATGCTGGCTGGTAAAAACTTTGGATTTCCAAAGTTCAAATGCAAGGGCATACGAGATAGTTTCCGTTACCCTCAAGGGGTGAAGGTCGCAGAGAACAACGTCTATTTGCCCAAAATAGGTTGGGTGAGATTTCGGAAGTCTCGAGATATTGAAGGGGAAATCAAACAGACAACTATCCTTCGAGACGGGGAACACTGGTATGTGGCCTTTTCGACTGAACAAGAGGTGGCAACTCCATTGCCTGCTCCTATTGATGAGGATAGGGCGGTGGGAATAGACGTAGGTCTCAAGAATTTTGTTGCAATGGCTTCAGGGAAAGATAACAAGCCGACTTACGTGCCGAATCCCCGTTTTTTCACGCAATACCTGTCTCGACTCCGAGTCCTTTCCAGACGTCTTTCAAGGAAAGTGAAGTTTAGCAAAAATTGGCTCAAAGCCAAAAAGCAGCTTACAAAACTGCATGCTCGAATTAGGCATTGTAGAGAAGATTTTGCACACAACTGGGAAGTACTTCCCTAGCACACAAACATGCAGTGGCTGCTATAGTAAAAAAGAGATGAGATTAAGCGATCGGGAATACCATTGCCCACATTGTGGACTGGTCATCGATCGAGACTTGAATAGCGCAATAATAGAAAAGGCCGCCGGGATGTCGGTTTTAAAAGCTTGTGGAGCTACTCCTTAAGGAGAGCGATGAAGCAAGAATCCTTCGCCTTTAGGCGAGGGAGGTTCAAGAGCGGTATACCTCCGATGCTTCTACTTTCGGCACCACTATCGGCGCATTTCTTTTAAACGGCCAGAATGTGTCCATATAGAGAGGGATGATGTTCGCCCCTACACAAAAAAAGTTTTGCGCGGCATTTAGGAGATTCGTAACATTCGCTGACGCTCTGAGAGTCCCCATGCTTACTCCAAACCCAATGATAAAAAGAACCTGTTGAAACATCCTGAGATAAAGGGATCGGTTCCATTCAGCAATCCGTTTTTTGGCTCTTGCAATGTCCTCCAACGCTTGGTCGCGATTCCCTTCTTTGAGAGCCTTCAGCAACGCGAAAACTTCAATCGCAGCATCGACACCCATATCTGCTTGCAACTCTTCCATCTTTGTCGTCAAACCGCCAATTTGCACTTGCTCGTCACCTTTTTCCAATTCTTTCAGATTGAAAATGTTGGTTGGTGCATTATAAAGCTGATCGATTGTCTCCCAATTCAGGTCTGGTTCATTGAGAAGATTCTCCAGTCTGTCCAATTGCAACGAGGCAGGCAGATCTTTCGATGTGGCAATTTTATGGATCCGATAGCTCAATTCGATGACAAGCGGAATCGCGGTGAGAAAAAAGATAACGGGCAAAAACCAGGGATTCGCGGCTAAAAATGCTCCGATTCCTGCAAGGACACTCACTTGGATCGCAAGCGACGTCAAGATCATGATTGCGCTAACGGCCACACAACAGACAAAATCGATCAGCATCCTCAATCCAAGTATTTTGTCGTTATTTCGAAATGCCTGAAGCGCTTCTTTTAATTCGACGAGACCAACGCCAAGCCAAATCACGCCGGCTATACAACCGCAAGCAAGACTCGCGGAGCCAATGGCAGCAATCGTTTGTAGGCTTGGCATCAAGCTTTGAACGCCCTGGAATGCCAAATAGCCAAAAGTAAACAAGTCCCCTCCAATAAACACGGGATTGTACCGCTGCCATTTGTCGTCAAGCGCCACCTTAACGTGCGCCTGTTTAGCTGCGAGGACTTTTTGCATCACTTGGGTGATCGTATTCTCCTCCTCCTCATCACTATCCATCTTCTCAATAGAAAGAGATGGTATGGAAGGAGAAGGTATTTCGTCGTTATTCCAGAAGGGTCCCCATGCTTGGAATATCGATGACACCAAATGAGAAGGTGTTTCGACGTTATTCCAGAAAGGTCCCCATGCTTGGAATATCGATGACACTAATGGATAAAAAGACATACGTATTTTTCTCTTAATTTTTTATTAAAAATGTTTGTAAATAATGAATGCAGCCGAAGCTGCCGAAGTTAAGCTACGCCGAAGCGGCGCTTATGATGCAGACGAGACTTGGAAAGATGGATAGTAATCATGTCTTTGTTTTCCATAATTACATTATATATTGCTATAGAATTAAAATAAAACCTTTAATAATCCCAAAAATCGACAGAAGCTAAAGTTTAGGGCCGATTCTTGAATCATTTTGGGTATAATGGGATGACTCCTGTTCGTTATCTCATCTGCAGATAGCTCAAGAGGCCCGTCAAAATAAGCCAAATCGCAATGACATAGTTTAAGATCGTCGGCCATACTAAAATAATGACTCCGGCAACAATTGATAAAAGTGGATGCAACGCTGTAGAAACCAACCAATCCATAAAACACACGCTCCTTAGAGACCATTTTTCGGTATATAAGAGACTGTTAACGGATTTCGGCTTCGTCGATTTTGGGGATTATTTTGGCCGATTTTCGGTTTGTTTTTGGGGGGTAATATACATTTGGTCGATATTACCCCCCAAAAACAAACCGAAAATCGGCTCAAAAGAACCCCAAAATCGACAGAAGCGAAATCCGTTAACAGTCTCTAAGGAGGGTATAAATGAAAATTTCATTTTTTGTCTAGTCCTTGAAAATAAAAATGTTTTGCAGTAACTTGTCTGCTGTTATGAAAACCAAATCGATTATCTTTTCCACCGGGCTTGCGATGTTTTCCATGTTTTTTGGCTCGGGAAATCTTGTATTCCCCCTGCTTGTCGGCCAGATGAGCCAAGGACATTATGCAATGGCGGCGACCGGAATTATCCTAACAGGAGTCTTTGTCCCTTTTCTCGGCATTTTTGCAATGTTCCTGTTTAATGGGGACCAACATGAATTTTTTGGCCGTTTGGGGAAACCTGCCATTTTTTGGCTGCCTCTTTTTGCGATTTCCATTATGGGACCTTTTGGGGTTCTCGCTCGCTGCATTACCGTAGCGCATGGAACATTCCTGCTCATTTTTCCCGATACGCCTCTTTGGCTTTTTAGCATTTTTGCCTGCGTGGTCTTATTTTTGCTTGCCATGCGAAAAAATACAATCGTCCCTATTTTGGGTTCGATCCTCACCCCCATTTTGATTTTATCTTTAGTTGCGATTGTCTTTTCCGTGATCACTTCTGTCGAGTTTCCTGTCATTACAGGTGGAAAAGAAGCGGGCTGGACCAGCTTTAAACAGGGGGTGTCCCAAGGTTATCAGACCATGGATCTGTTAGCGGCATTTTTTTTCTCGGTCTTTGTGATCAAGCACCTAAAAAAACGTACTGAATCAACAGAAAATTCGACCCGTTTTCTATCTATCTTTCTCAAATCTTCACTGTTTGGCGGAGCACTGCTTTCAATCATCTATTTTTTCCTTGTGTTGATGGGATCCATGTATGCTGCCGATCTTGTTCAGATCCCTGCCCAGAAAATGCTTGGACTTGTCGCCCAAAAAGCACTTGGGTCGATAGCGGCTCCGATTGTTTGCGTTGCAGTGATTCTCGCATGCATGACCACTGCGGTCGTCCTCACTTCGCTATTTGCCGATTTCCTTAAAAAAGAGATCTCCAAACATCGGATTTCTCACTCTGTTGCATTAACCACTACCCTTGTAATTGCATTTTTCGTATCTACTTTAGAATTTTCCGGCATTGCTAAAATTATCTCCCCCATCCTGGAAATTTGCTATCCGGCCTTAATTGTTTTGGCAGTTTTGAGTATTTTTCAAAAGCTTTGGGGTTGGAAAATGCTTCGAACGCCAACTATCATTACATTTTTCCTTAAACTGCTGGCACTGAAGTCATAGAGCGCTACGAAAAAAATCGACAGCGAATTCTCCCACTTCTTGATGCAAAATCAATCGTTCGCAGCAAGGAGGATCGGTATGTAAGGCTTTTTTCAATATTTTTTTCCCAGATTCGCTTACCCGATTCATGAAAGCATAGTGAGAAATTTCCTCGCGAAACAGTTTCAATTTTATAGGAGAAAGGTGCTGGATGACTTGATAGGCGTGCTCGCGAAAAGGGAGCACTTCATCGCCCATTGCCGCAACAAGGCCGATGGGAATCTGAATCTGTTTAAACGAATCAGCCCCATATATAAAAAAAGCAGGGCAAAGGAGAAGCATTGCCTTGACCCTTGATTCCTTATAAGACTTTTCTGCAATAGAAAAGTCAAACCCTTCGAAATGTTTTGGTTCGATCTTATGATCACTGAGACTTTTTATGACGCAAGAGAGGTCTTTGGCTTGTCCTCCAGCCAATGCAAGCCCCGTCATGCCTCCAAGAGAATAGCCAATAAATCCGATGCGATCAAAATCGATCTTTTCTCGCATCCTCTCATCTCTGCTCAATTGATTGAGAAGAAACATACAATCCAAGGGCCGATTCCAAAAGCATACGCTTTGTCTGGGATCGAAATAGCATCGCGTATCTCCGTAATGATCTACTGCCGCTACGATATAACCTGCTTGCACCATGATATCTGCAAGCCAGCTTATATCCCTACGTCCGCCCTTATATCCATGAGAAATCAAGAGAAGAGGAGCTTTACGCATTTCCTTAATAAAAGGGGCATTCCGTACCTCTTGCGGATGGATCCACATTTCATCCACTGGTGTATCTAGCGGTTTTTGCTTTGTCGTCGGATACCAGATTTCCACGAGAAGAGGACGGTTGCGAGATACGTCAAAATATTCGACCGTTCTAACCCCGAGAGAATGAGGCCGAGTCTTTTTCTGCATTGCCGAAAGTGGCTGGGCAAAAAGGACAAAAAGAAAGAAGGCAGTTGCAAAACGGAGAATTCGTCGATTTGCAAAAAAAACCCCTGTCTCGCCAAGAATCATTTTTTCTTTTATGTAACAGCAATAGATATGAGTCGAGAATACGCTGCATTCTATCAAAAGTCAATATCTGAAAGTCCTTCCATCGGCTTGACAATGGAAGAGATTCGGTCTCAATTTACGAATTTCCTTCAAGCATTCCCTCCAGAAGATGGCGTACGGTTTGAGCCATTTTCTATCGGCAATATTTCCGCCTTTTGGGCATTTGCGCCAAATGTAAATCGAAGAAGGATCCTGCTTTTCTTTTTCGGAGGAGGTTTTTGCTGCGGCTCCATTGAATCGCATAAGAATCTTATAGGGCGTTTATCCGCAACGACCAATGCCGCCGTTTGCGCAATTCAATACCGGCTAGCTCCGGAACACCCTTTTCCAGCAGCTCTCGATGACGCCCTCACAGCTTATCGTTGGCTTTTACACCATCCTTATGCCCGATCCCGCATTTTATTTGGCGGCATCTCATCGGGAGCAAACCTGGCTCTTTCCCTTCTTTTGCGGCTCAAATTGGAAAAAATTGCCATGCCTGCGGGAGCGCTTTGCCTCTGTCCCTGGATCGACCTCTCAAACAAGACCAAAAAAGGCCAATCAGATTTTTTCACTTCCGAATGGTTTGCTTATTTTTCAGAAAAATATATTGAAGGAAAAGATCCAACGGATCCTTTAATCTCCCCTCTTTATGGAAACTTCGAAACTCTTCCACCCCTTTTTATTCAATCCGGAACCCATGACCTGTTTCATGCTGAAGCACTTCAATTGGCAAACTCTGCACAAAAACAGGGGGTCACGGTCTTTCTTGATATTTGGCCAGGACTATCCCATAACTTCGAGCTTTTTGCTCCCCAGTTTCCTGAAGCAGAGGAAGCGCTCGAGAAGGCAGGAGAATTTGTTGAAAAAATTTTTATCGGTAAAAATACTCAAGCCGTTCATTAAATGAGACAAGCATCTCATGCAAGATCGTATTTGAACATCGGGCAAGTTCCCAAAGAGTGATTTCTTCATCCCCCTGCTTACCGATTAGAACCGCTTCATCGCCTACATACGCCTCCTCTTTTCCAATATCTACCATAAACTGGTCCATGCAAATCGCCCCTGCAATGGGAAAGCGTTTGCCCCGGATCAAAACAGACCCAAGATTGGACAGAGATCTCCGATATCCATCTCCATATCCCACCGGAATGGTTGCAATCCGCGTTTCATCTTGTGTCAAATAGGTATGTCCGTAACTGATCCCCCGCTCTTTTTGCACCACTTTAAAATAAGAAACTTTTGCCTTCAGGCTCAAGCAGGGGCGGATTTCTTCGGTTTTTTCATCAAAAGCATAACCGTATGAAAGAAGTCCCGGACGCACCATGTCAAAATAAGAATCGGGATAAAAGGCCACGCCTCCCGAGTTGGCCAAATGGCAAATGACACCACTTCCGCGCAGCTCATTTGCAAGAGAGCCGAATATTTCGATTTGCCGCAAAGCGGTCGGGTCATTTGGACAATCCGCGGTGGCCAAATGAGAATAAAGCCCCTTGATTTCAAAACAGCCTGCATTTTTGATCAAGAAAATGAGGGAAAAAAGAGTGTCTGGTCTTACGCCAGTTCGCTGCATGCCCGTATCTACTTCGATATGCACCGTGCATTTTCGATCCAGGCGCGCATATTTTTTAGCGACAAGTTCCGCTTTGTATCTTGAACTAATTGAAATTTCCAAGTCAAATATCGCGCTTTCTACAATCTGATCCTCATGAATTGCACCAAAAACCACAATCGGGATCGCAATCCCCGCTTTTCTCAACCTAATCCCCTCTTTTACACAAGACACTCCAAGACAATCTACTTTCTCTTCCTCAGCAATTTTTGCCATTGTCAGCGCCCCATGTCCATAAGCGTTCGCTTTTATCGGCAAACAGAGCAAGCAGCTGCCGATCATTTTACGGATCGCTTTTAAATTTTTTCTAAATTGAAAAGTATCGATTTCAATCCAAG
Source organism: Chlamydiales bacterium (assembly GCA_035480615.1). GTDB lineage: Bacteria > Chlamydiota > Chlamydiia > Chlamydiales > SM23-39 > CAIPFQ01. The sequence continues at coordinate 10,501 of DATIHO010000099.1, read as the reverse complement.
CAGGATGAATAGAACAGCTTTGCATACACAAGGCATTTTAACAGAAAAAGCCAATTAGTCAATATATATTTTAATTTACAATGATTACGAGGATATTTTTTATTTTTAAAAAACCTTTATTTTCTATATAATCAATACAAATTTAAAAGGAAAATGCATGACTGCCATTCCCTCACAAACTGTGACCGTTTCGAGTTCGCCGGCGCAAATTGAGAAAACCATTAAAAAAAGAACAGAACTTGCCCGAAAAATCGAAAAACAGTTGAATAATTTCTCTCAAAAATATCAGTTCGACTGTGTAAGCAGATTAAATCTTTTCGAAAAACAGGCAGAGCAAGAGCGCTTTTTTTTGGATAAGACCAAAAAAACCCCTAAAACGGCCGCCGCTATCCAAGCCCTCAAAGAACATGATGCAGTCATTCAGCGCGTCCGGTCAGCTGCCGAATATAAAATTTATTCCACATCTTCACACCACCCTCAACAAAGCGGGAAACCCTGGGAAGGGGTGAAATTGCGTCCAAAAGAAATCCCCCTGCATTGGGCTGTTCGCAATCATCGCAAAGAGTGGGCAAAACATATCTGCTATAGAATGCAAAGGGAACAACTTTTTCAAGCAGTAAATGACGCTGTGAAGGTAGATATTCAATCCAACAAAAAAATATTCGCTGCATTGGAAAACTATCTCGACAATTTTTCGAAAGTCATCGATGCAATCGAAATTTTGCACGCCAGCGAACAACCCGGTCTCGATAAAAAAGCATTATTCAACGCCGACAAGGACCTGTTGAAATTGATGCAAAATTCCCATGTTTCCAAACTACTCGATCAACTGTGCACGAATCCGGAGGTCGTAAATATCTTATGGGGAATAAATATCTCGATGCACGAAGATGCAAATAAACTCTCTCCTTTAGATGAAGCGATTCTTCAAGAAGACGCAGAAATGATCCAGATCTTGCGCAATCCACAGTTAGGAGAAAATCCCATTTTAGATCAACGATTTCAGAAGAGGACCGAGGGGATGCGCTCTCGTATCGAAGCTCTTAGAAAAATCAATCCCGCTATCTTAACGCCGGCCTCTCGCGCGGCTTATGAAGGCAATCTTGAGACACTAAAGAAAACGCACGACCTCGACCAAGCCGACGCGTCGGGATTAAAACCACTTCATTATGCAATTTTAGCCGGCAGACTTGAAGCCGCTCAGTTTTTGATGCAGCATAGCAATCTTTTCGCTCTCACCCCAAAAGGCCATTCCTACCTCGATTATGCCATCGCCTCGAAGCAGCTAAATATTTTTCAGTTGTTCATGACACTTCGCCTGCCTTTCACGCTGGGAGCACCGCACGAGCAGCTTGGCTATCGCATAGTCAGCGGCATCTTCGACCAGGCATTGATTCAAACGGCCAAAATGAAAGATCCGTTAGCCAAAGCAGGGACTGAACAAACTATTTCCAATATCAATATCAATGCGGTTTGGAGTCTTTCTACTTTGATCTACCTGGCTCTGGGAAATTCGCTAACTTCCAATCCAAACCAATCTTTTTCCTGGCTTTCCAGCGCAGTAAAATTCGTCATGGACACGTCTTATGTATATAATCTATGCGCTGTTTCGCAAATTGCGAACGTCTTGCCATTTGAGTGGTTGAAAAATTTCTCTCCGACTTCCATAGGGATGTTCGCCCTTTACCATCAAATTACTCTGAACCTGGGTCCCCAGGTCAGATGGTTTTCTGAGTGGATCAACAATCCAAACACTCGTTTCTCCCACAACCCTATCGCACTCAAACTGGCACAAGGGACTGTATATACCTACACCAGCCTTCGATTGTTGGGAGCGGTAAAACCTGTGTTGGATAGAATCTCGGCATATCGCGATGCGTTTCAATCGCGTCCCCGTAAAGTCATGACCGGACTCATGACTGATCTATTCAATATTGGAACTCAGGCGGCGCTTACCTGTCAGGTGTTTTCTCGTTTTTCTAAAAATGGTTCTTAACAACAGTCTCTAAGAAGCTGAGTTTTAGGACAGCTTCTAAGAAGCTAAAGTTTAGGGCAGCTTCTAAACTACCACCTATTGCGACGTTTAAGAGGGGGAGATTTCTCTTCGCCTTCAGGATATGTTGTGATTTGTTCACATTTTGCCAAAGTTGAGCTTTTCGCTGTTCCTCCGCCACAAGAAACGATGATGAAGGAAACAATTAAAAATAGAAAAATTACAGATCTCATACGTACCCATTCTTTATTGTGTCCTGTAACAATTCATTCAATTTTTATTCAAGTTATTGAAATATGAATTGGGCATGGGTATACTGATTCCATGGACAAAAGAGCTATTTTCGTTGCCGCAACCGGGCAAAATGTGGGCAAAACGACAGTATGCCTGGGTCTTGTCGCCGGTTTAAAAAAACGGGTGGGTTCAGTCGGATATTTAAAGCCTGTAGGCCAGGAACATATCCGAACTGAAATGGGAATCAATGTTGATAAAGACGTTGCCTTGTTTAAAAGCCATTTTCAGTTGAAAGAAGACTATGATAAAATGAGCCCTGTATTGTTCCCCAAAGGTTTTACCCGAGATTTTCTCGATGGAAAAGTCGATCGTCAATCCTTAATTGAAAAAATTTCCTCTTCCTTTATGGAAATCGCAAAAGAAAATCAGATGTCCGTCATCGAAGGGACAGGCCATACAGGCGTTGGATCGATTGTCGATTTAAATAACGCTCAAGTTGCAGCGCTTTTAAAATGTCCCGTCCTGCTCGTTGCATCAGGCGGGCTAGGTTCCAGCTTTGATGAACTGTCTTTAAATTACACACAATGCGAAAAATATCAGGTTCCCATTGCCGGAGTAATTTTAAACCGCGTTTTGGATGCGAAAAGGGAGATGATCATCGAATATATGAAAAAAGCTTTAAAAAAATGGAATGTGCCTCTTTTAGGCTGCATCCCATTTGAGCCATTCTTAAGCGCCCCGACGATGTCCGATTTCGAGCAACTTTTTGAAACAGAGGCTTTGAGTGGCTCGGCGCATCGTTTGCGTCATTTCCAACATATTCGGCTTGTCGCCTCTCCCGTAGAGATGTATGGAACCCATATCACTCACAATCAGCTCATCATCACTCCTGCAAGCCGCGAAGATATTATTCTCACGACATTGACCCACTATTGGGATGCGAAAATCGCAGATCCAGGAAAAGAGTTAAAAGTTGGCATGATTTTAACCGGAAGGCATCCCCCAAAGGCAAGCGTTTTGGAACAAATCCACCGTGCTGACATCCCTGCTCTTTACATTCCTTTAAGCAGTTTTATCACCATGAAAATGATCACTACCTACACAACAAAAATTCGCAAAGAGGATACTCTGAAAATTGAAGAGGCCATCCGAGTTGTGGAAGAAGAGGTTGATTTCGATTTGCTTTTGCCGAAAAACTGCATTTTTTGACAATTCATTTCAAAGTTTGCTATCATCCCGGTTTGTCCGGCATGAATTTTTCAGTTTTAAATTTGGATGCAATACAAAATGCGGCTTTTCAAAAAGAGCCGTACCCCTATATGGTCATTGATAATATCATCCAAACTGCTTCTCTTGAAAAAGTGATCGCGTCTTTTCCCCGTCTCTCTAAAAGAGGTAGTTTTCCTTTGCATGCGATCAATAGCTTCGGCCCCTTCAACCAACTCATGCAGGAACTCCAATCGCCTGATCTTAAACGTCTCATTGCAAAACGGTTCAAACTGAATTTGGAGGGAAAACCCCCCATCATCACCGTCCGAGGCTACACTACAGAAAGAGATGGGCATATTCATGTAGATTCCGAAGATAAGCTCATCACCTTTCTTTTGTATTTAAACTCCAATTGGACCTCTCCCGATGGAAAAATCAGAGTTTTATATGATCAAAAAAACTTGACTGCTTTTGCAGAAGAGATCAGTCCGGAAGCGGGGCGCTGTCTTATTTTCCAAGTCACGAAGAATTGCTGGCATGGACATACAATTTTCAAAGGACACCGTAAATCCATCCAAATGAACTACGTCCAGTCCGAAGCCGCAGCCTCTCGCCATCTCAAGCGTCATCGCATAAGCGCCTTTTTCAAACGTCTGATCCCATCACATCTCTTGCATCAATGAAACGGATTTTGCTCATTAAATTTACATCTCTTGGCGATTTAATCCATGCCCTGCCTGCAGTAACTGACGCGTCTAATGCCTATCCAGATCTCAAAATCGATTGGATGATCGATGAAAATTTTGCTGAAGTCGCAACATGGCATCGATCTGTCGATCAAATTTTTCTTACATCCCATCGAACTTGGGCCAAAAAAATTTTTAAATCGATCCAACCGATCTCTTCTTTGATTCGATCTGTCCGAAAAACCACTTATGATCTGGTCATTGATGGGCAAGGAAATTTTAAAACGGCGTTGATGGCTTTATTTATGCGAGGCCCTACGGCCGGTTTTGACCGGAAATCGGTCCGAGAATGGATCGCCTCTTTTGCCTATCAAAGGACATTCGCAGCATCTAAATCCGCGCACGCAATCGATAGGCTGCGCACACTCTTTGCTTCGAGTTTGGGCTACCCGTATCCCACAATTCCTCCGGATTTTGGGATTGAGAAGAGCCGATTTTTTTCTTCTCTCCTGATCCCAAAGCCTTACATAGTTTTTATTCATAATGCGAGCTGGGACACTAAATTGTGGCCTAAAGAACATGCGAAAACATTGATCCATTGGATCACTGAAAAGGGATATAAAGTGCTCCTTCCATGGGGAAATGAGAAAGAAAAAGGGCGAGCAAGCGAACTTTGCGTGAATCAAGATGCCATCTTGCTGCCAAAGCTTACCCTTTCGGCAATTGGGTCTCTTTTATGCGAAGCGAAAGCATGCATTTCCATGGATACAGGATTATCTCATTTGGCCGCAGCACTCAATGTCCCCTCTATTACCCTCTATGGATCTACCCATTCAGGCCTCATTGGCACCTGCGGAAATGAGCAATTTCATCTTCAATCTCAGATTCCTTGCGCCCCATGCAATCAGAAAAAATGCCGCTTTCCAGGCCCATCGCTCAACCCTCCCTGTTTGGCTGCGTTGACTCCTCAGCAAGTGGTGCAATCTCTTGTTCAAATTTTGGATAAGCCAATTTTAAATATTTGTAATAAGTAGTCTGGGCATTATAAATAGAAATAATCAATCCTTCTTTCCCGCAAAAAATGCCTCTTTTAAATAAATAATTTTTTATAAATGCAACAAACCCGTGCCAAATCGCCTTTCCAAGAGAGGATGGGGATCCTTTATTTTGCTTAGCGAAAAGAGAGGAATAAAGCTGCATTTTAGAAAGAAAATGATCGATCGTCCGGTAAGGCGTATGAAAACACTTTCCGTGCAACGGGACTACTTTTACATGTTTCGTAATGACAGATTCATGGACATCCGCATCGGTAAACCGGGTCATTTTCCGATGATAAAACCGGACAATAGGGTCAGGATGCCAACCTGAACAACCTCTCATCCACTTTCCTTGAAAATAGTTGCAGCGATTCAGGGAATAAACTTCCTCTTGATTCAATTGCAAATCGGAAATTTCTTCGATCAGCTCGCAAGAAAGCACTTCATCGCTATCGATCGACAAAATCCAATCATGTGTTGCAAGATCTGATGCAAGATTGTGCATCTTGCCAAAACCTTGAAATGGTTTTTCAATAAACCGAACGTTTGGATAGTTCCTTGCGATCTCTTTGGTTGCATCCGTCGACCCCGTGTCAAGAACAATCACTTCAGGAAAGGCTCTCAAGGCGTTTAAACTTGCAGCCAGTGTTTCTTCCGCATTTTTAGCGAGGATTGTAACTGAGATGGGATGCATGTAAAAAATCCTCCATATCAAAAGGGATTGGTGCCTGAGCTGCAATATCGCCAATTTTCAGCCGATAGGAATGAAGAAGAGGACGTGTAACAAAAAAAGGGCATCGAAATTTTGTAGCATATTGTCGATCGACTAAAATTGGATGACCCATCTCAGTGAGATGCACGCGGATTTGATGAGTCCTGCCAGTCAATGGCAGACATTGAAGAAGCGCCGCGTCTTTTCCAATCCCAAGAACATTCCACTTGGTCACTGCATGCAATCCCTTTTTTCCCGACCCCCAAATCGTTTGACCTTCAAAACTTCGGCGTCTGACCAAAAAACTTTCTTGAGTGCCACAAGGCGTTTTGGGTACGCCGTCTACGATCGCTAAATACTCTTTTTCCACTTCCCGCTTTGCAAAAAGAGATACGAGATCATCTCGTGCAGATAAAGATTTGGCAAGGGCTAAAACTCCTGTCGTATCTTTATCAAGCCGATGGACAAGGTGCAATGAGGGTCCAAAAGTATGCTTGCAATTTTCTTCGCTGCATACCCAACCTTCTGGCTTATTCACTAAAATGACATCCCCATTTTCATAAAGCGTCGTAAATTTTGGACGAAGATCGGCTTTTCTCTCTACCACTGATTTCCAGGAAGGGGCGAATTCCACAACATCCCCTTTTTTTAAACGGGTTGAGCCAAAACGCTCAATGCGTCCATTCACGCGGCAAAGATTCGCCTCTAAAAGGCGGCGCATCATTTTTACCGAATATTTTTTTTCTATGGAATATTGGAGAAACGAAACCAATTTTTGCGGAGAAGAGACACAAAATTTCACATCAGTCCCTCAGTTGGAGAAAATCGAGAAGAAGGCGAAGTCCCCATCCCGTCCCTTTTGTCGGATTGTAATATTTGGGCTTCGAAATGTAAGCCGGTCCTGCCATATCGATGTGGGCCCAAGGGATGCCTTGAGTAAATTCTTGAAGAAAAAGGGCGCATTTCATGGATCCTGCATCCCGTCCGCCCAAATTTGTCATATCGGCGATATCGGAACGCAGAGACTCTTTGTAATCGTAAAGAGGCAATCTCCAAATGTTTTCGCCTGTTTTTTGGGATGCGGATTCCAAATCTTTTGCAATCGATTCGGAATTGGTAAAAAAGCCTGCGACTTCGTCGCCAAGAGCAATGAGAATCGCACCGGTCAAAGTTCCAATATCGATAATGTGTGTCGGACGCAAGTGTTTCACTCCATAAGCAATCGCATCCGCTAAAATCAGCCGTCCTTCGGCGTCGGTATTCACAATTTCTACCGTCTTCCCATTCACGGCTTGATAGACGTCACCTTGCTTATAACTTCTCGAATCAATCGCATTTTCAGCTACGGGCGCAAGAGCTGTCACATTGACCTTGAGACGAAGGCCAGCCGCTATCTTGACAGCGGCAAGAACAGTCGCAGCGCCCGCCATATCCGCTTTCATGCCAAGCATGCCATCAGGAGGTTTTAAACAAAGGCCGCCTGTATCATAAGTGATTCCTTTTCCTACAAGGAGAATGTGTTCTTTCGATTTGGGAGCGCCCCAGTGCTCCGCTTGAATAAGATACGGTTCGTACCGCGCACCTTGTCCGACAGCCAATAAAAGACCCATTTTTTCTTTTTCCAGCTTTTTCCGATCCAGGACTCTCACTTTTACTCCCTCTTTTCCCAAAGCCTTGGCCTCTTTGACAAAACGGTCAGGAGTCACATCATCGGCATTTTCATTGACCAAATCACGAACAAAAGAAACTCCTGAAGAGGCGATAAATAATTGATTGTCAATCTGGTTTTTATATGTCTTATCCAAGCCAAAAATAGTCAGTGATTCACAAAGCTCAGCCATTTCCTTTAAAGAATCGTGCTTGAGTTTGACAAACCTGTAATTTGTCAGAACAAGGCCATCAATGATTTCACGGACCCATTTTTTCTCGCTCGGAAAGAGCATCTGAATGTGTTTTGCTTTTTTAGATTGGGCCGTCTTCATTGCCAAGCTGAAAGCGCGCCGCAATAACTCGGACGTTGCTTCTTCTTTTTTGCCGAGGCCGAGCAGTAAGAGTCTGCTTTCTTTTTCCCCTTCGGAATACAAAAGAGCAGTCTCTCCCCACTTTCCTTGAAAGTCCCCCATTTTAAACAAAGACGCAATCATGGAAGAGCGGTGTATCTCCAACTGGGAAGCCGCTATAAGCCCTTCCCAATATGGGGCAATCAAAAGATCGCTTTTCTTTCTGCCTTCAAAATCTTGCGAAAAACCAATTTTCATTAAAAAGGAACCTCGTCATCGATTGTGCTCCCCTTCATGGAAGCTATACCCTGCATATAAGGGTCCTGCGCCGATTCTGAAAATTGGTGCGCAACTCCTGCGCTGAAACCTTCCTCTTGCGAAGTACCGGCAGTCGTGCCACCACCTGGCTTGCCAAAAGGACTGAACTGGATGTAATAAGCCGTAATTTCTAAAGAAACCTGCGATTTTCCTTCCCGATCAGTAAAGATTTCGGGCTTATGAAATTCTCCTCCAACCATGATCGCACTCCCTTTTTTCAAATAAGGGATCATTTTATCGTATTGTTCTCCCCAAATAGTCACGCGCCACCAAATGGTATCGTCATTTTTCCCTTTTCGCGTGCGGCAAGCGACGCGAAGCGTGGTTACTTTTTTTCCGTTTGATGTAAAACGAACTTCGGGGTCAGCGCCCAAGTGTCCGGCAATATGGATAAAATTCATAAAATCCTCCAGGTTTAAGAGATTTTCAGTATCTGAAAGATCTGAAAAAGAGTCAACTTTTTCTTCTATTAAAAATTATCTTTTTAGTTAAAATTCCATAAATTATTTATGAATCAAATTATTTTTAAAGGTAACTTCAATCCCGCCTAATGGACAGCCTCTTATAATTATAAAAAACAAATCCTGCCAAAATTATAGGAACACTCAAAATTTGACCCATAGTTAGATAGTAAGAACTTAAAAGATGACTTTGTTCGGATTTAAGAAATTCAATACAAAAACGGAAAAAAAAGACAAACACCAAGAGCAAACCAATCAATCTTCCTTGCGCAAGAAGAAATGCAGGTTTATGACTTAAGCGCCAAAAAAAGAAAAAGAGGGCAAGATAACAAAAGGCCTCATAAAGTTGAGCCGGATGATGGAGACCAGGCTCGCTTCCATCTGCGGGATGCCCAAAAAAAACAGCCCAGGACACTGTAGTGGGAATGCCTAAAATTTCCTGGTTAAAAAAATTGCCGATCCGAATGCAGGCTCCGGCAAGAGGCGCCGGGACAGAGAGAAAATCAAGCAGCCTCACCCAATTTAAATCAGGATATTTTTTTTTGATCCGATAACTGAAGAAAAGGACCGAGAAGATGATGCCCATGACCGCTCCATGACTGGCCAACCCTCCGCTTCGAAATCGAAAAAATTCCAAAGGATCGTTGAGATAATCAGCAGGTCTTTCATAAAAAAGAAAATGGCCAAGCCGCGCACCCAGAATAGTTCCGATAACGACAAAGACGGTCAAACGATCGGTAATAGATTGCGCTTTTTGCTTGATGGGCAAAAAATTGGAGCTCTTTTCTCCTGGGGTATATACCCAAATTGATTCAAAAGTTGGCTTTTGGGCGGGATTGAAAGCTGCCGAAAATCGATTATTGAAAAGGGGGTTGTATTGTTGAATACTAGCCCCCTTTTCAAGAATCGATTTTCGGCGCTTTGAACCCGTCCAAAAGTCAACTTTTGAATCAATTTGGGTATACCGAAAATAGCGGGATAAAACTCCAACAAAAACAGGAAACGAAATCCAAAAACCCAGGGCGAAACAAACTCCATACCAAAAGATAGGAAAGTTGAGATAGGGAACAGTAAAAATTGCCGGATTTGGATCCCAATAAATTACGGACATCATCAATTGCATTGCGGATATGTTATGTACATGCTATCACTTCTCCTATGAAAAATCAACCAAATCCATACCCAAAGAAAATTTTGTAAAAGAGATGAAAATATGACAGCGCTCAATAGAATCTATGCAATAACAGTATTGAAGAATACGGAAAAGTACTGTAAAAATTTATATATCTCGTTAACACATGCGTATAACAACGAAAAACAGATCCGATCTCAATTAATCAATCCTATTTATAATAATAAAGACGCCTGGAATAAAGTTGATAATCAATGGACCTCATCGCAAAAGATAGATCAATTAGCAAAAAAAATTTTAGACTATCACAAGCTTTTGAATACGACCTTCAAGGAAGTGAGTCAACAGAAAAAGCGTATCACAGCACCGATCGTACATAACGAGCTTATAAACAATCCCAATCTGGAAAGTCGATATCAGGAGTGTTTACAAAACATAGATAATTACCAGAATTATCTACTCCGTCTTTTAGAGCACAACCGACAGCATATTCTGGTAGTCAAAAACAGAGCGGACCAAGTTGCTGATTGGATGACGTGGCCAGATTCTCCATTAACCTGAATAACGGGTTCTTAGGACAGCTTCTTAGAGGGTGTCTACAAAGTGAGGCTTCGTCGATTTTTGGGATTATTTTGGCCGATTTTCGATTCAAATTGTGGGGGTCATATACGAAAGTTGATATTACCCCCACAATTTGAATCGAAAATCGGCTCAAAAGA
>DATIHO010000098.1:0-2506 GCA_035480615.1 Chlamydiales bacterium | reverse complement strand
GATGCGAGGTTGCTTCCTTAGACGATGTGCCCGAAGGACTTGTTGGCAAAACGATTCCCGCATCAAAATATGCGGTTTTCACGACAAAAGGAGCATTTCCTCAGGGACTCATCGCAACGTGGCAAGAGGTTTGGAAGTCAAGTCTTTCTCGTTCCTACACCAGTGATTTTGAGTTATATCGCTCTGATTTTAATCCTCAGAAAAATCCAGAAGTTAAGGTTTACATTGCTATAGAGAGCGAAGGGTGATGATATGGAAACACCACACGATTCTTCACAGCCAGTTCAATTTGCCGATTTTCTCAAAGTAGATATTCGCGTAGGAACGATTGTGAATGTCGAGGACTACCCAGAGGCACGGAAGCCCGCTTACAAGTCGGAAATTGACTTTGGAGATCTGGGACGAAAGCGCTCTTCAGCTCAGATAACCCACCACTTTAATTTTTAGCGGTTGTTTCAGTGTTGGGGAAGGATACCATTGATTCTCGCCAAAGCTTCTATGGTTCCGCTCACCGCTCCCATTCCCGCTCCCAATACCATCCCTGAAAAAGTGGATTTGGCAGGAACAGTTATGACACACTTAAGATAATCCATTACATCATCCTGAATGCGATTGTTAGCTTTACCAAATAGCTCTTCCACGCAAATAAATGGAGAAGATATTGTAGATGTGATGCCTAAGAACACTCCGAACGTAACTCCTAATCTTATGCTATTTGAAGCTGTAAGACTCATTACACTCTTCACTGTAGAGATCGTCATACGGTCCTCCTTTATTGTTTAATTGTACATTGAAATGGTGATTTTTGATCTATTTAATTTTTAACAGTGCTAATATTTCCTCTCTGTCTTTCTCGTCAGAGTCAGACATTATTTCTGGCACAAAATCACTCATGTAATCGTGAGCAGTCCTTCCATTGGCATCAACAATCGAACGATTTGCTCCTTGATTTAAAAGCATTTTTGCTAAGTCAAACATACCTTCGGATACTGCCAAGTGCAGAGCGGTACGACCCTTGAAATCCTGATGATCAATTTCGATGCCATTAACAAACAGCCAATTGACAATTCTTTCGAATTCGTTCACCTCAGCGTATGAACACTCCTCAACAATGCACCATTGAAGAAAATTCATCCCATATTTTTTGTCTGTTTCATTGATCTTCGCTCCCATCTGGAATAATTCCTCTAGTGTTGCTAGTTCAAGACAGTCAAAGATCCGATCTCCTGAACAAAAAACACTAAACAAGGAATTTTCTGCCACATCAGCAAATAGGGTTTGATTGTAATATAAATGAGCTGGATGGACTATAGGAATAGACATGTTAACCTCCATTTTTGAGAGGTGTACGTTAAACGTTTCTCGATTAATCTTTCCAGTTAAAATTTGAAATCACAGGTGGTTTCGATTCGGTATCCGTGGCCATTATTCCTTCTCTAAGATATGCTGGGAGAGGCGGTAATCCTCAATAGCGGACATGGATAGAAAAATTCTTATGATCGCAGGACCTAATGGTGCAGGTAAAACCACCATGACTTTAGAACTCATTCGGGACTGCCGCATGCTTTATGAATTCATTAACGCAGATGAGATTGCCAGGGGTCTTGCTCCTAAACATCCTGAGAGTATGGCGCTGACTGCCAGCAAGCTCATGATTAAACGATTGAAGGAACTGTTGGAAGCTAAGAAAAATTTTGTTTTTGAGACCACTGCATCGGGTACTAACTATATCAAATATTTGAATGCGGCAAAGATCGAAGGATATGAGCTGAGCCTAACATTTCTTTGGCTATCTGCACCCGAAGAGGCGGTCAGGAGAGTCGCTCAAAGAGTGCAGCAGGGTGGACATAATATCCCTGAGGCATCAATCATTAGGCGTTATTACTCAGGTATTAAAAATATCATTACAAAATATTTGCCTTTGGTAGATGAAGCTTTAATTATAGATAGTTCTTCGCAGGAACAAGAGGGACTTGTGCAATCAGAGTGGGTGGAAAGAGAGAAATCCGCAAAAAGAGTGATTGCTAGAAAAAATAAGCACGGTTCGGTACAGGTGCTAGATAGGCTTATTTGGAGGAAAATGGAGAAGATTGCAGATGAGCAAGAGTAGCGAGTTGAGCAAGCTGATACTAGAGGCCCATGCAAAAAGCTTTCAGAAAGCTTTTGAAATAGCAGTGCGTACAGGGACTGCCCTCGTCTATTCTCATAACGGTAAGATTATCGAAAGACACCCGCCCTATCAGTATAAACTGGTGGCTATTAAGCCATCCAAGAGGAGAAGAAAAAATAATTCCTAAGAAGCTGTACTAAAACTCAGCTTCTGTCGATTTTAGGCCCATACTATTTTCCTGGAGTCTGCAAAGCTTTTCTATGTCTTCTGGCTATTGTTGGGAAAATATGAATCATCAAATTCAAGAAAAGGGATGTTCAATACAAATGCATGCAGTGGATGTACCACTATCTGAGATGCTGTCAGAGCCCGCTTATGCCTGCCAACAAGAGAATC
>DATIHO010000097.1:0-2916 GCA_035480615.1 Chlamydiales bacterium | reverse complement strand
ATTAGCAACAGGACCAGGGCGATTGTACTCACTAAATGTTGATTTTTCATAGAGGCTCTTCTCCTTTTGAGTGTATATGAACCTATCCCCCTCATAAAAGCAGAGTTCCAATTTTGTAAACAAAAAAGTTATTTGGGCATACCTATGGGGTAAATCCCCATGAGATGGTGGCTGGCCGGTCGCCTTCGCAATCCAGCCTCGCGGCGATGAAATATTCCGGCAGCTTCCCCCCTGGGTCAAAGAACCGCAAATCCTGCTCTATGGAAACCCTTCTAACGCCTAGTCCAAACTTTGCGTCGATGCGGGTCGAATAAATAGGGAGTGTGAGGGGCGGCCGTTCGCCTACGGGGGAGAATTCCGCTGGCAGCAATCCCTGATTCACAGCCGAAATAAGGTGGTCAGTCACTTCAGGAGAGCGATCTGGTTTCAACTTGGGCAAAAGGGGCTGAGAGCCTACCCTATGATATTCCCCAATCAACTGGATGATATCTTTTCGAACCTGGGAAGGGCGATGTTCAGCCAAGGTCAGACCCAGGGCATTTCCATGCAAGTAATTAGCTACAGATTTCAAACACTCGACAACTGCCCCCTGCTGCAACATCGACATAAACGGAAGCGCATCCTCAGCCAGCTTGCCCTCTATTTTTAAGCCGTTGAGGAGGTCCTTAAAATTCAGGATTCGCTTCCCATTCAGACGGAGATCGATCCTGGAAAAATCCTTTGTGAGCTGATCTTCAAGCGCTTTCCTGTCCCATGTCCCATTTCGAAAGAACGAAGAAATCACATTCTCCTGATAAGAGGAGTCTTTGATGATCCTTTTCTCTCCGAGCTCATGCATGTTCTTCACGCACGAAAGGAAGTGGTGAGGCCCCACCATTTGCGCCCAGCCCGTTTTTTCCTTGGGAACCATTTGTTCCACAATCTGATACCCTGAGAGAGGAGGTGCCTTCCGAATTTTCTTCTTTTGCTCGGGACTTAAAGAGGCGAGATGGCGAAGCACTTTGAGAAGAAGCTCCAAACGGTCCTCCAGGATCCCCCCGCTCTTCAGAATAGACGGCGCAAGAACGGAGAAATAGAGTTCCCGGAGCAGATCTGGATCGCACTCTTTGCCCAGCTTCACTAGATTTTTTGCCATATCGGTGTTTGTGCTCGCAGTGCCCCGGTCCCTGTTATCTCTGCAAGCCTTCACAAGGAGATCCGCCTGGAAAAAGTTCTTAAAATAATCGGTCAGCTCCGAATAGAAAAGCAAGATGAACACCTGTTTATCGATCTTATCCCCTTCAAAATAGAGCTCATGAACCTGATTCAGAATCGCCCGGATCCTTGGGCCATGCTGCTGTATATCAAAGCCTTGCGGCAGAGCAAATCCATGACTTCCCCGCTCTAAAAATTGGACCAGGTCGGTTTTGAGCCCCTCGATATCTCTGCTGTTCAAATAGCTTTCAGTCCAAATGGGCCCATCAAATGGGAGGGCCAAAAAGTGGAAATTGGGATGTGATTTCTCCAATAGCTGGATGGCTCTACTCCGCTCCTTCTCGGGAGCTGCCCCCTCTCCATGTTCTTGGTGATTGACATAAAGAGTCACCCGATCCGGTGCAGCTGCTAAGTAGGCTCTGTATTCAGGAACAACAGCAGCTTGCGAAGAGGAAGTCGTAAACCACTTTGGCAAGTTCCTAAGGATCGCTCCCCAAATCCCTGGATCGACCGTCGGCGTCGGGTGGCGCAAAACGGTGCAGCTCTTTACTCCCTTTTCTGTCCGAGCTTTCTGAATCGAGTGGACCCAGGGCGTATTATCAATGGGGTCGAACCAAAGACCCGCGGTTCCCTGCAATTTTCCTTTCACTACACTGGGGAATGATAATCTATACTCTGGCGGGAGATTCTCGAGCCTCTTATTTGCGGCCTGGATATCTTCCGCAAGACCTTGAAAAGTAAATTGAGGAAGTTCATAGGATCCTTTATCTGCCTGGGGAGCTCTTAGAGCTTTCAGGACGAAATCTTCGAGGAAAGGGTACATGTGCACCCCGGTCAATCTCAAATGGCAAAATTGCAAGATGATTTTCCGAGCCTCATCCAGATCGCCTGTCATTGGGACCACCTGTTCGAGAGCGTTTCTGATATGGGATAGAATAAAAGCATTCTGAACACCCGCGTCTTCGTCGCCCTCACCCACGCGCTGCAGAGCATGGAGAGCTAAATAAGCGTGTCTGGCAAAGAGAGAACTGTTTGCAAGTGCTCCTAATTTAGGTAAAAGGCGCCTTTCCCATCCCTGGAAATTTTCCCTTAGGGCTTGCCGGGTGCAGTAAAGAGAATAGACATATTTTTTCGCAATTTCAGGATTTCCCGGCTTGAACTCATTTTTCCACAACTCAAAAGCGGTCCGCTCCCAAGAGACAAGCTCAGGCACATCCCCTTTTTCAACAAAGACCAGATCTGGATCCACTTCGCCTCTCTGATTGGGTCGAAGGCTCAGCGCTTGATTTAGATTCCGAAGAGATTCGCCAACGGTGCCAGAGCGAATCACGATCTTGGTCCCATCCACACGAAAGCGAATTAAGCAATTGGGTCCCTGCTGAATGGCGGGAATGACTCTCATCTTTTCCAAAAGGGGACAAAGAATGACATTCTGTCCCATTGCCAATTGTCTAATGATAGGCGTAACGAGAGAATCATAGAGTGCCAAGTCCCGTGACACCTCAAATGCTCTGGGCATAGTGGTGGGGTGTTCTACTCTTTGTGGATTTTTACGGAGAACAACAGTCATACCCAAACCGCTTGGCAAAAAAAAACCCTGACTGGATTGCTCCAGTCAGGGGAAGATAAAATCTGGCGGCTACCTACTCTCCCAGTCTCTTGTGACTAGTACCATCGGCGACGAGGGTCTTGACTTCTGAGTTCGGGATGGGATCAGGTATT
>DATIHO010000096.1:0-3563 GCA_035480615.1 Chlamydiales bacterium | reverse complement strand
TGCGATGAAGTTTGGATTTTTGAGAATCAAGACTGCTTGCCTTAGAACTTTTTGAGAGGTCTCCATATTCTTTCCTAAGTTGTTTAGGACAAGAAGATATCACGACCTATTGCGTACTAAAACCTTAAATTGACAGCATTGCCCGTACGGTCTACAAAATGGAACAAGTTGACTTTTTAGGAGGAACAAATGGAACCCCTATTTGGGTAGCCCAGTTTCGTGCTTCTCGAATGGCGGAACTTTTGTGAAATCCTCTTAGTTTGAACGCTTTGGTTGGTTTGTTCACGTTGAATCGAATACGCCCTACTTCTTTGGTGCGGGAGTCAACTTCTATAGGAAAATAATCACGACCATAACACCACACGTCAGATGGTTGACGTCGGACGGTAATAAATTTTCTTTCCATTGGAACATTAAGATTATTTCCAACAATAAGATCATTTCCAATAATTCTTCTTATACGAGAATCTGATGACAAGGCGTCATCTTTTACAACCTCTTCATAAGATGGTGGATCTTGTGCTGGCTCATCTTTGAATTGGTAACATCTTGATGAAGATGATGACATTGGACTTGTCATGTAGTTTTCCTTATAATTTCTCATAGAGGTTTGGCCAGAACTGGAATCGAACCAGCGACACAAGGATTTTCAGTCTTAGAAAACCACTTCTTTCTATTGCCTTTGATTGAGCTTAATCAACCAAGATGGCCAAATTCTATAGGGAAATCCAGATTTTTTCCAGGAAATTTTAGCAACCGAAAGCAATCGAAGGCAATATTGGGAAATTGGCAACTCCGTTGGATTTCCGTTACTTTTTCTCTCTAGGGCGACTGGTTTTACCCAGCATGAAACCAGAGCAGCTGGCTATGCCTTTTGCAATTTTTATTGACATTCCTCTCAATTTGGTACAATATTGCGGATATAGATGAATAAATCCGCCATTTTGTACCATGAAGAAAAAATCAAAGCTTGAATCAGCCGTTGCCGCCTTTAGGGAAGCAGGTGGAATTCTTACCATGTCTGAAGCTATGCAAGTTGGCATCCATCGTCGAGAGCTCTATGCCCTTCGAGACAGAGGGGACTTAGAAGTCGTTAGTAGGGGCTTATATCGATTGATTGATATGCCTGACCCTTCACTGCCTGACTTTATCCCTGTGGCAAAAAAGATTCCTCATGGGGTTATTTGCCTTATTTCTGCGCTCGCCTTTCATGAAATAACAACTCAAATCCCTCATTTTGTTTATGTTGCATTGCCAAGCCAAGCACACAAGCCTGCGATTTCTCATCCACCTATGCGTTATTTCTGGTACAGCCAAAAACTATTAAGCACGGGAGTGCAGGAACATTCCATAGATGGGTGTACTGTTATGATCTTTGACGTCGAAAAGACCCTCGTTGATTGCGTGAAATTTCGCAATAAAATTGGCATGGACGTCGTCCTAGAAGCTCTGAAAATGTATTGGCACAGTAGAAAAGCAAACCTCGAAAAACTCTTTGAATATGCTAAATTATTCCGTGTTGAAAAGATTTTAAAACCGATCATGGAGACAATCGTCAGTGGGTAATACAATCGTAAAACCAAAAAAGAATCTTGGCGAATCAATACGCCAGCGATTAAAAAATCTGTCGGATCAAAGGAATCGACCCTTTGATGAAATGCTTCGTTATTACGCCATGGAAAGGTTTCTGTACCGCCTAAGCATTAGTCCTCATGCCAAGAAATTTTTCCTTAAGGGTGGCTTAATGCTGAAGGTTTGGGATTCATTGGATCATAGAGCCACGATGGATATAGATCTGCTTGCAAGGACGTCTAATCAAATTGATAACTTACATCAGATCATTACAGAGGTGTCGGAAATTGCCTGTGAGGAAGATGGAATTGCTTTTGACACACAAAAACTCATTCTCCGCAATACACAGACTGGCGGAGATTATAACGGTGTAAGCAGTAGCTTTTCAGCAAAGCTGTTCACAACAAAAATGCCTGTTCTCATTGACATTGGATTTAATGACATCGTCATTCCTAAACCGCAGCAGATCAAATACCCCACTCTTTTAGGCATGCCAGAACCAACTTTATTGGGTTATACCCTGGAAACCGTTATATCTGAAAAACTCGAATCAGTCGTAAAACTTGCGCTTGTTAATACCCGAATGAAAGATTTTTATGATTTATGGACCATCTTAAAGAGCCACGAGATGCAGTCAGAAAAGCTAAGTATTGCTATCCAAAAAGTATTTGCAAATCGTAAAACCCCTTTTAAGCGCCCTGTAGCGTTTACACCAGAGTTTTATGACAACAAGGAAACTCAACAACGTTGGAATAATTTCCTATCTGCTATGGGCAAGCCTCAAATTAAATTTGAAGACGTCATCTTAGAATTGTCAAGATCTATTGAGACTTACCTTGATTTTCCACCCTAAAAATCTGAACTTGCTAAATTTGGGCCTGTTTTAAAAAAGGAAACGTCTTTTGCAACAATCGATGTCGGGGTAATCTGTACCATTGCATCCAATGGATCTACGACATTTTCTACAAACCACCTGTTCCATTCGCTACTATCCCTTCCCAAATATTTGGATACAAATCGATCAAGACGGTTTTGGTCAACGGCTTCGATTTGTGAGACTCCACGAATGCCTACATGTTTGAGAACCCCTTTTTCTAAATTAAAGTCCACAATCCCAACGGCGCAGCGAGGCTCATGTTTAAGCCTTTTGATAAAGCTATCTTTTGTTGTTCCAAAGATCCAAAGGCAGGACTCCTCCCAGACAAACCATACAGGAGAATCTCTGGGTTCACCTTTAACAACAGTTGATAGATGAGCCATAAGAGGTTTTGCAAGTACTAAATCTATATCAAAATCATTCTGGGTAAGCATCTATCTCTCCAGACTTGCTTCTTCTAAACGATCGACATCAAGATTACAGATCAATTTCAAATTCTGATTGATTTTCTCTATATCCCAATCCCACCAGGCTATTTTCTGCAAACGGTCAATTGTCTTATCATCAAAGCGCATCTTTACGACTTTTGCAGGATTCCCTGCCACAATAGAGTATGCTGGCACATCTTTGACGACTACCGCTCTTGCAGCAATGATGGCTCCGTTACCTATGGTAACGCCATTCATAACTAATGAATCATATCCAAACCAAACATCATTCCCTACGACAATATCGCCTTTAACTGGCAGGTCATAGACATTAAAAGCATTTTCCCATCCATGGCCGAAAATAGGAAAAGGATAAGTGCTGATTGCATCAAGCTTATGATCGCCTGTCATAATAAATCGTGTCTCTGCTGCAATTGCACAGAACTTCCCGATAACAAGCTTTACTTTGGAAAAATCGTAGTTATAGAGAACGTTGTATTCTTCAAATTTCTCGGGGCCATTTCGACGGTCATCGAAGTAGGTACCCAGGACACCTGCAAAGTCATATCATAGCCCTCTCATCAGCGCTAGAGTCCGCTTAGGCCTGCTCAGCAATTGAGCGCTCCATTTCGGCATACTTTCTTCTTTCCACCCCAGTTTCCCAGCCAATGTTCTGACTATGTTCA
>DATIHO010000095.1:0-16201 GCA_035480615.1 Chlamydiales bacterium | reverse complement strand
TAACTTTGGTTTAATCCGTACCGTTATCTCTAATTTCATAGATAAAATAAAATCAGAACAATTTCCTCGCGAAAGGGAATTTCTTGAACAAATTAAGACCACAAATATATCTATCAAAGATATTAAAAGCTTACCGCTAGTGAAAAAATATATCTTGAAAATGAAAATGCAATTAATCAGTGTAATAAAAAATTTGGATGTAAAGATCAAAGATGATCTAAGGGATCAGGTACCACTTCCGCCTTGTATAAAAGATATTTTTGAATTAACAGAGAGCATGTCTTTCGGGGATATCAGCAAAGCTCTAGCAGAAGCTGGAGATGTTGAAAGAGCTCTCGAAGTTGCCATATCAATTCCTGACGTAGATGGCCAGGCATTGGCTTTCGGGGATATCAGCAAAACTCTAGCAAAAGCTGGAGATGTTGAAAGAGCTCTCGAAGTTGCCATGTTAATTTCTGACGCGGCTTTCGAGGATATCAGCAATAGGCAGGAATTGGCTTTCGGGGATATCAGCATAGCTCTAGCGGAAGCTGGAGATGTTGAAAGAGCGCTCGAAGTTGCTATGTTAATTCCTGGTGTAGATAGGCAGGAATCGGCTTTCGCTGGTATTAGCACCGCTTTAGCACAAGCCGGAAATGTTGGGAGAGCGGTCGAAGTTGCCAGGTTCATTTCTGACGTATGTAGCCAGGAGTGGGCTTTCGTTTGTATCAGCACCACTTTAGCAAAGGCTGGAGATGTTGAGAGAGCAACCGAGATTGCTCAATCAATTCTTGACCCATTCAAAAAGGCGCAAGCGCTCGCGTGTATAAGGGCGCCTTCAAGGCGGCGGCTTCGGTATACTCATCAATAGGATCGACTAATGATGTAATACCAATCGCAACAAATAACTTCATATTTGAGCTGCGTGAAAGCGCCGCAAATCGACGATCGTAAGTGGCATTGTATTGCTAATACTATGCCACTTACAATCGTCGATTTCCGGCAGCTTTGACGCGCTCAAATATGAAGTTATTTATTGCGATTGGTATAACTTGCCTTCCGATAGACAGTAAATTTTCTGGCATCGCGATGCAAGACGCATATCGTGTGTTGCGAGGATTAAGCTTTTTTGGGTCATATGGACGAGAGAAAAAAGAAGATCCCCAATGATTGTTGCATTTGCAGCGTCCAAATTGCCTGACGGCTCATCGGCCAGAATCACGCAAGCATCATTGCAAAGGGCGCGCGCAATAGCGATCCGCTGTCTTTCTCCTCCGGACAGGAATTTCGCCGGACAATCGGCTTTTGCAGCAAGCCCGACCGAGTGCAGCAATGAAAGCCCCTCTGCGCGGCTATGTTTTCGGCGAATAATTTTTGCGGGCATTAAAACGTTTTCCAATGCTGTGAAGTCTTCCAGCAAATTGAATGATTGGAAAATAAATCCAATAGAACGACGGATGCCGGCTGCTGCCGATTTCAAACTGCAATCAACTCCATCGATGATCAACGTTCCGCTATCCGGTGATTCCAAAGTCCCAAGGATATGGAGAAGAGTCGTTTTGCCCTCTCCCGATCTGCCGCAAATGGCAATGGATTCTCCAGGAGAGACGGAGAGACAAACGTCTGATAAAACTTCCACCGGCTGTGGTGAGAAATAGGTTTTTTTCAACCCCTTTGCAACCAAAATCATTCAGACCTCAACGTTGGCGAAGGATGGATCCTGCTTGCCTTGAAGGCGGGGATCAGGCCGGCGGCAAGAGAAAGGAGGGGGGTAATAATGAGGACGAAAACAAGCGCTTCGCCACTTAGCTGATTGGGAAGAGATTGGCCAAAAAAAACAGGATTGAATATGGCGCGGCCTTGTAAATGGCTTAAGAAAGAAACAATGGAATCGAGATGCCGGAGCGTGAAAATGGCTCCAAGGCTGCCGAAGATACAGCCCAGCGTTCCCATTACAATGCCGCAAATCGCAAAAATCGCTGCGATACTGGAAAAGGAGGCGCCCAAAGATTGGAGGATCGCGATTTCCTTTTTTTTATCGTTTACAAGAAGAATCAGCAGGGAAATAATATTGGAGCAGGCGACAATGAGGATGATCGATGCGACGACAAGGAGGATCGTCCGATCGTTTTGAAATTGGAGCAAAAGGTCTTTAGAAAATTCAAAATCTTCGTAAGTCACAATCTTCCAATAGGAAGCAATCCCTGCTTTTTCAAATGCTTTCCCGATTTGGCAAGCGGTCTGTTTTGCCCGGCTTAAATCATCAATCCAGACAAAAATCCCATTTGTTGGGGTTCCATCCGGAGAAATCGTTTGATTCACTGTGGAAATCGAGCGAGTAATTTTGCTTGGGGCAAGGATGCATTTATTTCCAATGGCAAGAACGCCCGGATCGTAAAATCCTCCGATGCGCACATCCAGGCGTTGTTCTTGAAGCGATGCAGCGGAAGGGGCTAAAAAATTAAGAGTTGCCCTGTCTTGCAGGGAAACCCCGTTTTCCAGATAGCTTTTAGGCAGGTAAATAGAAAGACCTTCTGCATCGGGAGAATCGGTCGAATGGATTATACCGAAACAACCTGAAGAATCGGTTTTTGACGACGTCGGCTTGGCAGCACTTTTTTGGTCTTCGCTCGCGCCTTGGCCATTGCAATGGTCGCTCGCTCCAGACGCAAAAACTCTCGCCGCCTCCTTGTCAAATTCCCGATTCTTCAGGTTGTTTCGGTATATACCGAAACAACCTGAAGAATCGGTTTTTGACGACGTCGGCTTGGCAGCATTTTTTTTGTCTTCGCTCGCGCCTTGGCCATTGCAATGGTCGCTCGCTCCAGACGCAAAAACTCTCGCCGCCTCCTTGTCAAATTCCCGATTCGTCAGGTTGTTTCGGTATACCAGCTCGGGGAGGCGAGGGTTATTTTCCGGAATGGACATCAGATAGGTCATTTGAGAAATAGAAGAACCATTGGCAAGGTTGACTTTCAATAAAGCCCCGCTGATCTCGTAGTCTTGAAAGGCGAATTTGGGGATTTTCGCCCTCATTGTTTCGAGCTCTTTCATCGCGAGTTTTACCGGGTCGCGAAGGGTTCCATTTTGAGAGTAGTCGGGAGGAGGCCAGTAAGGAGGAATCTCAAAATCGGACTCTTCCGAATAAGGATCTGTAGAAAGCGCTCCATTTTTTTCACCAATGGTTTTTAAACAATAATTTGAATTCGAAGCAAGGCTATCTATTTTGTAGTAATAAGAAGAGTAGTATTGATCCGTTGGAGAGATTCGGATAGGGGCGTGCAAGGCTGTCAACTTTTTCAGCCAATTCTTTTCCATTCCCGAAGTAACGGATAAGAAGACCAAAACGAGCCAAATCACCAGGGAGATGAGAAAAATGGAAAGAACCGAAATCAAAGCAGTAGACAGCCCCCTTTTTTTAGGAATCAGATATTTGAGGGCTACCTGCAGCTCGAATCGCAATTATTTGGCTTCCTTGAAAATCACGTGTTTACGCAGGATCGGATCATATTTTTTCAATTCCATCCGTTCCGTGGTGTTTCGTTTATTTTTTCTCGTCCAATAGCAGGATGTAGATTCAGTGCTTTTGAGTCGGACATTTTCGCGCGCGCCTTTTTTTGCCATAAAAATCCTTTTTAAGCTGCTTCATTCTACAGTAAAAAGATGTTTGCGGCAAGTTATACCAATCATGTTGGCAGCGATCGGGTCTGAACGTCTAAATCGAGCGGATCGCCAGTCCCATTTTGTAAAAATTTATGAAATCCCAGACCTGCGATCATTGCCGCGTTATCGAGGGAGAGGTTGCCCGGAGGCCAGAAAATGGGCATGGAGACGAATGTTGCAGCAAAAAGGGCGCGAAGAGTCTGATTGCTGCATACGCCTCCGCCCAGGTAGATAGCTTGACAGGGAAAAGATTTGATGGCGATAGCCGCTTTTGAAATCACATCGGAAAAAGCGCATTTTTGAAAAGAGGCCGCCGCGTCAGCTTGTTCGTGAGGTTCTAGCTTCCGGTCCCTGATCGCATAAAAAACGGAGGTTTTCAGTCCGCTAAAAGAAAAATCGAGAGGGTTTTTCTTGACTCGGCCGGCTTTAAAAGGAAAGCGATTCGGATTGCCGCCCAATGCCAATTTTTCTACACGCGGACCTCCAGGATAAGAGAGGCCAAGAAGAATGCCCACTTTATCAAATGCCTCGCCAATTGCGTCATCAACAGTTGTGCCAAGAAGTTCGTATTTCCCAACATCTAAAATCTTTACTAAAAAAGTGTGTCCACCAGATAAAACAATACCCAAAGCCGGAAAAAGGAGCGGTAAAGGGGCTCCCATCATCGCTGCGTAAAGATGCGCTTCCACGTGATTGATTCCGATGAATGGTTTATTCCAGGCGATTGAGAGTCCTTTGGCTGTCTGCATACCGATGAGCAGCGCTCCTACGAGCCCCGGGCCTTTTGCGACAGCGATCAAATCAATTTGGGCCGCATTCAGCGGTTTTATGGCCTCTTCAATTACGGAAATGATGACATCGATATGACGTCTGCAGGCAAGTTCAGGGAAAACGCCTCCGTACTGTTCGTGAATATCGGCAGAAGACGCAATAACATTGGATAAAATTTTGCGGCCATCGCAAACAAGCGCAGCCGCTGTCTCATCGCAAGTGGTTTCCAATCCCAGGACAATCATGAAAATATATCCAAAGTGATTCAAAAATTTCGGTATATGCCCAAAAAAATGCTGCCAAGCCGACGTCGTCAAAAACCGATTCTTCAGGTTGTTTCGGTATATAGGATAATGCAAAAGGCTCCCAAAAGGGAGCCTTTTTTTTCAAAAGTAATCCTTGAAAAAGAGATTACACTTGTTGGGTGCCGCAGAAAGAGGGCTGCATATGGAGCGTTGATCCTACTGTACAAGCCAATGTTTTTCCAGAGGTTTGCATTGCAGTGAGGGTAGTTTGATAGAATCCGTCAATGTTTTTAAGAATTTCAGAATTGTTTTTTCCAAAATGAGCGACGGTACCTACAAGCGCGCCTACAGTCAGCGCTCCTCCGATCACTTTTGCGCCTCTCCAGAGCCAAGAAGATGGAACAACCGCAGGATTAGCGAGTTCTTCTTCATACTGAATCACTGGGGTCAAATCTATGCCACTGTCATCAACCTGGTTGATGTCATCTTGAACTTGTATTGCGTCTTCAATAGGTGCATCAGCTTTTACAGGATTGAAAAGACGATAGATCTTATTTGGAATATTCAGAGTGAAAATACCTACATTGGCCACGAATTTTCCAATATTTGCAATTGCTGCCCAAGCTGCGTTTGCTACTTTGGATACAAGTGTATGTCCTGAAGGATTGGTTACCTGATTCCAAGACATTTCGTAACGGTTAATAGGGTAGTTAGAAATAATGTTTTGCATTTTTTTCACCTTAGGTTAGGGCTTTAAATGTTTCTTTCCGTAACATATTAACACATTAACGGAATAAGTGTACACTGTAAAGGTAAATTTAAAAAATCGTTAAGATTTTTTTTTCAGTTATACCGAAACAACCTGAAGAATCGGGAATTTGACAAGGAGGCGGCTTTAGTTTTTTGCGTCTGGAGCGAGCGACCATTGCCTATGGCAAGGCGCGAGCAACCCCAAAAAAATGCTGTCAAGCCGACGTCGTCAAAAACCGATTCTTCAGGTTGTTTCGGTATAACAGTCTCTAATTTCTCTCCCGCCTCTCATCCATCATATAGTCAGGCGATGGCGGCGTGTAAGCAGGAGGATTATCATCCATCATATAGTCGGGTAATGGCGGCGTATAAGCAGGAGGAGACATATGATCATTATCATTTCGTGCAAACGCTTCAAAAAAATAATGGATTCCATTTGAAAGCGCTATTGTCAGATTGAGAAAAATCGCTCCAACTGCCTGCATGACTCTCCATGGAAGCGGGTCGTGAGACTGGTTCCAGATTGGAACATACGGAGTATAGATGTTTCTTGAGCTTTGATTAATTTGCTGCATAATCACCTTTTTTAAGTAAATACACGAATATGGTAGCATTAATGGAATAAAAAACAAATATAATGTTTTTTTTATTTCAGAGGCGGCTTCATTATCTAAAATCCAGAGAGCCGGATGTTCATGCGTCCCAATCCGACTTTCGATTAAAAATTGGGGGGTAATATCAGCTTTCGTATATGACCCCCCAATTTTTAATCGAAAATCGGCCAAAATAATCCAAAAACTCGACTGAAATTTAATTTGCAGACACCCTCTAAGCAGGAGGCATATGATCATTATCATTTCGTGCAAACGCTTCAAAAAAATAATTTGGAAGCATTATTGTAATATTGATAAAAGTTATTGTCGCATTGAAAAAAGCTATTGCCATGTTGAGAAAAATCGCTCCAACTGCCTGCATGACTCTCCATGGAAGCGGGTCGTGAGACTGGCTCCAGATCGGGACATATGGAGTATACATATTTCTTAAGCTTTGATTAATTTGCTGCATAATCACCTTTTTTAATTAAAAACATGAATATATTAGCAATAATGTAATAAAAAATCAATATAATGTTTTTTATTTTATTTCAGAGGCGGCTTCATTATCTAAAATCCAGAGAGCCGGATGTTCGTGCGTCCCAATCCGACTTGCGGGAAACGGCGAAACTACTGCCGCATTTAAAACATTTTTCACAATAGAAGCTTTGGATAAACCGATCGCATAGATCACGCTTAAACGGCTTTGGTTGATGCAGGGAAAGGTGAAGGTCATCCGCCAATCCTTTCCCGGTATGAATTGAGCTGCGATGAGGCGATTATCTATGTCAAGAGCAGGAGAGTGGGGAAAAAGAGAGGCGATATGGCCGTCCTCCCCAATCCCCAGCATCACAAGGTCAAATAAATTTTTATCCAGAATATTATAGATGATTTTTTCATAAGCAGACGCATGCATTTGCTGGTTTGTTTCGGCTTGCATTCGAAAAATTTGTTTTTGTGGAATGGAAAGGTATTGGAATCCACTTTCCATGGCCATGCGATAATTGCTATCCAAATGGGTAGGAGGGACGCCTCTTTCATCGCTCCAGAAAAGAAAGACCTTATTCCAATCAAAATTCAGTTTTTTTGAAAGCAGCTCGTACATTGCTTTGGGAGTCGATCCACCGGAAAGGGCGACGGCAAAACGGCCCCTTTGCTGAATGGAGCGCTCCGCGCTATGTTGCCAATGCAAGGCAGCAAAGCGAATGGCCTCTTCTTTGCTATTCAATATGGCGATATAGCGCCGATCATCCCACGTCTGGATCGTTTCATTAAGCATAGTTAGACCTCTTTCGTAACTAAGGTTCTGTCGATTTTCGGGTTCTTTTGAGCCGATTTTCTTGTTTTTTTGGGGGGATTGTATCAACATTCGTATACTATATCCCCCCAAAAAAACAAGAAAATCGACCAAAATAACTCCGAAAATCGACGAACCCTTAGTTACGAAAGAGGTCTATTTAATTCTTCCAACATCTTAAGATAATGAGAGCTCGTCCCTTTTGTACAGATTTCTTGCACCAAAGATTGTCCGGTGGCTGTTTGCCCCAGTACAAAATGATAGGGAAGCTCGCATCGATCTGGTGTGGAAATCTGGATGTTTACATAATGATACTCTTGGGGAATTCTCCTCGCTTCAAAGATCTGTTTATCAATAGTATGGATATGGACCGAGATCACTGTCCCGGGTCCCAGTTTTTCCCATTTTTCCGGATGTATGGATGCATCGACGCCTTCAAAATGAAAATCAGACGGCTGAGTCGTTTGTTGAAATGCCCAATGAAGCCGGCTTGACATCCACGCAAGCAAATACATGGCCTGAATTTTAAGATGGCAGAAAAACTCGGTCTCTTGAGCATTGTAAAAGATTTTAAGGAGGGAAATTTTTTTCAGCAGCTCTTGCCGCTCTAAAGAATCAAAACTGGAAGCGATAAGATCTCTCCATCCGCTTGTTCGCGCCCAGTTTAAATCGCCAATATCGATTCCTGATTCCTCGCGAAGTTGAAGAATGGTTTTTGCAAATTGAAACAGATTGCCTGTCGATTCCGAATCAAAAATGACGCGGGTCGCAAGTTTTACGAGATGGGGAAGAAGGGGATTTTGGAGGCTCGGATCTTCGGCCCAAAGGAGATAATTGGGAAGATCCGGAATCAGATGGGGTAAGATAAGATAGACGATTTCCTCTAACTCGGTTCCCCCAATTCCAATATCAATTTGATCGCAGGCAATAGAGGCGTCGTTTTCCGATCCGAGCATGACGACGGAAATAGCGCTTTTTAAATAACGGTGAGACGAATGGGGGTCATGCGAGATGAAAAGGGTGCGGCAGGGAAATTTTTCAACCACTTTTTGTACGATCTTTCGAAAATAGTCGATGCGAGGAGAAAAACGGGTAAAGACAATGAGGTTGAAGAGGGACGCCCGGATTTTATTGTTTTTTGCGAGCTCATCCCACATCCGAATCAGTTCAGACTCGATATTGGAAGGATCGACAATCTGCTGGATGGTCACGGCATCCTCCAAGAGCGTCCATCCTTGGCGATCATCTCATCCGCCACATTCGGCCCCCAGCTGCCGGCGGGGTAATTTGGAAAAGATTCTGGCGGCTCTTCTGCCCAATAGTTCAAAAGAGGAGTGAAAATTTTCCAGGATTGCTCCACCTCATCCGCTCGGGCAAAGAGAGTGCTGTCTCCTAAAATGCAGTCCCAAATGAGCCTTTCGTAAGCTTCCGGAGGAGCCAGGCCAAAATAAGAACCGTAGCGAAAATCCATTTTCACTGGTTGAATCGGACTGCTTGGCCCGGGCACTTTGCAATTGATCTTCATAGCAATCCCTTCATCCGGTTGAATCCGAATGGCCAAAACATTTTGATCGGTTCGCTGCTCATTTTGTTGAAATAGCACTCCAGGAGCGTTTTTGAATATGATAGCAATTTCCGTCACCCGTTTCGGAAGCCTTTTTCCTCCCCGCAAATAAAAAGGGACTCCCGCCCATCGCCAATTGTCAATGAAAAGACGCAAAGCGACAAATGTTTCGACCGCTGACTGAGGAGACACGTCTTTTTCGCTGCGATAGGCGATCGCCTCTTTTCCATTAATGAAACCGGCGTCGTATTGCCCTCGGATAGTTTCATTTTCAAAATCATCGCTCTTAAATGGCCGGATCGATTGGAGCACTTTCACTTTTTCATCCCGGATCGCTCCGGCGCTTAAAGAGACGGGAGGCTCCATGGCAACTAAAGAGAGGAGTTGCATCATATGGTTTTGTACAATATCGCGAAGAAGCCCCTCTTCTTCAAAAAAGTGGCCTCTTGTCCCAATTCCAATATCTTCCGCGACGGTGATCTGTACATGATCGACATGCCGATAATTCCAAAGCGATTCGAAAATTGAATTCGCAAAACGGAAAACGAGAAGATTTTGGACAGTTTCTTTCCCCAGGTAATGATCGATCCGATACGTTTGCGATTCATCCAGGTGCTTTGAAACTTCTTGTTGCAACTCTTGTGCCGATTCGCTGTCATGGCCAAAAGGTTTTTCAATGATGACGCGTGAAAATGGATCAAGAGTTTGATGAACGTCATAAATGAGGCCTGCCTGATGCAGATGGGCGATGATTATGGGAAAAAATTTGGGTTGCACCGAAAGATAAAATATCCGATTGCCCCTTGTGGCATAGCGATTGTCGAGATGTTGTAAAAAATGGTTTAATGACGCATAGCCTGCATCGTCGTCGAATTCCGATTGATGGTAAAAAATGTGCTCTTGAAAATGATTCCAAAAATTCTCATCAATGGGTTTGACTCTGGAAAAACGGGAAATATCCTGTTTCAGCGATTCTCGAAATTCTCCATGGGTTTTTTCTTTTCTGGCAAATCCGACCAGTGCGAAATTTGGGGGCAGTAGCCCTTCACGGCCTAAATTATATAGAGCGGGCGCAAGGCGGCGGCCTGTCAAATCGCCTGTGGCCCCGAAAATCACAACAATGCAAGGTTCGATATTGCGCGATGGCCGACCCTGTTCATCAAGGGGGTTCATGAAATTACCGATACCTTGATATTGCGTTTTTATCAAGGTAGCTTTGTAACAGCAGGGCCGCGGAGGCCGTATCCATTTGCCTGGCCCTCTTTTTTCGATGGATGGAAAGCTCTTTCATGGATCGGTCAGCTATTTTACTCGAAAAGCGCTCATCCCAAAGCTCAACAGGGATATCGATTGCTATTTGCAGCTCTTTCGCAAATTTTTCCGCAGCGATTGCCATGTCTCCTTTCTTGCCGCTCAACAAAAGAGGCAGACCTACCAGGATTTTTTCAATCTCCCCTTTTTTTTTGGCAAGGGCGGCTATGACATTGGAGATCGCCTTCTCTCCTCCCTCCACCGTTTCAAAAGGGAGAGCCAGTTTTTGGTTTATATCCGAGAGAGCGATGCCAATTCGCTTCAAACCAAAATCAATGGCTGCGATTCGGGCCATTAGACCCCTTGAGGTTCAAGTACAAGCGCTTTCACAAAATCGCGAAACAGCGGATGAGGGTCGAGCGGCCTCGATTTGAATTCGGGATGGAATTGCACGCCAAGCATCCAGGGATGATTTGCAATTTCGGAAATTTCGCAAAGCGATCCGTTGGCTAATTGGCCTGAAAAAATCATTCCCTGTTCTTCAAATTTTTTTTTGTAAAAATTGTTGAATTCATAGCGGTGGCGGTGTCTTTCCGAAATGAGCTTTTTTCCGTAGGCCAGAAAACTTATAGTGTCCGGTTTTAGTACGCAAGGGTAAGCGCCAAGGCGCATGGTGCCTCCTTTCATTTCCACTTCTCTTTGTTCGCTGA
The DNA here is from genome assembly GCA_035480615.1 of Chlamydiales bacterium. Taxonomy (GTDB): domain Bacteria; phylum Chlamydiota; class Chlamydiia; order Chlamydiales; family SM23-39; genus CAIPFQ01. Next base: position 5,378 of record DATIHO010000095.1, on the reverse strand, counting down.
GCAGGGAGATCACAGGGTGCGGCGTATTCGGATCTACCTCAGTGGAATGGGCGTTTTCCAATCCAAGGACATTGCGGGCGAATTCGACCACCATGACTTGCATCCCTAAGCAAAGGCCGAAATAGGGGATGCCTCGGGTGCGGCAATATTGAGCGGTTAAAATTTTTCCTTCCCAACCCCGTTCGCCGAATCCGCCCGGAACAAGGTATCCATCGCACCCCTCAATAGCCTCAACCACCGAGCCGTTTTTGACAATCCGGTCTGACTCAAAACGGCGGATTTCAAGATTTGCCTCTGCTGCAATCGCAGCATGGTGGAGCGCTTCAAAGACCGATTTGTAAGCATCCTGATGATCCATATACTTGCCTACAATTCCGATCACCACTTTTCGTTTTGGATGAAGGATGGTGTGCAACATCTTTTCCCAACAGGATAAATCCGATTCCGCAATGTCTACTTTCAGAGTTTTGCAAATCATCGCGTCAAGTCCCTGGGCGTGCAGTTCAAGAGGAACTTCGTAGATGCTGTGCGTGACATCTTTTTCCTCGATCACCGCGTCTTTTGGGACGTTGCAAAAGAGAGAAATTTTTGCTTTGATTTCAACAGACAGTGATTCTTCACAGCGGCACAAGATAAAATCAGGAATAATTCCGATTTCGCGAAGCGCTTGGACGGAGTGCTGGGTCGGTTTGGTCTTTACTTCTCCGGCGGCTTTGAGATAGGGGACGTAGGTCAAATGAATATTGATGCAATCCTTTTGTCTTTCGTAGCGAAATTGCCGAATCGCTTCCAAAAATGGGAGCGATTCAATATCTCCAACGGTCCCTCCAATTTCCACTATGACCGCCTGAATGCTCTCTTCTTGCTGCGCCGCAGCCAGAATTCGCATTTTAATCTCATCGGTAACGTGAGGCACTACCTGTACGGTTTTTCCCAGATAATCGCCCTTTCTTTCCCGTTTGATCACTGTTTCATAAATTTGGCCAGACGTCGCATTGGAGGCTTTCGAAAGGGGGGATTTGGTAAAACGGTAATAGTGGCCCAAATCAAGGTCCGTTTCCGCTCCGTCATCGGTGACATAGACCTCTCCATGTTGGAATGGATTCATTGTTCCTGGATCGACATTGAGATAAGGGTCGAGTTTGAGCATTGCGATTTTTAGGCCTCTTGATTCCAGTAAATGGCCGATAGAGGCGGCAATGAGTCCTTTTCCAAGCGAGGAGACAACGCCGCCTGTGATAAAGATGTATTTTGTTTGCATAAGAATCCAATTTTACTTTCGGGAGCTACTTTTTGTCGATGGAGAGATATGCTTCCAGTTTGACAAGATCCGAGGGGGTATCGACACTGGGCGTTATTTCACTGACAAGGGCGATTTTGATCCGATAGCCCAATTGCAGGATTTTGAGTTGTTCCAAATCTTCGATTTCTTGAAGAGAGGTGGGAGTGGATGCTCTGATTTTTTCAAGAAACGCAAGGCGATAGCAATAGATTCCGATGTGGGCAAATGCAAGCAGGGGATTTTCCGCTTTCGTATGCGGAATGGGGGAGCGGCTGAAATAGAGGGCGTTTCCATTTTGGTCAAACACACACTTAACGACGTGGGGAGATAAAAAATCTTCCCGATTTTGGATGGGAGCTGCGGCTGTTGAGAGGACGGCTGCGGGATCAGCATGCAAGGCCATCGCAATCAAATCAATGGTTTCATGAGAGGCGCACGGATGATCGCCTTGCAAAACCATGATAGATTCGGAAGTTTTCAAAAATGGATAGCGGCTGATCGCTTCCATAGCCCGCTCGGTGCCGTCGCGAGGGGCTGAGGAGGTCCAAAGAACTTCCCCTCCAATGTGTTGCACATGCTGGGCAATGCGTTCATCGTCTGTTGCGACATGAAGCGAGTTGAGTTTCTTGGACGAGCTCGCGTTTTCAAAAGTGCGCTGTAAAACAGTTTTTCCCTGCACCTTTACAAGCAATTTGCCTGGAAACCGGGAACTGTTATATCGCGCAGGGATGATACAGGCTATTGACATGCGGGCAATGTATCATGTTTTCGCAAAATTGTCGAATGACTTCTCATTGAATTTTTTTTGAATATTGTTTAGCATCCATGCCGTCTGAATAAGGGGGTGGTTATGCCAATACATGGAGCATGTAATCATTATAGAGATGGGTATGTCCATTTCATGGACAGTTTACAGGATGAGAAGCCGGAAGATAATAGCGCCTTCTCATTACTTCCTCAACTTCCTCCGGTTGCAGTCCTTTTTCCGGCTGCAGTCCTTCCTCCGCCTAACGATTCAAGCGATTTTGTCTCAATATCGCATGGGGAACGACATTATTGCGTGCTTTGCAAGAAGACGAAAACGGTCTTGACATGGCACCATATCTCGTCTGATCCTGATGTCTATCACTGCGGGCGCTGTCACAGCAAGATAGATCCAAAAGGATCTTTTAACACAAGAAAGTGCGTGTTTTGCAAGGAGACGAAAAGGGTCGTTAGATGGAGACAAATCTCGTCTAATCCTGATACCTATTGCTGCGGGAATTGCAATGATAACAGGGGGGGTAAAAAGGGGACGGCCGTAAAAAGAGCTCCGAGCAGGAAATATTGCGTGATATGCAAGGAATGGAAAACACGTGCTAGATGGGAAAACCCCTTTCACAAGGATGTTGCCAATGTCTGTGGATACTGCGCCGATAAGATGAGACACGGTTCTCTCAGCAAACCTGTCTTGTCAAAAGATATCTTGGTATGATCGCAAGTTTGCTGCAAAAAAAAAGGCGTTTTTATAAACCGGTGTTGCCTGAAATCTTAAAAGATTTGAGGCGCGCTGTTTTCACTGAGCACTCAGAAGAAAAACCGCCCCGCGAAGTTTTGAGGAAACTGTTTCCAGAAACCTTTGACAGGAAACCGTTTCTTTTGGAAGTGGGAGAGGGGACAGGGCAGAAACGGCCCTTGTTTGTGGGCGCGGTGTTTTCCGGCGGGCAAGCATCCGGTGGGCATAATGTCCTTGGAGGAATTTTTCATGCCTTGAAAGAGATCCATCCTCAATCCAGGCTTTTTGGTTTTTTAAATGGGCCGTCTGGAATTCCAGGAAATGAGTACAAAGAACTCTATGAAAAAGAGATTCATGCATTTTTGAATCAGGGTGGTTTCGATCTCATCGGTACGGGAAGGACAAAAATAGAAACCGAAGAGCAGCTCGCATCTTCTTTAAAAACCTGTCAAACATTAAAGCTGGACGGACTTGTCATCATTGGCGGCGATGATTCGAACACCAATGCGGCTGTCCTTGCGGAATACTTTCTTCAAAAAGGGTGTCAAACCCGGGTGGTCGGAGTTCCGAAAACGATTGATGGAGATTTGAGAAGCGCTGATATTGAAATGTCATTTGGGTTTGATTCCGCTTGCAAGACCTATGCCGAAATCATCGGCAATATCGCCCGCGATGCGTTATCTGCTAAAAAATACTATCACTTTATTAAACTGATGGGTAGATCTGCGTCGCATGTCACTTTGGAATGCGCCCTTTATACTCACCCGAATTTCACAATCATCGGCGAAGAGAAAAAATCACTTGGAGAGATTGTTCAGGAGCTGGCTGATCTCATTGGCAAACGGTATGATGCAGGCAAAGAATACGGCGTCATTTTGATTCCGGAAGGTTTGCTGGAATTTAGTGCCGATTCACTTGCGTTTGCAACACGCGATCCGCATGGAAACGTCCAGCTATCCCAAATCGATACGCAAGGCCTTTTGATAGATTTGACTACAAAAGAATTGGGCAAGCGTCAGTTTAAAGGAAAACTTACGGCGCAAGGCCATTTTCTCGGCTATGAAGGGAGGTCTTGTTTTCCAACTAATTTCGATGCGAATTACGCCTATTCTTTAGGGATCTTGGCTGCTTTGGCCGTTCGAGATGGCGTTACCGGAGCTATTTGTTCGATTCAGCATTTGAAGGGCGGAATCTCTCAATGGACATTCAAAATGGTTCCGATTGTTTGGCTCATGCATTTGGAAACGAGGATGGGACAAGAAAAACCTGTCATTCAAAAAACGATTGTTGATCTTCAGGGAGCGCCTTATGCGCAATTTGTGAAACAAAGAAAATTGTGGGAAATGGAAGATGATTATCAATATCCCGGACCTATCCAATTTTTTGGAGACCCGGATTTGACGGATGCCGGACCCCTTTCGCTTCACTAGTGCTCTCAACTAAAAATGGGATATTCTTCGCTTCAACATATCTTTGAAAAAGATTGCATTAAAATAAAATAGTTAGTAAAATTGAAGTTACTAATATAAAATAAATAGGTAAAATATGAGTATTGATATAAATAATCGAGAAGAGGAGGGATGTGCTATATGCTCGTGGTCATTGAATAATGGCTGGCCAGTGATAGCAGCACATAATCCAAGCGATAATAAGGTGCAGCATGTATTCCATTGGATGTGCTTGAACAATTGGATAAATAGGAGTCAAGATCATAGATGCCCAATGTGTAGGGCATCTCTGCAGCTACAGGAGCCTCTTGCGTGGAACCTTGAAGTAGGTGAGCAGGGACCGCTACTTCCTCCAGTTGAGCAGCCAATACCTCCTGAATGGAACTTTGAAGCAGATGAGGAGGTACCGGAACTTAATCCAGGTGAGCAGGCACCGATACCTCCTGCAGCTGAGCAGCCAATACTTCCTGAATGGAACTTTGAAGCAGGTGAGGAGGCACCGGAACTTAATCCAGGTGAGGAGGCACCGCTTCTTCCAGTTGCGGCTGAACCCGATCCAGTTCCAAGGGCACCGGAGCTTGATCTTTCTCCAGGTGGGCTAGCTGATCGTTTATGTGATTATCTAGTTCATTGTCTGGTTGAACGGGGAGTATCTCCTGGAATAGCAGTATGCGCATCAGTGATGTTCTCACTCTCATTCCTGATAATATACGGGGCAGTAATTTGGGCACTAACAATCGCCATAGGGTTGCCACTCTTAATAATAGCGCGAACATTACAACTCGTACTCTCGACAGTTAGCGCATTAATAATAATTATAGCGCACGTATTTAGAAGTAGAGCACCAGAGGCGGTCTATCAGGCGTTCGCGTTCGCGGTTGGGGAGAACAGATGAGAGGGTGTCTACAAAGTGAGGCTTCGTCGATTTTTGGGATTATTTTGGCCGATTTTCGATTCAAATTGTGGGGGTCATATACGAAAGTTGATATTATACCATTTATCAAAAATAATGTGGTTCATCCGACAAATGCGTACCTGGATTCATGTAGGTGGTAGAGTCGCAGTTTGAAATATTCAATATCTCGGAATCCATATGCCTGCCTTTTCATCGTTTTAATCTTGTTGTTTATACCCTCTGCTCCAGCGTTCGAAA
>DATIHO010000094.1:0-5368 GCA_035480615.1 Chlamydiales bacterium | reverse complement strand
TTACTCCCACAGTCCAATATTACTCGAAGGGCTGTACCGATGGCTTCCGTCAGGATTTAGAAGATACAGGTGAGCTGCCCCACTGGAGATAAGACGGGGAAGGCAATTTTTACGTTGTTGCCCTGTCTATCGCCTTATTTTATCAAAGCTCATTGCCCCTATTGGAGGGCATACAAGCTCAAACTCAACCTACTCCATCTTGACCCTCAACGCTTGTATGATGGATGGAGATTCAATCCTTAGATACCCACCAAGCATTATTTTTGGCTCCGAATAATTTGTCCAACGTTGGACAAATGACTAATCTTTATTTGGGGGGTGAGCCTCTCTTGCAATTGACGCAATGTAATGGTGTATTCTGGTAATATCTACTGAAACTGTTTTGTGGGAAGCCATTCCAAAGATGGCTCCTCTTAAGGGAAAGCCCCTATGACAAACAATTCTGTGCAGATCATCTACTTGAATGGACCGTCAAGCAGCGGCAAAACAACCCTGGCTAAGGCCGTACAGCATGCGTTTGAAGCTCCCCTTTTGCACGTAGGCATCGATAAAATCATTGGTTGGATGCCAGAAAAGATCAATGATTGGACAGGAGGAGTCGCTCCTCTTGGATACAGCTGGAAAAAAGGGACCGATGAATCAGGGAATCTGATTCAGGAACTCCAGATGGGCCCATTTGCTGAAAAGATTGTGGTCACATTCCAGCAAGTGGCTCTTGTGTTGGCCGAAATGGGACATTCCCTTATCATCGATGATATCCCATTGGGTAAAAATCAAGTAGCCGAGTGGAAAGAACTATTGAAACGGTTCAACGTCTTGTGGATAGGAGTACATGCACCTCTTCCCATTTTAGAGCAAAGGGAAAAAGAACGAGGGAACAGAATTATAGGATCAGCGCGTGGACAATTTTATAAGACACATGTCGATGTCACTTATGATCTGTGGCTAGATACTCACTACGCCACTCTTGCCGAAAATATCGAAAGGATTAAATCTTCAATTGCAGGATGCAAATATGACAGGTAGGCGCTCCATTCTGATACGTTCTCTGCAAAAAACGGATTTACCGCAAATCATAAAGCGTTATTCCTTTCCCTGGTCTACTCCTGAAAAGACCGCCGCGCTTTGGAATACCTATTATGAAGAACAGGAAAGCGGGATTCGCACGGTAGCACTTATAGAGAGAAATCAGGAAATCCTGGGCTATGGTAGCTTGCTTCGCAAATCAGAATGTCCTTCTTTCTTAAGTCGCCGCATTCCGGACGTGAATGCCATTTGGATTCATGAGGATCATCGCAAACAAGGACTCGGAACGGCGCTGATCCAGTGGATCGAGAATCTTGCAGCCAAGGAAGGATATGAACAAATAGGGATTGGGGTTGGGCTCTATCGTGATTATGGGTCAGCGCAGCGGCTTTACTTCCAGTTGGGCTATATTCCCGATGGAAGTGGCATCACCTACAAAGGACATCCGACTGTGGCTGGCCAATCTTATCCTCTCGATGATGATCTGCTTCTATGGCTGATAAAACCCCTTCACAAGACGAAAAAAACTCCATGAAACGTGGTCTGAGCCTCCTTTCCCTTTTTTTCATCGTTGTACATGGCTGTCTCTTTACGAAAGAGACTTTCTTAGTGATCCATGGGGCAACGGGTGATCCAATTTATGCAGTTGGAGATGCTTTGGATGAGAGAGTAAGTCCCTATTCCACCTTCAAAATAGCTCTCAGCTTAATAGGTTACGATATGGGGATTCTAAAAGATCCAGAAATTCCTACTTGGGAATTTCAAGTGGGATACGAGGCATATCTTCCGGCATGGGAAACTGCACAAAACCCTCTTTCGTGGATGAGGCACTCTTGTGTTTGGTATTCTAAAATTCTTGCCTCACAGGTAGGGCAAGAGGGGTTACAAAAATACTTAGCTTCATTTAGTTATGGAAATGAGGACTTGTCTGGCGGGCTCGTTAGTCCGGGGCCAGTCGATCCAGCTTGGATTGATTCATCTTTAAAAATATCCCCAAAAGAGCAAGTGACCTTTCTTCAGAAAATGATCCAAGGGCAATTTCCTGTTTCGCAACAGGCTCTCCAAATGACCAAGGTCTTGATGTTTCGAGAAGAGCTTGCCAATCATTGGCAACTCTATGGGAAAACAGGAGGGGGAAGCTCTTCAGATGGGCTAGAATATGGATGGTTCGTGGGGTGGATTGAAAAAGGGGAGCGTCGTTTTCCTTTTGCTTATCTGATTCGCGACCAAAAAATAGAATTCTCCCAAAGAGCTCCTAGAGTTAAACAGTTCCTTGAAGAGGCGGAGATTTTGAATTGAAAATAGACGACAACCTTGTCCGACGTCTGATCGCCTCTCAATTTCCTCAATGGAAGGATCTCTCTGTAAGCCCAGTTGCTCGCAGCGGATGGGATAACAGAACCTTTCATTTGGGAGAGGAGATGCTCGTACGCATGCCCAGCGCCGCACGCTACGCGAATCAAGTGGAGAAGGAACATGATTGGCTGCCCAGATTAGCTCCTTTACTCCCTCTTCAAATTCCTAGGCCGTTGGCTATGGGAGAACCTGGAGAGGGCTATCCCTGGAAGTGGTCTGTCTATTGTTGGATTGAAGGCGAACCTGCTGCATCCGCTGAGATAGCCAACCTCAATGACTTTGCCACTCTTCTCGCTCAATTTTTAATCGCACTTCATTCTATTGACTCGACGAATGGCCCTTTGCCTGGACCCCATAATTTCTATCGTGGAGGACCTTTAGCTATCTACGATGGAGAGACGCGGCGGGCATTTGCAATCTTGAAAGATAAAATGGATATAGAAACGGCGACCGATCTCTGGGAATCGGCGCTTTCAACTCAATGGGCTAAAAGACCTGTCTGGATTCATGGCGATATGAGCGCAGGCAACCTACTCGTACGAGAAGGGCAACTCCGTGGCATCATAGACTTCGGACAGTTGGGAATCGGCGATCCTGCGTGTGATTTGGCGATTACCTGGACCCTGTTTAAAGACGAAAGCCGGAAAATATTTCGTTCCCTGCTTCCCCTCGATGCCGACACGTGGATGCGCGGTCGCGCTTGGACATTATGGAAAGCCTTGATTTACATCGTGGATGACTTAACAAACATGAATTTTGAAGCCGCGCGATCCTGGCAGATTATCGATGAAATACTGACGGATCACAAGAGCGAAAAATGAGAGAGATTAGTGCACAGCTATGGAGTCTCCCCGTTCGCTCTGGCCTTGACTTTCGTGAAATAGCTGGGTAAAATCTCTTCTTTACTTCAATGGATAGTTAGTGGAGGCCCGTTTGCTTTTTCAAATTGTTTCCATGGTTTTTGCCCCGGTTTTGCTATTTTGCGAGCTGGAAACTCACCCCCTTCTAATCGGATCACCCTTTTGTGAAGTGATCGAAGGCGTTACCTACGAGTGGAAAAACTCTTTAGATGAAGAGGCATTCAAGCGAGTATCTGTTGAGGCGGTGTACCAATGCTATAAAGATATCCCAGAAGAAGAGCTGCTATCTGGGAGCTTCAAGATCGACGAGTCAATGGGGTTAAAAGGGAGCTTGGAGAAATGGACTGATGATTACATACAGGAGCTTTCAAAAAATTTAGAACAATCAGATTGCTCTCTTCAAATTGTCACTGCCTGGAAAGAAGCAATCCCTGTTGGATTCGCTATTTTTGAGATGAAGGCTTATCCAGCTTCTGTATATCTTTCAGAACTGATTGTAGATCCGAATTCTCAAAGAAACGGCATTGGCAAAAATCTCGTTTTCTCTGTTCTCGGGAGATTTCCTGAACTCGAGAAAATTGTTTTAGTGACCCGGAAAGCGAATTTTCAAGCGACAGCTTTCTATCCTGCAATTGGGTTTGTAGGCTCGGACTACATACATCTGGGATACGACCCGGAGATCTACAAAAGTTTTGAATTTATAAACAGCAAAAAGGGAAGTTATTACTCCGCTAGTCAAACAGGTGACTCAGGCGGCGTAACGAACTGAGGGGGCCTGAAACAGGTTTCTTATCGTTTCTGGTTCCTTTTGAAGTCCTGCCAATGTCGATCGTAGATGTTTGGATAATTCACCTTGGTTTCTTGACATGCTCTCACGATGAGTCCGCTCATCTACCTCGTCCGCGGAGAGAGCATCTAGTTTCTCCTTCCCTTTCTCGATGGTTTCTTTCCCAAATTCCTTAACCTGGATCTCCTCCATTTCTTTCATCGCGTTTTGCGAGGCGCGGAATGGATCCAATCTCTCCGGTTTTAATAAACCAACCTGATCATAGTGGCGCAAGGTGCGGACCGTCACCCGGGCCTGCTTGGCTAAGGAAGTAATACTATATTCCATAAATAGTCTCCTGGATTGTAGATATTACCAGAATAGAACATTACGTTACGTCAACTACAACAGGCATTTATGTGAAACACTTTCGCTATTCTTAAACCAGGACCAGAAACGTTGAAAATTACCCCCCATTGCTGGGGGGCGTTTAGTTGATTAGGACAATTTTCGATCAGCGAAAACTTTCATCGCTTCTGCCATAAATTCAGCGAGTTGCGGATGAAATAGGTCTAGCTGTTTTCGAAATGCTGGGTGTTCTGCGTACAATTGAGCGTAGGCTTTATACACCTCTTGGGTCGCATTGCTGTTCTGCTCCATAAAAGTGTGGTGCTTCTTGATGACCTTCTGCACCTCATCTGAAGCAGGATCTAGCCCCTTCTCGATGCAGTGCACAAGCTCTTTAAAAATAGCATGCGCTGTTTTTGTATTCTTTTCGTAGAACTCCTTCCCTCTTTTTTCAACATCTTGGATGGTCTTCGTCGGGTTCTTTGCGGCTTTAGCAACGAGCTCTTCAGCCACAGAAAGGTGACCTCCCTTAGCCTTTACCAAGGTAATATTGAATCCGTCGAAAATTTCTTTGTCTTTCATTTTTCTCTTTCCTTTCAAGTGCTTAATGGTTTTGTCGACGGTCTTAAGCAGCAGCCCTATTTTCTCCCATTCTTGGTTCAAAGATTTTCTATGAGAGTAGAGGGCTGAAAGCTGGTCAAAATCGCTTCTCCCCAGAACCTTTTGGATCTGTTTCAACGAAAGACCTAACTCCTTAAAAAACAAGATCTGCTGGAGCTGTAAGAGCTCCTTTTCCTCGTAATACCGGTAACCGTTAGAGCCATGGTAGGCGGGTTTCAACAACCCGATTTCCTCGTAGAAATGGAGCGTGCGTACGGTCACACCAGAAAGTTCACTTAATTTTTTAACTGTATAAGCCATCGACTTTTCCTTCTTTAATATCCCTATGATTTTAAAGAATGCGACCATTATAAGGAATGACGTATACGTGAGGGTCAAGCGGAACAGTTTT
>DATIHO010000093.1:0-7845 GCA_035480615.1 Chlamydiales bacterium | reverse complement strand
TAGGAGGCCTGCAAAGTCAGCAATTCATTATAACCACCGAGACTGATACCACAGAGGCGAGGGAAGCCCTCGCGCTCCCAAAAATTGCCGCGCTTCGCAGACTCTGTGGTGTCTATCTCTGTGGTGGACCGACTTTGCAGGCGTCCTGGCCTGGCAGCTGATCTATCTTGTTTACAGTTCTGTTATAAAGATCACGAACTAAAAAATCTTCAGAATGTATATCCCTAATTTTTTTTAAATTAAAATATTGTTTTCTGAATTCTGTACTTGATTCGAGTAGAGATGCAATCTGTTCGTTCTCAGGATGAACCACAGCGTGTACATACGCCAGTCTAAACTCTTTGATCCACTCAGGGTCGGATGTTTGGGCGTGATCGTTTTGATTTGTATGCGATACATGTGACTGGTGTTTATACAGACTGAGAATTCCACCCATATTTTATCCTTTTTTATGCATGAAGGAGCAGCGTATTCCAATTCACTATATTTGGCAAAAATTTTCTGAAAGATCTCAATTTCTTGAGAGGCTTTATCGATTCTTGGACAGGCGGCTAGTAATCCAAGTTGCTAGTCGATCATCCTTTCTCTCATCTCTTTTGAGCAGGAATGGAGTAGATCTATTCATCGGCCTGCAAGTACAATTTCATTCCCTCATGAGTCGCTTCGAATCCAATTTTTTCGTAAAATTTTTTAGCCGCTAGACGTTTTTTGTTTGTAGTGAGTTGGACAATTTTACAAAGATTTTTTCTAGCCATTTGTATGGATTGTTGGAGCATATAATTTCCGATCTTTTGGTTGCGAAGAGTCTGGTCTACTCGCACAGCTTCGATGTTCATTCGCTTACTTCCCTGAAAAGTCAAAGAAGGCATACATGTCAGATGACATGTGCCCACGATTTTTGCATCTTTTTCTAGAACCATCAAAAATTGGTTTGAATCAGAGTTAATTTCATCGAAAGCCCTTTGATAGCATGGTTGGATGTGATTGTAATCAAATAGCTCACGGTTCATCCCAAGTTCATCTTCAGATAATAAACGGATAATATCTAAAAGATCTTTTTGTTCAGCGCGTCTAAAAATAAACGTGTTGTCCATTGATTCAATCCTTTGTAGGAACGGGTCTATTGATTTGTTATGCTCGATATAGCATACTCACTTTCCTCAAAACCAGTCCCTAAAGGAGATGCGCATGGTTACTCGCACAAGGATGTCAGATGATTCTATAAGATTCGCTCTTCCACGAAGAATGGGAAGGACGCGGGAACGTATTTCAGGAGATTATAGGACAAGCTCTTGTTTCCATCGAATCAGGCCGGGCAGTAGACTGCATGCCTGGAATCGCTGCAGCCCCTTTTCTTCCTTTTTTGCTCCGACCTTCCTGGCTCCGAATAGGGTAGTTCATGTCCGTTCGCCTTATGTCAGGTCTGAAATCTTCCATGCTGTTCAAGAACAGCCCATTTTGACATTCATGTTAACTATTTTCGCGATTGTCGTCATTGCTTCGATCCTATTGCGGCCCACTTACTATTGGGTATAGAAGAGGTCTATTGCGATTGGCATAATTTTTGACTTGCATCTTCAAATGCAGCTACAATCAAGTCTTGAAGCCCTTCGAGATCGCTGATGCATTCGGGATGGATAGTGATTTTTTTTAAGTCTTTTTCTCCATTCAATGTGAGCGTTACTAAACCGTTTCCGGCGCTGCCTTCAACGATCGTTTTCTGCAAGTTTTCCTTCATCTGTCCCATTTGATTCTGCATCATCCGCATCTGTTTTTTCATTTTCGAAAAACCGCTTCCCATTGTTTCCTCTTAGGTTTTTAGTATTCCTTCCAATTCTGTCGCCGCAAACCGCATCAAAGTATCATAGCGCGAGCGGTGATGTCTTGGATGTTCGCCGACGTCTGAAGCCCGCTCGCATGGCTCCTGCTTCCCGGCAACATTCGCATGCGGCTGCCCGCCGGGTATTATATGACTCTCGTTGACAATCGGATCCGCAGGCTGCAGCGCATTTGCCGAAGGGGTGTGGGAAATGGCGGCCGATCCCTCTTTTCGCGCTTCAAGAGTCAATGGATTAAAGGGCACTGTTTTGAGTGTCAACTTGTCTCTTTCGATGCGTGGATCAAGACTTTGGAGCGGCGGATCGGCCCCTTTTTGAGGGGTGTCCGGCGTGGATTGAATATTTTTTTTCAATTCCTCTTCCATTTCAGTAAGGCGGCGTACCAATGTTTCAATAGGAATCCGATGCTTGCTTTGTAGATAATGTAAAAGAGCCGATTCAAGCGCGACTCTTTGACAAGAACTTTTTTGAATTTGAGGCTCCAGGCGGAGGAGATATTCCAGCAAGTAAAGGCATTGCGAGGAAGAATAGAGCCGGCAAGATTGGAGGTATCGAGTTGTAAGGGCAGGAGGAAAAGCCAGTCCCTTTTCTCCCACTACGGAAGCGCTTAAAAGATTGCGCACATGTTCAATGAGCTGAGCGTAAAAATGGATCGGATCTTTTCCGGAAACAAACAGCGTTTCGGCAAGTTCGAAAGCGAAGGGGAGTTTTGCCTCGGCAAAAGCGAGATCCAGCGCAAAAAAATGTTCCTGAGGAATCAAGCCTAAAGAAGTTCGCACAATCTCTGTTGTGACCGTTCCCTCGGCAAAGCAGAGAATTTGATCAAACATGGATTCGGCGTCGCGCAAACTGCCATCGGAAAAAGCGGCAATCAAGTGAAGCGCCTCAGGTTCGCATGAGCGTCCCAAATCTGTGGCAATTTGTTCCAGCTTCGATGTAATTTGAGACAATTGGATGCGTCCTAAATCAAAACGTTGGCAACGGCTGATGATGGTGGGAAGGACTTTATGCGGTTCGGTGGTGGCAAAAAAAAATTTGGCTTTTTCAGGAGGCTCTTCCAGAGTCTTAAGCAGGGCGTTAAAGGCCTCTTTTGTGAGCATGTGAACTTCATCGATGATATAAATTCTGTAGTGCCCCGCACTTGGGGAATAGAGGGCGGTTTCATTGATTTGCCGAATGTCGTCGATGCCCCGGTTGGAGGCTCCATCGATTTCGATGACGTCGAGCGATTGGCCCGTCCCAATCTCCAGGCAGGAGGAGCAGCGATTACAGGGTTCGCAATGAGCCTCTTTTTTTTGACAATTGAGAGCTTTTGCAAAAAGGCGGGCCAGAGACGTCTTTCCCACCCCGCGCGATCCGCAGAATAAATAGGCATAGGCGGCCCTATCGAAGCGAAGGGCATTTTTTAAAGTCGTAACGATCGATTCCTGGCCCACGACTTCCGCAAAAGTTTGGGGCCGATAGCGTTGAGCAAGAATTTTGTATTTTTGGGCTGTTGTCATGAATTGATCTATTATATGAAAATTTGATTCGGATGGCAATATTATCCATTATGATAAACTAAAGCTATGAAAGAAGACCTCATTCGACAGGGGTGGCGCGAATGGCTTGCCTCGAATCACCGGGTGTGGCGGCTCATTATAGGAGCGGTTTGCGCATTCTTTCTGGCTCTTTTCCTCCATTTTCGGGAGGTGCGCCTCGATGTTTTAGAACTGAATGCGATGGCCAGCCGATATGTCATTGCGCAGATCGATTTCGAGTTTCCCGATTATGAGACGACCATCATCTTAAAGCAGCAGGCGATGCAGGATGTGGGAAAAATTTATCAGATCGACGATAAGCAAATCCGGGAAACGCGCTATCAATTGGAAGATATATTGATTCATAGTAAAGATTGGCGTTCTTCCTTGCCTTCCAGCACTTTTGAGGAAATGTATAAAACGGCAGATGAGATTGAGACGGTTCTTTTAGAAAGCCGTTTCACTGATCCCCGTACGATTCAAAAAATCAAGGCGCTTGCCTTTCCCGATACGTTCTATTTTGAATACGTCCCTGAAAATAAAGAGATGGCGCCTCCTGTCGATTTTTGGGAAAAAATTGCGGCCCAGGTCACGCAGGCGGGGGAATCCCACCCCGAAGCCATCCGCTATGTGATCGATTTTTTCCAATCCGTTCATCTCGATCTTGTAGAAGACGCCGCTTTGGAGCACGCGATTCGAAGCCAGGTCAGTCGGACGGTCCCCGATAAAATGACGAAAGTTTATTCGGGCACGCGAATCCTTGATCCGGGAGAGAGGATTACTTCACGCCATATCACAATGATGCAGTCGATGAAGCAGGCAATTTCTGAAAGCAGACGCCTTTGGGATCCCTTGACAATCATTGCAAGTGCTTTGCTGTCGATTATTTTTGTCAGTGTAAGCGGTCTTTATTTTCGGATCAGTCAGCCGGCTTTTATCCGCTCTTTGCAAAAGCTCTCTCTTTTTGTTTGCATTGTCATCTTGACGTTGATTTTTGCGAAATTGACTGAATATCTCTTAATTAAAAGCTCTTCCAGCGCCATTCAAGCGATCCGTTATCCGATCGTCGCTCCTTTTGCGACCCTATTAATTTGCATCCTGCTTTCGCCAAGAACCGCCCTTTTCGCCGCTACTTTTCTCTCCATCATCCTGTCAGTCAGCCTCGCGATCGACCATAGCCACTTCCTCGTCTTGAATCTTGTCACCTCCATTGCCGTGATCATCACGTCCCGAAGCATTCGAAGAAGGAAAGAGGTCTTTATCATTTGCGCAAAATCGTGGCTGAGTTCGATTCCGGTCCTTTACGCCTATGTTTTAAGTGAAAATCATTGGATTTCCTCCGCTTTTGCGATTGATGTGCTTGGATCGTTTGGATTTCTTTTTGCGACGGGCGTTCTTGTCGTTGGCTTATTGCCCGTTCTGGAATCGCTTTTTGGCGTGTTAACTGATATGACGCTGATGGAATACATGGATCCAAATAGTGAGCTTTTAAGTCGTTTTGCCATGGAAGTGCCCGGTACCTACCAGCACTCTCTTGTCTTGGGAAATTTTGCTGAAACATGCGCGGCGGCGATCGGGGCGAATGGCCTTTTTTGCAGAGTGGCGACTCTCTATCACGATATTGGCAAGATGAACAATCCTCAGTTTTACACGGAAAACCAGCAGGGAACCCTCAATATCCATCAACTCTTGACGCCGATTGAATCGGCGCAGGTGATCATTTCTCACGTAGCCGATGGCGTGGCGATTGCCCGTAAATACAAACTTCCGGATCCTTTTATTGACATCATCCGCGAACATCATGGAACCACCCTGGTTTATTATTTTTATCGAAAACAACTTGAATTGAAAGGAGGCAATGCAGCGGAAGTGGATGAATCGCAATTCCGCTACCCGGGGCCAAAGCCCCGCACGAAAGAATCGGCAATCATTATGATCTGCGATAGCATCGAAGCAGCGTCAAGATCCATGGAAGAGATCAATGAAATAACGCTCGGCGAAATGATCGACCGATTGGTTCAGGAAAAAGCGGAAGATGGGCAATTCAATGAATGTAAGCTCACTTTCGAAGAGCTCAGTCGTGTGAAGAAAGTACTCGTGAAAACATTGCAAATTACTTATCATGTTCGGGTGAAATATCCCAGAAAGAATATCTAGATCTCTTGTTGAAAATGATCGACCAGCTGCTTCAAACGCTCATCGTAAAAGCGGATGCTATCTTGCATATCCTCCCCGCATTCGCCCATCACTTCCGCATAGATTTTGATTTTTGGTTCGGTACCGGAAGGACGGATCACCAATTTGGACCCGTCGGAGAGCCAAAAGCGGAGGACGTCCGATTGAGGCAGGGGCATACTCCCATTGAGATAATCTTCCATCTTGACGATTTCCAAATTTCCTAGAGATGATGGAGGATGGAAGCGGAGCTTTTGCATCAAAGTTTCAATTTTTTTGAGGCCGGCAGACGAATCGGTGAAAGTCAAAGAGGTGAGCGACTCTCTATGCATTCCATATTTTCGATAGATCTCATAGAGCTTTTCCACAAGGGTTTGATGATTTGTTTTGGCAAACGCCGCGGCTTCCGCAACTAAACAACATGCGGAAATTGCATCTTTGTCCCGTACAAATGTCCCAAATAAACATCCGTACGATTCTTCTGCGCCAAAAATATATTGCAGCCCATCAAAACTATTCTCCCATAATCGAATCATTTCAGCGATATATTTAAAGCCGGTTAGGACATCGATGCAGGTTCCACCAAAATCCTCAGCGATCCGTTTAAATAGTTCCGTTGTTACGATCGTTTTGATGAAACCGGCGTTTTCGGGAAATTCTCCCTTCATTTTTAGACAACTGCAAATATGCTCGAGGCAGATGCATGCCGTTTGGTTTCCTGTGAGCCGTACCGCGTTGTTCCCATCGCGAACGACCACTCCAATTCGGTCGGCGTCAGGATCGGTCGCTAACAAAAGATCTGCTCCAGTGTCCATAAGCTGTCGCATGCCGATCTCAAGCGCTTTTTCTTCTTCGGGATTTGGGGATGGGGCGTTTGTGAATTTTCCATCTAGAGGCAGTTGAGGTTCAACCAATGCGATCTGTCCGTAGCCTTGTTGTTTCAAAGCTTCCGGGATGATCCGAATCCCGGTGCCGTGTAAATTGGAATAAACGATATGCAATGCTTCGCCATTGATTTTAGGTAAAAGTTTGAGCGGCCTTAGCTCTTTCAAATAAGCTTCGTCGATTTCGCGGCCCACCCATTGGATGAGAGGAGAGTCCAGAGGGGCAAGGTGGATGGTTTCGACCTTATGCGCTTCATTCATGATTCCCGTGTCATGAGGAGGAACGACCTGCCCTCCGTCGCTCCAATAGACTTTATAGCCGTTATATTGAGGAGGATTATGGGAAGCTGTAATGACGATCGCAGAGCTGCAGGCCAGGTAGCGGCATGCAAATGAAACCAGAGGGGTTGGACAAATTTCCTTCGAAATAAATGCTTGGATTGCATTGCCCGCAAGCACACGAGCTGTCTCTTCAGCAAATAAGCGGGAATGCTCGCGTACGTCATACCCGATAAAAACAGTGTATCCATTTTCCGGCTGAGGCTGCTCATTTAAGTAGTTCGCCAATCCTTGCGTCGCGATGCGGATCGTATAAATATTCATCCGGTTGGTTCCGATGCCCATAATCCCGCGCATGCCTCCGGTGCCGAAAGAGAGATCTTTAAAGAAGGCATTGGATAATTCTTTAGAGTTTTCGGAAATCAGCCGATGGATCTCAGCTTTTGTCTCTGCGTCAAACGGGCCATCAAGCCAGGCTTGAACCCGTTTTTGCACATCAGGGTCTAGTGCTCTTTCCCAAAAATTCATAACACTGGACTGCGTGAAAGCTCCCGCGGTTTGTCGATCGTGAAAGGGGTAGCATAATTCAGGTTATCTATTCCGTTGATATTTTTCGTTAAAAATCCGCACCCACTTGCCAAATTTTTTTTTGTTATATATACCCAAAGTAATACCACTTATGAAATTCGCTGCTTTTGTGTTTTCTGCTTTTTTGTCTGTTGCGTCGGCAGACACCCAGCATTACTTGCCTAGGCACGACTGGCGAAGGCACGAACAGAAGCCGTATCAGCCTCCTGCGCCAGTTCCGTCGCCTCCATTGGCTGAAGAGACCCCGAGTCCCTGGTTGACCGGCACTTTAATCTCTCCTACAGGCTCTGTTGTTCCTTTTGGCGATTTTGAGATTCAATCCTATGCCTATTTCACGACCAATACAGGGCGTTATGATGAAGACTGGGATTCGGTTTCAAGAGCACATAATTTTTTTAGTTTCAACAATCAATATCTGTGGTTTTTCGGCTTAACCCCGTGGATGGATCTCAATATCATTCCTCAATTTTTCATCAATTCGACTCACGGGAAGACGTCAGGCGGTTTTGGCGATTTTTCAGTGGGGCTGGATTTCCAACTCTATTCAAGTACTTTTCCTTT
>DATIHO010000092.1:0-8318 GCA_035480615.1 Chlamydiales bacterium | reverse complement strand
TTTTTGGGATTATTTTGGCCGATTTTCGATTCAAATTGTGGGGGTCATATACGAAAGTTGATATTACCCCCACAATTTGAATCGAAAATCGGCTCAAAAGAACCCAAAAATCGACAGAAGCTCACATTGTAGACACCCTCTCAAGAATCGGCCTTATTAATTGGAAATAGCCCAGGGCGCATACCCTCTCCCGCTCATATTTTTGCCAGAAATCAATTTAGCAGCGATAGCTTCGCCAATATTGCCTGCTTTCGTTAAAACTTGACCAATTTCCCAGATCGCATGCGCTCTCACCATTTTGTCAGGAATCCGTTCAGCAACATCGATAGCCCGGTCAATATTGTCTGTTATCGTTAAAGCTTGAGCAATATTCCAGAGCGCACTCCCTCTCACATTTTCGCTAAGAATCGATTCAGCAAGATCGATAGCTTGGTCAATATGGCCTTTTTCCGTTAAAGCTTGAGAAATATTCCAGATCGCATGCGCCCTCACCATTTTGTCAGGAATCTGTTCAGCAACATCGATAGCCCGGTCAATATTGTCTGTTATCGTTAAAGCTTGAGAAATCCCCTTGAGCGCACTGCCTCTCACATTTTCGCTAAGAATCGATTCAGCAAGATCGATAGCTCGGCCAATATTGACTGCTCGCGTTAAATCTAGAGATAGAGAAATCTCCTTGAGCGCACGCCCTTTTTTATATTCGTCAGGAATCGATCTAGCAACGGCGATAGCTCGGCCAATATTGCCTGCTCGCGCTAAATCTAGAGAAATATCTCCGAGCGCATCCCATCTCTCATTTTCATCAAGGTTAAGATGAGCCTCATCTATTTGTCTTTCCAATGCAGCCAATGCAAAAATATCTTCGCAAAAAGACGGAAAGCGTACATTATTTGGTAGATCCTCTGCCGTCTCCGTATCCAATGTGTTTATTACGTTGATTAATTTTCCTTTTACATTGAAGATGTATCCTTTCAGATTTGTTAAATTATTTTCCGAAATTTCTAAAACCATCTCTATTTGTTCTGAATTATGGACAGTTGCATTGTCCAAAAATTCTAAAAGCACCCCTATTTTTTCTGAATTCTGGGCAATTACATTGTCCAAAATTTTTAAAAGCGTCTCTCTTTGTTCTGAATTCTGGGCAGTTACATCGTCCAAAATGTTTAAAAGCGTCCTTCTTTTTTCTGAATTCTGGTTAGTTGCATTGTCCAAAATTTTTAAAAGCTTCCTTCTTTTTGCTGAATTCTGGGCAGTTACATTGTCCAAAATTTTTACAAGCGTCTCTCTTTGTTCTGAAAATCTTTCTTCATTCAATTCCTGAATTAGAACACAGATAAAATTCTTGATTATAGCAATCTCACTAAACTTAGCTGCTGCTGCTACTCTGGAACTTATGCTCTTATTGAGATACGCAATATTTTGTAGTTCTTCTGTTGTTAAATAGGGCAGAATGTGCTGCAGTTCATTTTCCGAAGACCGATTTATACCGAAACAACCCGAAGAATTGGTTTTTGATGACGTCGAACAGGCTATTACAGGGTTCGACCCAACATTGTTGACTGACATTAATTTATCCGTTTTTAAAGTTTAATTATGCGATAATTATAACATAAAAAAATTTAATTTTCTATATAAATAAATTAAAACGGTCAATAATTATCCAGGATAAATCGACAACAGACTGAACTGTAATCCTTTTTGAATCAACAAAAAGTATCCCACTTTCCCCCTCAGGGGGGAATTTCACGTGACTCAAAATTTCAACAAAGAGAATGTCCCATTTTTTGAATCACTTCGGAAGCACCACAATAGCATCAGATACTCGACGGACAGTATTTTGCCCTGCGCCTTCATCTTCGTCGCCATGAGGAGAATTTTTAATGACGCCTTCACATACCATTGTAGAGCTTCCTCCTCCGTCTAAATTAAGAGCATGCACACACCCCAAGTTTGCCATTAGGTCAGCAAGTTCGTACATCGTCATTCCGTCAAAAAGACCCGTTTTATCAATGACTACGAAAATCCAATTACCGTTAGGTAATATACCTACTGCTGTTCTTGCGTGTTTGTTAGTCAAAAAAGTGGGGATAGTTATTTGTTCACATTCAAAATCTATGATTCTTTCGTTGTGGTGTAGGAGAAGGGGAGTGCCTCCAACAATATAGTCAAGAGACTCCCATTCATCGGAAGATGTTACCCCCATCAATGGATTGATTTGTGTGGTAACCGTAAGAGGCATTCCAATTTCAAAACTGTTAAAGAGGGGGTGCTTTTCTTGAATAGAGAGTACCAGCCCATTTTCAGGAATTTTGGTACTTCCTCCTTTTAAAATAGACTGGATTATGCCGTCCACAACAACAATCTCTTCTCCATCCGGATTGGTTAGGGTTGTTCTATGAAAACAGGGCGTAAAAAGGATGATTTCTCTTTCTTTTCGTGGGCGATTCAAACCATCAACAGGAAACTGGTTGAGGTTGTAATTTACAGTGGTACTTACCAAAAGACGGTCCATTTTAGGACTTTGATTTTCAAATGACCACCCAATACAACCTCTTGGTTTCGTTGGAAGTGCATACCAATCATGAATTTTTAGAGTGCCGCAAGATTTCCCATCGAAGGTTCCTCCTATTGAGAAAAACCCTCCATTAACAGATGCTACGGCCCCATAGCGTGTGCTGATCGAAAGAACGGATTCTCTTCCAATTCCATTATCCAAAGCTTTGATTGGCTTTATTTCATATAAAGATTGATCGATCTCTATAACGTGAATAGATTGGGAGCCTGTAATGTAAGTAAAATATGAAGAATTCGGGATTTCCAGATGTGTGTATTCCAGGCCTTGTGTAGAAAATAGAGAGATAAGAGGAGCGCATAAAAACAGGTAAAAAAATCTCATCTTTTGTTCTCCATCTTGGCCATTTTTTATGAGTTCTGGGGAAGGATTTTACGGATTTTTTGAATACTTGGCAACTATTTCTAAAAAGCACAAACAAATAAATAGAAAAGCTTGACTTTTCGGGAGTAGATCAGTATGTTTTCACATGTTTTTAGGCAGATGTCCCCATGCAATATAAAATCGGTTTCTTTGTTCTTTTTTGTGTTTCTCTATTTGGAGTTGAGCACGTCTATCTCAAAACTCCTAATTTCTCGAGAGAGAATATTCTGGGGACGAATGTAGGAATTCGCCCCTATAGGACAAGCGGAGTGCGTATCGAAGCCGAGGTGCTCCAAAATAAATTGATTCTCCATAATTATGGCTATGGTGGTTCTGGGCTCACTCTTTGTCTAGGTGGAGCTAAAGAAGTCGTGGATATGTTAAATGCCCAAAATCCTCACTCCAGATCGGTAGCCATTTTGGGCGCTGGTGTTGCGGGATTGGCAACTGCCTATGATCTTTTAGACCAGGGTTATGAAGTCTCTATCTATTCCGATGAGTGGAGAGTCCTAATCTCACATCGAATGTTGCTGCTGGGATCTGGAGCCCGTTTGTTCTGCCCGAAGATGCACCCATCGAAAAGAAAGAAATGAATCAACGAATGTTAGACATCTCTCAGAAACGCTTCCTCGAGAGTACGGGAGACCACCCTCAGTTTGCAGGTGTGCGCTTTATCGAATCTTACAGTTTCAAAACAGCGACTTCTCAAGAAGCGATCACAACCAAGCATCGAGGTGAAAAAGTCGTTGTTCATTTTGATAATGGAGTGACTAAAACCGGGCGAAAGATCCACCAGCTTGGCATTGATGGAAAATTGTTTGTGGAAGACCTGTATTCCAAGGTAATAGCGAAAGGGGCGGTCTTGATTCAACGGCATTTTGAAAATTTAGAAGATGTCCTGAGTTTGGACGAGCCAACAATCATCAACTGCACAAGTATAGGATCGCGTAAATTGTTCAATAATGCAGAGAAGTGCTTATCTGGACAGTTATGAATATGATACGGAATGGGAAATGCCTTATACTATAGTTCTTACTCCTCCACCTGAACAAGCACCAAAATACGTAGAGGTTTCACAGGCGTTATACAGCCATTGTCAACCTCGTTATCTTCTCAATGCAAATGGCACATCTTCTCCCCATATTACTGTAGTTCAGTTTGACTGTGAATCTCCGCACCAAGCTGAAGAGGTGTGGGCTGATATGTGTAAGGAAATGGTAAATGCAAAGTTCGAACCTTTTGCTCCTTTGTTTGTGGGAGTTTCTTTTATAGAAGGGATTGGGCCCTATGAAGGAACAACTTGGGTAGAATTAGCCGTCAAAAGAGGTGAGGAGTCTTCTCCAATCATGAAGGTGCACCAAGCGGCAGTAAATGTACTAAAACGTTTTGGGATTAAACCATTGAATGCGACAGGCAATGATTATCGTCCTCACCTAACTCTTGCTCGAATAGTGATGCCAAAACAAATGGGAGTATGGTCCAAAAATATTTTTGAAAACCCTGGCAACTTTCAGTTGGAATTTGGGCTATCCGACGAGCACTGGCAATATGCCCGAACACTAAATGTTTTCTCTTCTCTAATCGAAGAAACGGATGAAATGTCGAATCTCAATTTCGATACCGGTTCGGCCTACTGGCTAGCGGCAGATCCTCAGGGCACGCTTCATGGCGACATCAATGAATCAGAGGAACCCATCGAAGTCATGGTCATTGAACTAAAAGCCTTAAAGACTGGCGAATATCGGATCCTTCCATTTCATCCATATTGAGGAAAAAGGGAACTAAGCATGTCCAAAAAACCTTCTATGCGTCTTCTATTGATTTCGTTATGTCTTTTCTGCTTTACCTCTTTGAGTGCCTATGATTATAGCATCTTGAGGGGAGAAGAATTCTATGCTTTGTATGATGAACTCGCGACTCTTACAATCAATGTATTTCGGGAATATCCCTATCTTTACGACGGCAACTTGGAATCCGAAAAAGAGTGTCTTAGCCACTATTTTTCTACGAAAAACAGCGCGTTGGTCGTCGTTAAGGACAAAGAGCGGATTATTGGTGCAATTACAGGAATTCCTCTTAATGAGACATTTTTTGATTGCAAGAATTGTTTCGTAGAAAACAACCTTCCAATGGAGGAGATTTTTTATTTAGGAGAGATTACTCTTTTAAAAGAATATAGAGGACAGGGAATTGGTGCTCGCATGTACGCACTTTTCGAAGAGTTTGTGAGGGAAAATAAAATATATAAAGAAATCGCTTTCTGCGAAGTTGTGCCGCCAAAAAACGATCCAAGATGCCCAAGTGACTATTTTTGTTTAGATAGATTTTGGACTAAAAGAGGTTATATTAAAAATCCTGATTGGGTCACTCAATTTTCTTGGAAAGAGCTCAGCAGTCAGGAAAAGTTTTACCATCCCATGGTATTTTGGAGTAAAAAATTGTGAATGTTCACTTTGGGTTATAACAGCATGGACTTTTTGATCCTTCTGCTATTTTCCAATAAGCTTCCCTCTCCATGCGGATGAGGAGCAAATCTTTTCGTAAAATACCCCCAAGATTTTCATAGAAAGCAATCGCTTGATCATTCCAATCAAAGGCATGCCATTCCATACGGCAACATCCAACTTCTTTGGCGTAGCAAGCTAACTGTTTTAACAATCCAGAACCGATACCCTTACCCCGTTCAAGAATCGATTTTCGGCGCTTTGAACCCGCCCAAAGGCCAACTTTTGAATCACTTTGGGTATAAAATCAGCTGCATAGACTTGCCCGAGCAAAAGGAAAAAACAAACGTATCGCATCATGCAGTTCCTAACACTTTGGGTATAACAATTCTGGCTCAATCCAGCGACCCTGTTTTTTTATAAGCTCCACTAAGCGGTCATCAGCGTCAGCAAAGTGAATGTCTTTTTCAACACACACCTTGCCGACGTAAAGATCGATCATGCCCGGTTTGGACCCAACATAGCCAAAGTCCGCATCAGCCATCTCACCAGGGCCATTTACAATGCAACCCATGATGGCGATTTTCACGCCAGGAAGATGAGACGTTCTTGAACGAATTCTTTTTGAAACATCTTGAAGATCAAATAATGTGCGCCCACAGCTAGGGCAAGAGATGAAATCTGTTTTAGAAGTCCTCATTCTCGCTGCTTGCAAAATATTCAAACTCAAACTGCGAAGAAATTCAATGTCATAAGGTGCATCAATCCAAATACCGTCTCCAAGGCCATCACAGAAAAGGGCTCCATATTCCGCAGTAGAATGAATCACGAGATCTTCTTTTGAACACTCATAACTAAACTTAAGAATCACAGGAATCTGAATCTTTTTGGTTTGGAGCCAATCAAAAAATTGGCGGGAATAATGTAATCTATGGGTGGAAGGGGATAAGAAAATGAGTGTGGGTCTAGTTTCTTCGATGATTTTCCATTGATCGACAGATTCATTTTTGATAATCACTGCCGCTCGCGTTTTTTGAGATTGATGAATATGTGTTGCCTTTTCTAATGTTAGTAAAGCCAATTCTCCTTCATTTGGGTCATTGGATAAAATACCAACTCCGATATCTTTTAACTCTTTTAGAGTTTGGGCAATTTGCGGTGTAGCAGGTTTTTCGGCAACCACAATACAATCGGCACTTGAACTTTTAAGTTTAGGGCGTCCAAGTTGGACATCGCATCCTATCTTCTTATAGAAATCAGGGGATTGAAGATCTTTAGAATGTGCGCTTAGGACAACTGAGCCATCACGATGTAAAGCAACATTTTTTGGGTAAATTACAGCCCGTCGCTGGATCGCTTTGATATTACGATGGTCTTCCTTAAATGGCTCTACCCCTGTTCCAATGTAGGTATTTGCAAAAGAAATTAAGCGTTTGCAAGGGTCTATTTCATTCCATGCATCTTCCGTTAAAGAGACGCGAATTGTGTCTCCAATGCCATCCAAAAGTAAAGAGCCTATTCCCATTGCCGATTTGATGCGTCCATCTTCCCCTTCACCTGCCTCTGTAACCCCTAAGTGCAAAGGGTAGTCCCATCCTAAAGTCATCATTTCGGCTACCAAAAGTCTGTAAGCCAAAATCATCACTTGAGGGTTAGAGGATTTCATAGAAAATATAAAATCATGATAATCATTTTGACGGCAGACTCTGGCAAATTCCAAAGCTGATTCTACCATTCCTCTTGGAGTATCCCCATAGCGGTTCATGATGCGATCGGAAAGAGAACCGTGATTTGTTCCAATTCTCATAGATCGTTTGAGTCGTTTGCACTTTTCCACTAAAGGAGTGAACTTTTCCCCAATTTTTTCTATTTCTTTCGCATAGGATTCATCGTTATATTCGATCGTTTTAAATGAGGCTCTTTTATCAACAAAGTTGCCAGGATTCACTCGCACTTTATCAACAAAATCAACAACACGCATGGCAGCTGGAGGGAAGAAATGTATATCGGCAACAAGAGGGATTGTAAACCCTCGCTGAAGCAGTCCGTTTTTAATTCCCTCGCAAGCGTCGGCCTCTTTCATCCCTTGAACTGTGACGCGAGCAATTTCCGAGCCAGCATCAGCCAATCGGACAATCTGATCTATCGTGCCTTCAATGTCACGGGTATTGGATGTAGTCATTGATTGGATGCGGATAGGGTTATTTCCCCCTACCCCTACATTGCCCACCAGGACTTCTCGGGTTTTCCATCGTTTGGTTTGATAGATGGATTCACAGTATTTAATCATCCTTGAATCATACTCTTAAAATTCAATAAAGAAAAATTGTCTTTCTCTTTTCGGAGAAATTGGGTGGTTCGTTCCGCGTTTTCTTTTGTGGTGTCTGAAATAGGTAGCGGGAAGGCGGCAAGAGAAGTGGAGAAGGGGACGACTTTTTGACTGGAAACATCCATTAGTCTTCGATTTTGGACTCGAAGGTTCTTGATGATTTTTTGTAATAAGGGCTCGAAATCCCTATGTTATCCAAATCAAGAATGAAGTGTACTCGAAGATGGAATAAACGTCATTAATTGAACCTCATTAGAAACAGAATTTCATATGGGTTGTAATTATATTGGCCAGCGTTGCGCCATGAGTTATAATTCAAGAAGTAAGCGTCCGGTTCGCGCCAAACCACTCACAGAGTATCCAAAGGATCGCGGCCCTCCTCCGACGCCTGCCATACTATGCACTGGAATGCAAGAAAATGATGATCCTTCGCTATTTGACACCGAAACAGCTGATCCTTTGCTATCCTTTGCCGCTCTTCAAAACTTGATCAAACTTGATCATACATAACCAAATCGTCAACTTTTGATCGAAGGCTACCATGCCCTCGATTTAATTTCTTGGTGCTGCAATCTAAATTGCTATTTTGCCCCCGCAGATGTATTTCTAC
>DATIHO010000091.1:0-5724 GCA_035480615.1 Chlamydiales bacterium | reverse complement strand
AACAGGGGGTTGTATTCTTCAATACTAGCCCCCTGTTCAAGAATCGATTTTCGGCGCTTTGAACCCGCCCAAAGGCCAACTTTTGAATCACTTCGGGTATATAGAGGATTGCGAAGGAAAAATCTTACCATCAAAACCGTGGCAAAGATTCTTCACAATCTATCTCATTGATGGGTCTTCTCCCGAAAAAATGTGCACACCAAAACACGTCGTTTCAGTTACAATCAGATCCTATGATTGAAATCAGAAAAGTACAAACTACAGACGGCCATCGCATCGATCACTTTATCACAAGCGACACGGATACCGTCATCGACGCTTCACAGCTCATGCTTTTTCCCGCGCTGATCGATCCTCACGTCCATTTCCGCGTCCCCGGAGGCGAACATAAGGAAGATTGGGAATCGGGCGCAAAAGCCGCCATTGCCGGAGGCGTTACGACTGTATTCGATATGCCGAACAATGATCCGCCCTGTACAACCTTAAGCCACCTCATTGCGAAGCAAAAACAGATCGAAGCGCAAATCGCCCACGTAAAAATCCCTTTGCGCTACCGCCTTTTTTTTGGCGCAGACGCGAACCACCTCTCGGAAATTCCCAAGGTAAAAGAAAAAGTTGTCGGATTGAAGATTTACATGGGATCATCGACAGGATCGCTATTGATGTCGGATAGAGCTGCGCTGGAAGAGGCTTTTCGCATTGCGGCCGATTGCGATCTTTTGGTTGCAGTCCATGCGGAAGATGAGCGGCTGATCCAACTGCATCGAGAAACACACAAAACCCATCAACATCCTTCCGTACATTCTCTCATCCGAAACTCCGACGTCGCTGCCGCATCCGTTGATTTGGCGATCGAATTGGCAAAAAAACATCGCGTAAGACTCTACATCGTTCATGTAAGCTCCCAAAAAGAACTCGATCTCATCCGCTCCGCTAAAAAAGAGGGCCTCTCCGTTTATGCGGAAGCATCGCCGCACCACCTCTTTTTGACCACGAGCTCTTATGACCTGTTAGGAACAAGAGCTTTAGTCAATCCCCCTCTCAGGGCTGACGAGGATTGCAGAGCGCTTTGGACGGCCATTCACGATGAGACCATTGATACGATCGGCACCGACCATGCTCCGCATACGCTCGAAGAAAAAAGCCGTCCCTTCGGATCCGCGCCTTCAGGATTTCCCTCCATCGAGCTCTATTTTTCCCTCCTTTTAAACGCATACCATGAAAAACAGCTCTCCCTGGAACAAATCGTCTCTCTAACTCATACCCGTCCCCAAGAAATTTTTGACCTTCCACTCAATGACGATGTAGTGCTTGTGGACTTGAATCAAAAGAAAACAGTCGATAATTCTTCTTTAAAAACAAAAGCGAAATGGTCCCCGTATGCCGGAAAAGTTCTGCAAGGATGGCCCCGCTATACTGTTTTGGCTGGAACCCTTTTCGATCTCGAGACATTTTGAATGATCTATGATATTCACAAAAGTTATCTGGAAAACGCAATGGAGGGCCCCTTCTTTTCAGAAGAGATTCCAAAGGCTGCCTCCTGGCCGGATAAGATCAGCTTTTTAGGATTTGAACTCAACTCTCCTCTCGGCGTTCCGGCAGGACCGCTTCTCAATGCGAAATGGGTGGCTTTGGCCGCAAAGCTCGGCTTCGATGTCTTAACTTATAAAACCATCCGTTCTTGCGCCCATCCAGGACATCCTCTTCCCAATATTGTCTATATTGACAGGGTCTCCGCAACAAAGGCAATGAGAAAAGAGTTTGCCGGCCTCGATTCCCTATCGATCACCAACTCTTTCGGGATGCCTTCGATGCCTCCTGAATTTCTCATGAAAGATATTGAGTTGGGCAATCGTTCATTGAAACAAGGACAGATCATGATTGTTTCTGTTGTGGGAACGCCAAATCGCGGGAAGAATTTTTTAGACGACTTTATTCAAACCGCGCAATTGGCAAAATCCGCAGGGGCAAAAATCATCGAGGCAAATTTTTCCTGTCCAAATGTGGAGAAAGCGGAAGGATCGCTTTACATGAATCCCGATGCGGTTTTTGAATATGTGCAAGCCATTCGAAACAGGGTCCATCCCATCCCTCTCCTCATAAAAGTCGGGTCTTTTTTGAATCGGGAGCAAATGCGTCAGGTTTTTATATCAGCTGAGCGGGCAGGCTGCGCCGGGATCGCCGGCCTCAATTCCGTTAGCATGGAAGTGGCGCCCCCTCTCAGCGAAAATAGGAAAACAAGTGGTATTTGCGGATCTGCGATTCGACAAGACGCCCTTCAGTTCATGAAAGACGCTGCCCTGATCAAGCAATCGGAGAAGCTCGACCTTGCCCTGCTTGGTTGCGGCGGCATCGTATTACCGGAACATTTTAACGAAATGTTGGATGCCGGAGCTTCCATTGCAATGAGTGCGTCCGGAATGATGTGGAATCCATTTTTGGCCATCCAATTCAAAACATCCTATGCGCCTCACTAAAATCTACATCATCATTCTCAACTGGAATGGAAAAAAAGATACCTTGGAATGTTTAGAATCTTTGCAAAAAGTAACTTTTTCCAGTTTTCAGCCTGTGGTTGTCGACAATGGATCGACGGACGACTCCATTGCAACAATCCGCGCCCGTTTTCCCGATGTCCCAATCATCGAAAACAAGAAAAATCTCGGGTTTGCCGGCGGCAATAACCCGGGAATTGAATGGGCCCTTTCAAAGCGGGCGGAATGGATTCTGCTTCTCAATAACGATACCATCGTCCAACCCGATTTTCTCACGCAATTCATGCACGTGGCGTCCAATCCCCCGAAACCAAAAATTTTAGGGAGCAAAATTTATCGCTATGATGAAAAAAACACCATCGACCATCTCGGCGGCTTTTGGAACCCAAAGATTGGCGAATTCGAATCCTCCGCGCAAAACCAAATCGATGACGGCATCTCTTTTGAAACCATGCAGCAGGTGGACTATGTATGCGGCGCATGCATGCTCATGCATCGATCGGTGCCTGAGACAATCGGCCTATTAGATCCCCGTTTTTTCCTTTTTTGGGAAGAGGCCGACTTTTGCACACGGGCTAGAAGAGCGGGTTTTGAAGTTTGGACGGCACCCAAGGCCAAAATTTGGCACAAAATCTCCGCCTCATTCATTGGAGGCAAGCCTCATATGCATTATTTTTGGTGGAGAAGCCGGCTGCTTTGGATCGAAAAGAACTGCTCTTTTCAAGAGAGAAAAACACTTTATTCCAAAATGATCTTTCCGGAACTCTGGAAACATCTTCGCCACTATAGCTATAAACAGCTGCAATATTTTTTCACGCGAAATGGATCCTCCAGGCAAAAAGCGCTCCGCTATCAGGCCGGTCTCGCCGGCGCATTGCATTATGCAATCAACCGTTTTGGCAATTGCCCTCGATGGCTGTTTACCAGCAAGTGCTCATAAACTTGAGGTAAACACCCCGAAACGGGGCCCCGTTTACCTCGATTTCACGAGCAATGACTTTTTCGGGCCTCAGTCTTGAGTAAAAAAGATTTTATTAGTCGATTATTCGGGGTCCCGCGGCTGGTTCAGATTATTTTGACTCGTTCGGCCAAACAGTCTATGAGATCACAAAGATGCCCATGAAATCGAGGTAAACGGGCCCCCGTCTCGGGGTGTTTATACCCAAAATGATTCAAGAATCGATTTTCGGCAGCTTTCAATCCCGCCTAAAGGCCGATTCTTGAATCACTTTGGGTATATAAATGAAATTCCAATAGATGGTTTGATATACCATAAATAGGCCCATTACAGTGAATTGACAGATCAGGAAAAGGCGCAGCTCATTTTTATATGGAGATAGGAAAGAGGTCCAAAAACCGGCATCGATTCCTTGAGCCGCCGGCCAAATGAGGCCTGCCGCGCCAAGGGTAATGGGATGAAGGAGAAAAAGGAGGGCATGCAGCCAATTTTCACTGACAGGACAAACATGTTTATGGATAAATTCGTCTTTAGTCACCATGAGACACGAAAAAATCGCCAGAAAAGCGTAATAAGGGATGGCTGCTTTTGAATAGGGGACGAAAAGGATGAAACCCATGCAAATGAAAACAGTTAAAGTATCGATTGGATGGCCGATCCTTTCCCAAAGAGGCAAGCCGCGGCGAAGATGAAACCAGATTTCATCGAATCCTATTGCAAGGGCTTGTAATACGAAAGGGGCGAGGATTAATAGCATATTTTTTCCATAATCGATCCTGAAATGCTAAGACCGGGTCCAAATGCGAGGCTGATGAGAAAATCTTGATGTTTTGCACATCCGCATTTTAAAATTGCGTCCCAAATGTGGGGAAGCGTAGCCGATGACATATTGCCGTATGCGTGCATGATTTCGAAACTATAGGTCATTTGAGAATCGCTTAAGCGGAGGTATTGTTGGATATGTTCCAAAATCTTCGGACCCCCGGGATGGATGGCAAAATGGGCGATTGTTAAAATCGATTCGGGAAGACCCGCCTTAACGCATAACGTTTTTAGATAGCCGGGCAATACACGGGCAATCAGTATGGGGATTTTTTTGGAAAGAGAGATTGCATTGCCCCAATCGGATATATCCCAAGTCATGCTGTCTGCGGTATTGGCAATGATCTCTTCATGCGCTGCAATCGGCTTGAAATGCGTTTGTTTGACATCTGACGCAAGACTGTATTTCATAAATCCATCGGAAAAAAGACTCTGGGCCACCAGATGCTGAGCTTCATGTAGGGAAGGATTAAGATGCAAAGAACAAATTTCCGTGTGGACGATATCGATTTTTTGTTTGCCGCTATGTAAAAACCCTATCCCCATCCTCATTGCTGGAAAGGCCCCATAGCAGCCCATATGATAGGCATGAGTTACGGTAGTCATAGAGCCCCAGTCTCTTTTTGCCACCAGTTTTTGAGCGCCACTTGGAGAGAGATATCCAGTGCAACTTACGTGGATCAGATCGTCTGGAGGATCGGAATGGATGGGGTAATAGGCATCGAAAAGATTTTCCACAAAAGCATCAAAAAATTTCATCCTGGCGGAAAGCGATTGTCCTGTGGATGATTCCTGAAGGCGGTAGATCTCCATTCTATCCCACTCCAGATGTGTGAAGTCGGAAAGGATATGGCCCCTTTTCGCGATGCGCTCTTCTTTACATCCAACATGGGAAAGCTGTTTTCGCAAATCTTCTCGAAAAGCGGATTGCTCCCTATCGCTTTGCAGGTGCGGCTTTTCGGCAACGCAATGCGCTTCAAGGAGCCAATCAAATGTTTTTTGCTGCTTAGTTTCAAAAGGAGGGCGCGAAAGTTGAAAATCAAAAACACAAGGCATTTGCGTATATTTTGTATCGCTTACGAATTGTATGGCAATTGAAAAATGTATACTGTATACCCATGCGCAAATTTCTTTGGTTATGCTTCTTTTTTGGGGCCTATGTCTGGATGGCGACAACCGGAAATGAACAATTTGTCATAGAAAAAGGAAAAGCGCTTTACAAACTCGTCTCCGATTGGCTGCAAGATGCTGATGTCGATTTTCATCTGGAACGCAAAAAGCTCATTCAGAAAAAGCAGAACCGATCGAGAAGATGGGATTAATACCAAATATCATAAATAACTTTGATTTGGAGCCGCGCGAAAACTGCCGCAAATCGACGATCGTAAGTGGCATAGTATTAATCAATACAATGCCACTTACGATCGTCGATTTGCGGCGCTTTCATGC
>DATIHO010000090.1:0-31618 GCA_035480615.1 Chlamydiales bacterium | reverse complement strand
ATTTTGGGGATTATTTTGGCCGATTTTTGGTTCTTTTTGCGGGGGTTGTATACGAAGTTTGATACTACCCCCGCAAAAAGAACCAAAAATCGGCTCAAAAGAACCCCAAAATCGACAGAAGCTGAGTTTTAGGACAGCTTCTTAAGCGAGGGGGGCTCAAACCTACTTGGGTTTATTTTCATCACAACCGCAGCCACTCAAATCAGTAGTTGCGAATTGAGAAACGATGCCGGTGATTCCCGGATTTTCAACAACCTCTTCTGAAGCATTGAATCGGGGAGCTGCATTTGCTGCGCATGTAACAAAAATAGCCAAACAAGCGCTGATACATTGTGTTTTCATATCGTACCTCCTTAAGGTTTAAACAAAAGGCATTGTAAAACTTGGCTCCATTTTTTTGCATACAAAATTTTTACTTCACATAAGTTGCTGATTATTAGATGATTGAAAATAAATACCTTTTATTATTATTATTTATATATAATAAAATAAAAACTACAAACAACCTTAACTTAAATGTCTCGTGAATAACAAGTTATTTAAAAAATATGACACTCCTGATTTATCTGATCCGATGATGCGTCGTATTTTTATTGAAGACGCACATTCGGGAATTGAATTAATGCGCAAAGAACTTTCAGTCAATCAAATGGAACAATCCCTTGTCACAAAGCGTCTGGAAATGATGCAAACATTCGCGAATGATTTACCATCCAGCGACCCTCATTACAGCATGTTGCTCGCGCAAATTCAAATGGACCTCGTTGAATTGAACGAACTAAAGCTGCGAGAGTCGAGCTTATCCAGCAGATTAAAAAATTATTCAAATTCTTGATCTATTGAAGTATAGGACTTTTAAAAGCAAAATAAATGTCTTTTGTTATAATGAAGTTTAGAGGTGTGTTGCCATGGTCAAACGTAAAACTCATAAATCTGTAAGCCGAAAGGCTGTTAGCCGTAAGAAAACAGCCACAAAAAAAGCAAAAGGAAAAGAGCTTGCTGATTCCTCAACACGATCGCTTCAACAAAATGAAAAAGCGCATTGGTCAGTCTACAAAGATCTACACAAGCAAGCTGACAAGGCATGGAACAAACTGCGCGCTGATGTGAAGAGGAACGCTCCTCCGCATGTCCTCATGGCGGACAGAAACAATTTGCTTCTTTTACTTGGCGAATGCAACTATTTGGCTGGCGAGTGCAAACGCATTTGTCATCGGTGGGATTAGAAACTGATTTGAATTAAAATTTCCCGTCCATTAAACTTTCCGGCATGCTGTCTATTGCATCTGCCGGCCAAGTATATAAAGATTTTATCGTCACAAAACATTTGCCGCTCGCCGAGCTGCAATGCATATTGCTCGAGCTCACTCACCAACCTTCCGGAGCAAGAGTCATTCATATTGCAAACGACGACTCTGAAAACCTGTTTTGCCTCTCCTTTCGAACCCTTCCCTATAGTTCCAATGGGGTGGCTCACATTCTCGAACACACTGTCTTATGCGGATCGCATAAATACCCCGTGAAAGATCCATTCTTCTCCATGAGCCGCAGAAGCTTAAATACCTTTATGAACGCTCTGACCGGACAAGATTTCACTTGCTACCCGGCAAGTTCGCAGATAGAACAAGATTTTTATAATCTTTTAGAGGTTTATATTGACGCGGTCTTTCACCCCGAGCTTAAAGAAATGAGCTTTTTACAAGAGGGGCATCGACTGGAATTTGCAGAGAGGGACAATCCAAACAGCCCCTTGCAATTCCATGGAGTGGTTTACAACGAGATGAAGGGGAGCCTCGCATCGATCGATAGCCGTCTTTGGAGAGCTGTCAACAGCCATCTTTTTTCCGATCTCCCTTATGCCTATAATACCGGAGGCAACCCGAAAGACATCGTCACCTTAACGCATGAGGAGTTGATTGAATTCCATCGGAATTTTTATCACCCTTCCCGCTGTCTTTTCTTTTTTTATGGCGATCTTCCCCTATCCAAGCATCTCGACTTCCTAACGGAAAAAATTTTAGATGGCGCTTTAAAACTGGCTCCGCTACCTCCGCTGCCTCTACAAGTCCGCTTGAAAGAACCTATCAAACGCAAAGAAAAATATCCTATTGCCAAATCGATGAATTTAGAGAAACAAACAATTCACGCATACGCCTGGCTCACTGCCCACGCAACACACCAAAGTGAAGCTTTAGCCCTCACCTTTCTCGATTGTTTCCTGATGGACAATGACGCTTCTCCCCTTCGACGGAGACTTCTCGATTCAGGATTGTGCACTCAAACATTTTCTTCCATTGATGTGGAAATGAGCGAAATACCCTTTCTCATTGTCTGCAAAGGATGCGAAGAAAACAATGGAGATCAACTCAAAGACGCTCTTTTTCAAGCGTTTGAACAAATCGCCGCGCAGCCAGCTTCTCAAGAAGAACTGAATGGATGTCTTCACCAGCTTGAATTTGTCCGCAGTGAAATGAATGCCGATGATGTCCCTTTTGGCTTGACTCTCTTTATGCGCTCTTGCCTCATCGCCCAGCATGGGTGCGATCCGGAAAATGGTCTGTTGATCCATGCGCTCTTCGATGAGCTGAGAGAAAAATTGAAAGATCCCGATTTTCTCCCCGGTCTCATCTATCGCTATTTTTTAGAGAATTCTCATTTTGTGCAGCTGACGCTTGTTCCTGATGCTCATTTGGATAAAGAAGAGGCTGAAGCCGAAAAAAAAATATTGGAGACCATTCAAAAGCGTTTAACAAAAGAAGAAGAGGCTAAAATCATTGCCCAATCAAAAGAGCTCGCCCTCTATCAGGAAGCGGCAGAGCATCAATCCATCGACTGCCTGCCAAAAATCCTCTTAAGCGACGTCGCCCTTTTGCCTCGTGATTTAGCCCTCGGGGAAAGTCACCAGGACCGGATGAAAATCTTCCACCATCCCTGTTTTACAAATAAAATTCTCTATGCCGACCTTCTGTTTGATGTTCCACACATCCCTTTTTCAGATCTACCGTTCCTTTCTTTTTTTACAAAAGTTTTAACTGAAGTGGGATCAGGAGGAAGAAACTATGAACAAACTCTTAAAGCAATACAAGGCTGCAGCGGAGGAATCGACGCATCGATCTCTTTGCATATCACCCAAGACGACCCAGACAAATGCCAGCCCACTTTTTCATTGAAAGGGAAGTCGTTATCTCGAAATCGGGAAAAACTCTTCGATCTTTTCGCCGACTTCATAGAAACACCCGATTTTACAGATACAAACCGCCTATCCGAGCTTCTTGCGCAACATGCTACCTCTCTTCAAAACCGATTGACAAAAAACGCCTTAAATTATGCAACACTCACCGCATTAAGCGGTTTTTCCCATCCTTCAGCCATTTTTAACGAAATGCATGGCCTTCCTTATTATTTTGCTGTGATGCAATGGATGAAAAATCCCAGGATTTTAATCGAAGAGCTCTTACGCATTCAAAAAATGATTTTAGGAGTAGGAACGCTTCATCTTGTCTTATCCTGCGACCAAAATGAATTTGAAGAACTGCGCCGTGAAAAATTTTATGGATTGGGGGGAAAAGTGGGCGGAAAATCTTTTCATCCATGGAAAGGTACCGATCCTTTGCCCGATGTGAGCTCACAGGTCCGTTTCATCGCGTCTCCTGTCGCTTTTACTGTACTGGGAATGCGAACCGCTGCGTATCAAGACCCTGCTTCTCCTTTTCTCCTCCTCGCTGCCGAACTATTTCAAAATGTTATTTTACATAAAGAGATTCGGGAAAAGGGGGGAGCCTACGGCAGCGAAGCTTCATATACTCCTACTTCAGGCAATTTTTACTTCTATTCTTATAGAGATCCCCATTTAGCAAGAACCGAAGCGATTTTTTACAAGGCGATTGAAAAAATCGCCTCTGCAAAATTCAAGGAGAAAGATCTTGAAGAGGCAAAACTGGGAGTGCTTCAAAACATCGACGCCCCTATCGCTCCGGGATCACGGGCTATGACCGCATACGCTTGGAAACGGGCGGGTCGGACTTTGGACCATCGAATCGCATTTCGTAAATCGCTCCTTTCTGCTACATGCGCTGACGTCGCAAAAGCCACAGAAAGCTTTCTCATACCCACAAAAAAAGTTTTTGTTTCGTTTTTGGGAGAGTCTCTTTATCAAAAGGAAAAAAAATCTTTAATCCAACCGGTCCAGCTTCTGCCTCTGGGGACATAACTGCCTATAAGCAGAGTTGATGGCATTCATTAGATCTGATCCTAATTTAGGATTTTTATCAGGATGATATTTTAAAGATAAGTTGTGATAATACTTCTTGTAGTCCCGGCAAGTCGCAAACGCTGAATGATTTTCGTTAGCTGTGAGAATCAATTTACTCATACGCTCTTTATAATCGCTCGGAACCTGCACTGGAGTATCCTCAATCATTGTCCAGCAATGATCGGGATTTTGAGGATCACATGAAGTCTTGGACAAGCGATCGCCGGCTGCCAGGATGCGTTTTTCTTCTTCCGAGAGGTTGCTGCCATCGCTCATAATAACCCCGTTTTCAGCAGGGGTTGTTTCAGGGGTTGTTAATAAGCCGTTCCAGTCGACATATGCTGAAAGGAAAAGATTCATTCCATTCAGAAAGATGTTCGGTAAAATACGATAAGATTCCACAGCTCTATTTTTCCATAAAAATTGGACTTGATTGAACAAGGATTTTGCAATCGTTGCCGTGTGTAGAGTTTGTAAACATTTTCTATGCAATAAAGATCCATAGGCGGATAACGCGGTAGCTGTCTGCACAGTTGCTATCTGCGCGGGAAGGGCAAGCCAGGACACTTGTCGCATGGGAAGGAGCATTTGAGAGACGGCTTGGTGGATAGAAAATGCATGGAAAACCCTGCTGATTACTGGCACGTTCATCCAACGAAAAAGCCCGGCTAGAGTCAATAAAGCAGCAGTGGTAAGCGCTGATGAATCGATTTTCACCGGATCGCGATCATTGGATTTCACAAGAGCAAAACAATTCAGCATAGTAAAAGGAGTTGTTTTCAGGGCCGGTCTTTGAGCTGGCTGGGCAGTGTCTTTTTGAATAAAAAGATCCGCTCCTCTTTGAATCAAAAAACGGACGGTGTCCAGACGCCCCGCTTTTAGATGGTCGGAAGCAATCGCAAAATGAAGCGGGGTCCTTCCCGATTGATCAACAATGTTTGGATCCAATTTTTTATCGAGAAGCAGCTTTAAAACGGGAATCGATCCATGAATAGCCGCAAAATGCATAGCATTCATGCCCAGCGTGGTTTCCTGATTGATCGGAACCCCCTTTTTTAAAAGCCATTGAATGGTTTTTTCCTGTCCGCCCAATGCGGCAAAATGGAGGGGTGTCATGCCATAGAACAACGGATCCAGAGTATTGATGTCGATTTTTTCATGGGCAGCCTTTGCCAAATGCGCGGCTAATTGCTCAGTATCTCCATAAAATGCTGCCTGATGAATGGGATGAAGAATTTTAGAGGGCAGGATTTGAAATATTTGCGCCGCCTCTAATAAGCGTCTCGCCTCTTCCGCTTCCAAAACGCCGGAGATATCTTTTGGGATTGTGACACCTAAGATCGCATTCAAGACGAGATTGACATTTTTCTGATTTTTTGTGAAAAAAGCATGATCGAGTAGTGTTAAACCGTTATCGTCTTGAGTAAAGGGATCGATGCGCGAAGAGTTCAACAAATATTTTACAACGTCATGGCTTCCAATGCGAATTGCGTAATGGGCGGGCAACTGCCCATTCGATAATGGCTTATCCTGTAAGCTTACGATTTGTAAAATTTTTGAAACTGTTTTTGCATCATTTTTTTTAATCGCCTCATAGAAATCAAAGGGAGCACTTTTTTGATAAGCACTTGATATTTTCGATGCTAACTCTTTCATCTCCGCATTGGAAGACGTGTTACAAATTTTTTGAGCACGAATAGCATAAGGCAATAGCCCTCCTCGAACGGATTGCCCTGCTTCGTAAGCCGCGAGGGCGGTACGAATTTTAAGCACGTCTTCAAAAGAGCTGTTGTTTTGCGATGCAGCGGATTTGGAAATTGCGGTTGTCATGATACGTTCTATTATAATTTAAACTCCAATAAATTAAAACAAAAAAAATTATCTATTAATTTCTACAAAATAAAAAATTCACTTTAATAGCACTTCTGCCCTCTCTAAAGCATGATCGATATGAGAAAAAACATGCTCCTTGCCAATGAGGTCTATAAAACCAAATTCCTCCAGATCCTCTTTTGTTTTCGCGTGAATGCCGGAAAGGAGAAGTACTGTATTTTTTTTCCGACAATTGTAATAAAACTCATCAAGCGCACGCATGCCGGAAGCGTCAACTATTGGGACGTGTCTCATACGCAAAATAAAAATTTTAGGAGGAATGTGAAAACGATTCATCATGTCTTTTAATAAATCGGCTGCTCCAAAGAAAAAAGGACCCTGGAGTTCATAAACCTCTACCCCATCGGGCACGCTTTTATTGGAGATAGCGTCCGGATCGATCCGTTCCGGAAATTCACTGCCATGCTCCCGAAAAATCTGAGTCAGAGGAACTGTGCGGGAAAAGGAACTCATTCTCTTCATAAAAACAAAAGAAGCGAGAACCATCCCAATGGTAATCGCTACGGTAATATCGACAAAAACCGTTAAAAAAAAGGAAGTAGCTAAAATAGCGATATCGCCGATTGGCGATTTGAAAAGACGGATGAAGCATCCAACCTCGCTCATATTCCATGCAATCATGATGAGAACCGCCGCAAGCGAAGCAAGGGGGATTTGGCTCACATAAGAAGAAAAAAATAAAAGGATCATCAAAAGAGTTGCCGCATGGATCATGCCTGCCATCGGAGTCTGGGCGCCTGCTTTGATATTGATTACGGTGCGGGCAACGGCCCCCGTTGCGGGAAGACCTCCAAAGAGAATCGACGCGAAATTTGCGATCCCTTGCCCCACGAGCTCGCAATTGGATTTATGGCTCTCTCCAGTCATGCCATCGGCGATTACACAGCAAAGAAGCGATTCTACCGCGCCCAAAAAAGCAATGGAAAATCCATTCATAATGATTTCATGGACCATCCCTTCGGGCATGACTAAAGAAGGAAAATGGGGAATAGATAAATTGCCGGGAATTGGGCCGAATTTCGATTGGATGGTTGGGACCGGAAGATGCAGCAGCCAACAGATCAGAGTGGACAGTAAAATTGCCGCGATGCCCCAGGGAATTTTTGGCACGAAACGGCGAATCAAAAGGATGGTCGCGAGTGTCATGCAGCCAATCGTCAGGCTCAGCGGCTGAAAAGTGGGAAATGCCTGAAAATAAGCGCTCCATTTTTCAATGAAATTCGCTGGCGGGGAGGCCATATTGAACCCAAAAAAATCTTTTATTTGCGAAGAGAACAGGCAAAGCCCAAGACCTGCAGTAAATCCAGCAATCAAAGGATGGGGGATGAACTTGATCCACGTACCCAACCGAAAAAAACCGAGCAATAAAAGAATGGCCGAGGCAATGAGCGTAGAAATAGCCAGTCCTTCATAGCCGGTTTTTTGAATCACCCCATAAATTACGACGATAAAAGCGCCTGTCGGTCCTCCAACTTGGACACGGCTGCCGCCAAGAGCTGAAATCAAAAATCCTGCGATAATAGAAGTGTAAAGGCCTCGGTCAGGAGTCACTCCGGAAGCGATAGAGAGAGCCATCGCAATCGGAAGGGAAATAATCCCAACAGTGATTCCGGCGATCAGATCTTTTTTAAATGTGTCGAAATTATAGCCATGGCGAAAAGAGAGATAGGATGTAGGTATGAATTCTTGCATTTGATAAATGATATTACATGCTACGATTTATACCCAAAGTGATTCAAAAGTTGGCCTTTGGGTATATCATAAAATTGATGAGCCCCCCCTTTAAAAGGATCGTTTTTTCATGTTCGGACAAGGGGCATTTCATGCGAATTTCTTTATTTTTAGTCTGGTTGAAG
Organism: Chlamydiales bacterium; assembly: GCA_035480615.1. Classification (GTDB taxonomy): domain Bacteria; phylum Chlamydiota; class Chlamydiia; order Chlamydiales; family SM23-39; genus CAIPFQ01. The sequence continues at coordinate 23,617 of DATIHO010000090.1, read as the reverse complement.
ACAAGAACATCTTTTTCTTGCTCCACTACTTCATGAATTGCTTTTAAAACCAACACGTCTTCTTTATCGATCCCTTTCCAATCCCTTTCATCGATAAAAATCAAAGGAATGATCCCAAAATTGATCAAATTGCTGCGATGGATGCGCGCGTAGCTTTTTGCAAGGATCGCCTTGATTCCTAAGAAACTTGGCGCAAGCGCTGCATGCTCCCGGCTGGAGCCTTGTCCGTAGTTGGAGCCTGCAACAATGAATGCACCGCTTTTTTGAGTATGCATAGCCCGTTTATAAAACGTTTCATCGATATTGGAAAAAGTAAACTTGGCTATCTCCGGAATATTGCTGCGAAAGGGAAGCACTTTCGATCCTGCGGGAGAGATCTCGTCGGTGGAAATATTATTTTCCAATTTTAACAGAACAGGGCCTTGCAGCTTGTTAGGCAAAGGATCGAATTTCGGGAGCGGCTGAATATTCGGACCTCGGATGATCTTTACTGTTTTCGGGTCTTTTGAAGGGGGGTAAATCATTTCTTGATTTACGATGATTTTTACGGGTTCTTTATAGCGTGGATAGGGGATTTTCCATTTTCGTCCCAAATCGCGCGGATCTGTAATCACCCCGGTGAGGGAGGAGGCAGCGGCAGTTTCCGGACTGCAAAGATAGACTTTATCTTCTTTGGTTCCTGATCTACCCGGAAAATTGCGAGGGACCGTGCGCAAAGAGATCTTATCGGTGGCAGGAGCCTGGCCCATTCCGATGCACCCATTGCATCCGGCTTGATGGATGCGCGCTCCTGCATGGATCAAATGACCTAAATACCCCATTTTCGTAAGGTTTTCGAGAATTTGGCGAGAGGATGGATTGATATCCAGAGAAACCCGTTCATGGATTTTTCGATTTTTCAAAATAAGGGCAGGAACTGCAAAATCTCTCATGCCCGGATTTGCGGAAGAACCAATCATCACTTGAAATACTTCTTTGCCTGCGGCATCGCGAACCGGCATCACATTTCCGGGAGAGCTGGGCGCAGCGATGAGGGGAACGAGCCGAGAAAGGTCGATTTCATCATAAAGATCATACTGCGCTCCCTGATCTGCGATCAGCTCTTTCCAATCTTTGGCGCGATTTTGCTGTTTGAGAAATGCTTTTGTTTGGAAATCGGATGGGAAAATGGAAGAAGTAGCGCCCAGTTCTGCTCCCATATTAGCGATGACATGGCGATCCATGGCCGTCAAATATTTAAGCCCAGGTCCGTAATATTCAATGATTTTTCCTATTCCCCCATCTACGTTATAGCGGCGAAGCATTTCTAAAATCACATCCTTTGCGCTGACCCAGGGGGGCAGCTTCCCTGTCAATTTGATTCCCATGATTTTGGGCATTTTTACATAAAAAGGCTGGCCAATGGCAGCTAACGCCACTTCGAGCCCTCCTGAACCGATTGCAAGCATTCCCATAGATCCAGCGGCGCAAGTATGGCTGTCCGATCCGAGCAAAAATTTGCCCGGTTTGCCAAAACGTTCCATGTGCACAGGATGGCTCACTCCATTGCCCGCAGGACTAAACCAAATTCCATATTTTGCGGCCGATGTTTGCAAAAAAATATGGTCATCGGCATTTTTAAAGTCGTTTTGAACAAGATTGTGATCTACATATTGCGCAGAAATATCGGTCTTGACTTGACGTCCGCCCATCGCATCGAGCTCCAGCATCACCATTGTGCCTGTGGCATCTTGCGTCAAGGTTTGATCGACTTTTAGGCCAATCTCTTCTCCGGGAATCATTTTCCCAGTGAGCAAGTGAGTTTCAATTAACTTTTGCGTTACATTTTTTGCTACCATGATGCATCTTCCTAAAAAGGCATTAGCCTTCTTATCGCATCATAAGAAAGAGTTGGATAGATTACCAGAGTCCTAGTATTTTCCACCAAATGCCTCCGATCGCCATCCAGATAAAGATATTGATTGCACCGGCCACTCCCCCAATTTTCCACCACTGGCTCACCGTGACGTAGCCGGTTCCGAAAAGAATGGGAGCAGGGCCGGATCCGTAATGAGTAAGCCCTCCGAAAAGACTGCTGAAAAATCCAAGGACTAAAGCAGCGAGTTCCGGAGGCGTACCCAAAGCAATCGCAACAATGAGAAAAGGGGCATACATGGCTGTGATATGACCCACATTACTGGCAAAAAGATAATGAGAATAAAAATAAATGAGCGCAATGAAACAAAAGCCCGCGACCCATTCAAATCCAGCCACTCGAATGACGATCCATTCGCTAAACCATGAGCTAAATCCGTATTTATTTAAAAATGAAGGGAGAGTGACAAGAGTTGCAAACCAAATGAATGTATTCCATGCGCTTTGTTCTTCCAAAATTTCTTTCCATCGCAAAACGCCGCTGAAAAGCAGGATGGAAAGACCGGCCATTGCCGAAACTGTCGCCTTGATTCCGATAAAATTTCCAGCGATCCAAAGAGTGATGAGCAAGAAGAACGTGGCTAGCATAATCCACTCCTGCCGCTTCATCGGTCCCATCCGCGCTATTTTTTCTAAAGCCATGTCTCGAGCATGCGGCGTTTGTCGAATGGTTGGAGAGACTAAACGAAAAATAACATAAGGGATGAGTGCTAAACTTATCAGTCCCGGAACGATGGCGGCAGCCGCCCATCCGGTCCAGGTGAGCTCCACGCCGCGCGATTTTGCCAATTCGGCAATCAAAGGATTTCCCGCCATAGAGGTAAGAAACATTGCGCTTGTAATCACCATTCCCTGGAATGCGGCTAACGTTAAAAAAGCTCCCATTTTCGGATCATGGGAATTTCCAGTGAAAATATCGGATAACGATTTTAACAGAGGATAGATAATTCCGCCTCCTCTGGCCGTTAAACTGGGAATCAAGGGGGCAATCACAAGATCTGTCGCCACCAGGCCATATCCGAGTCCTAAACTATTTTTCCCAATCAAACTCATGATTTTGTATGCGATTCGGTTGCCAAGACCGGATGAAATGAATCCTCTTGAAATGAAAAACGCAAAAACCACGAGCCATACGATATCGTTGCTAAAGCCGCTAAACGCATCAGCAAAAGTAAGCGTATGGGTCAATATGGAGACAGTTAAAGAAAAGATAGCGATCACACCCATCGGAAAAGGTTTGAGAATAATGCCGACAATGGAAGCGGCAAAAATAGCAAAAAGATGCCATGCCTCTTTCTTGAGTCCATCAGGGGTCGGTAAAAACCAAAGGACAACGCCAATCAGGAGAGAAATCGAAAAAGAAATGGCAGTTTTTTTATTCATTTTGGGTATAACATTCCTCCTGCGGACAAAATGGCTGCAGCAATGATGCGCCATCTGCCGACAGAGGCATGAGTGACGAAAATATGCTCTTCGCGATCCCATGTGGTAGTTTGAAATGTTTTTAATCGATAAAAGGCAAGCAAAAGGCAAATTCCATTCAGGATGGGAATCATCATCCCAAGGCCGCGAAGCCAAACATTGAAACTCCTCTTGAGGGCAACAGAAAAGGGAAGTCTCAAACGCTTCCCTTGTCTAAGCTTGATTTTTAAGAAAAACTTTCCGGGAGTAGTTCCCCAGGCGCTTAACAAAAGAGCTTCAATCGGAATCCATGCAAAGAACTCGATAGGAATAAAGGATTCAAATTTTCCCAATGAAAAATGGCCGTGCAATAAGCGTTTTATGCCCCACAGAAGAAAAAAAAAGCAGGCATAATCGCTAAAACGAGCCAAAAGCCGCATCCAGGGATTCGCACGGATACCATCCTTTTTCATCCTATCCGACTGATCGATAATAATCTCAGATGGATCGATAACCGGTTCACTCATTTCGACGATTCTAATATAATGAATGAATATTTGCAGCTTTCAAAATGCGATTCATCAAAGCTTCATTGGACAGCAGCTGGGGAGTGCAATCAATTTCAATGAGGGACTCCCGAAGGCGGTCCGCCTCTCTAAATTGAGCGTAAAGGCTTTGTGTTGTAAGGAGCCTTTCCCCTTTTTGTGGATTTGGGGACAGAATAAAAGCGCCGCAAAGTTCTTCCCGCCGAAATACCAGCCTGATCTTCGCTTGCGGCGCATAGTGGCGGTATTTCATTCCGGGAGAATCGATCTTCGTATTGGGAGTCCTCTGGCGCAGCTTCATTTGAAGCGTCTCCTCGATTTCCTTTGCTGAAATGGAACCTGGCCGAAGCAAAACAGGATTTGACTCTATTAAAGAAATCACAGTGGATTCAATCCCGATCGGACAGGCCCCCCCGTCCAGGATCAATACTGTTTTTCCCTTCAGATCTTCCCATGCGTCCAAAGCGGAGGTAGGACTTGGCCGTCCTGAAAGGTTGGCTGAAGGAGCAGCCAGCGGCTCTCCTGTTTTTTGGATGAGCGAAAGGGCGCCCGGGTGGGAAGGCATTCGAATTGCGATCGTGGGACGGCCAGCGGATATGATCGGGAAAACTTGCTCATGTCGTTGCAAGACAATGGTAAGAGGACCAGGCCAAAATCGATGCGCCAACACTTGAAATGCAGGGGGAGGATCGACACAAAGAGACAGCGCTTCCTCCCAACTTGCCACATGGACAATCAGCGGGTTGTCAACCGGACGCTTTTTTATAGTAAAAATTTTTTTAATCGCTTTTTCATCGTAAATCGGCGCGCCAAGCCCATAGACTGTTTCCGTAGGGAATACGACCGGTTCTCCGTTTTTTAAAAAAGCGGCAGCAAGAGTTAAAGAAGCCTCTGATAATGAGATCAGTTTTGTCTTCACGTTTAGGTATAATAGCAATAAAACTCAAAAACAGGTATACCAAAAGTGATTTAAAAAAATAGACCCATGACAATCTCTCTTTTTTGGATTAAACCGAGCCATCGAAGCTGGGCGGAGCAAGCGATTGGCGGAGCCATTTTTCTTTTGCTTAGTTTTACAGTGAAATGGGCCGCCCGATTTTTTATGACAGCCCCCCGAGTGCAAGAATTTTTTTCTTCCCACTGGGCGCTGTCCATGGCCATTTCCAACCCTCCATGGATTGCCTATCATTTTCTCATCGCCGGTGCGATGTGGATACTATGGAGGCGTTACTCTTTGAGAGTCTTGTCGCTGGAATTGGCGATATTTCTTTGCGCTCTTTTTTTAGAGATAGGGTGGTCGCTCAGTTTTTATTGCGATGAACCTCTGTTTGCACTGGCCACCCTTGTATTTCTTTGCAGCAGCGCGATTCTCGGCGCTTTGCTTTATTGGAAAAAAGAGCGTTTTTCTGGACAGGCGTTCCTCCTTTCTTTTCTTTGGATTTTTTATGTAATGAGCACGAATATGTCTATATGTATGAGGTAGAGAACTAATCTCTTAAGGGGCTATTTGCCTGATCGCGAAAGGAAAGAAGAAGGGCCTTGAGAGTGGGAAAATACTGATAGACAGGACTTAAAAGATTCGATTCGTCGCGACAGACGGTCCATCCCTTTTGAGTATGGAGTAAAAGTTTTTCGGATATTTTCTTGTCCGCTTCTACAAAGGTTAATGCATATGCTTTTACATCCATGTGATTTGTTTGACCCAAGTCTTTTGCAACATCTTCTGCTATTTGATCCCCTGTATGGAATAAATAAACGCCCGGGGGAGAAGACAATAATTTTTTTTCAGCCTGGATGCGGCTTAACTTTCCGCACCACCCAGGCATTTGTTCAATCGGATCTTCCGCGTCAGTGATTTGGATATCTGAAAGATTCTGTAAGACGCTATCTTCCGGAAGCATTTCAGCCACTGCGTGATAAAGAGCCGCTAATTGATTGAGGACATCCAGGGTTTCCAAAAGAATACGCGCGGCAATCGGATCGAATTGGTTTGGCTGGATGGATGAGCCTTCAGGATTTGTGATTTGAAAATTCACCGTTCCCGCATCCTCTTCAACAACCAGGAGAATTTTCTGCCAATCCGGAGAGCTTGCGATCTTTTCCGACGGCTGCCCGAATAAGATATTGCCCGTATGACGATTCGCGAGCCCATTATAGATTCTTTTATGTAAAAAGGGCTGCTGTGCCCTATGCAGTAAATTATCCTTGAAGTGAATTAAATTATTGAACACCTCTCGTCGTTTGATTTGAATTGCCATGATTTTTTTTATAGACATTTTTTGGCATTTAATCAATCCTACAGATTCTATGAAAGATTTCATTTCTCCCGAAATACAGCAAACCCGGACATCCGATTACCCGATTAACCCTTTGATTCTCAACCGGTGGTCACCGAGAGCAATGACAGGAGAGCCCCTTTCTGATAGCGAGCTGTTTCCACTTTTTGAAGCTGCCCGATGGGCCCCTTCTTCATACAATGCGCAGCCTTGGCGCATACTGTGCGTAAAAAGAGACTCGCCTCATTGGGATACGCTATTTCAATTGTTAATCGATTTCAATAAGGGATGGTGCGTGAAAGCAGCAGTGCTCGGCCTCTTTTTTTCTCGCACAACTTTTGAAAAGACGAATAAACCGTCCCATACCCATGCGTTCGATTCCGGCGCTGCTTGGGGGAATCTTTGCCTGGAAGGATCAAGCAGAGGCCTCGTAGTGCATGGCATGGAAGGCTTTGATTATGAAAAAGCAAAACAGTTGATTCCGGAAAATCACGAAGTGCATGCAATGTTTGCAATTGGAAAAAGGGCCTCCAAATCGAGCCTTTCCCCGGAATTACAACAGAAAGAGATCCCTTCGACAAGAAAAAAAATTTCTGAATTTGTGAAATTCATCTCTTAGAAGCTGCCCTAAAACCCAGCTTCTGTCGATTTTGGGGTTCTTTTGAGCCGATTTTTGGTTCTTTTTGCGGGGGTAGTATCAAACTTCGTATACAACCCCCGCAAAAAGAACCAAAAATCGGCCAAAATAATCCCCAAAATCGACGAAGCCTGGGTGTTAGGACAGCTTCTTAAAAAAAATCGAGCAGAGCAGCTTCTAAGAGAGTGTCTGCAAAGCGAGGTTCTGTCGGTTTTTCGACTCAAGAGAACCGAAAAACCGACAGAAGCTGAGTTTTAGGGCAGCTTCTAAGAGAGTGTCTGCAAAGCGAGGTTCTGTCGGTTTTTCGACTCAAGAGAACCGAAAAACCGACAGAACCTCACTTTGCAGACACCCTCTAAACCTTTTTTACTCTTGAGCTTCCATAATTGATGCTGCAATAGCAGGTTTGCGTCGACGTGTTTTTCTTTTCTTTGTCGCGCTTCGTTTTGCTCTGCGAGCGGTTTTTTTTCTTGTCGATTTTCTATGCCCTTTGCGAGAAGCTTTTCGTTTCGTCGCTTTTTTTCTCTTATGGGCAGCCTTTTTTCTCCGTTTGACCATTGTTTCCTCCTTTGCGTTAAGACAATGGAATTTCATTTTGAACAAGCCTTCTCCCATTTTCCGGGTTCTTGGTCCCAGGCGGGCTATCCCGCATTCCTTAATTGTCTTACAAATTTAAATATACACATATTAGTAAATAATTTCAAAAAAGTAATGAATGTTTGTTTTGAATGTGAAAATTTAAAAAAACAAAAATCTAGCTCAGAAATATCTCTGAGGGCACTTTTTTTCATTTTAAAATTCTGAAAATTTTTATTTTTTTTAAAAATCCATCTAATTTTTTCTCAAAAAAACACAAAACTCTTACAAATAAGCATTTACAGTAGTCAATATTTTTTAAAACACTTAAAATAAATAGTTTAAAAAAATTTTGTTTTCAGTTCTGCTTGGGCGAAGAAGGGCGCCTTGCTTCCAATTAATGCATTCTATATATTGAACAATATGTTGGAGTTATCTTCTCTTAGAAAAAACAAAGTCAATCTCTCCGATTACAACTGCAATCAGGACATCGAAAATCGAATGCTGATGGCCGATTTTTCCGCGCTCGATCTTGAAATTTTAGAAGAAATCCTCTTCAGCCCCTTAAAAATCTTTCTGAAAAAATTCCTGAAAAATAGGGAGTGCGGCGAGAATGTTTTAAAAAAACTGGCTAAAAGCGGCCTGTTTACGATCCAGGGAGAATATCTCATTGTCGACAAGGAAGTTAGAAAATATTTTGAATTCCAAATCGTCCGCTTTGATCCTGAATTCAAGCCTGACATGGAATTTCTTGCAGGACTGCTCCGCAAAGTTCCCATCCATCAACTTCCCTCCTGGTATTCCATTCCCCGCAGTTCGAATAATATTTTCGAATCGATTGTGGAAAAATATCTTTTCACTCCTCAAATCTTCCAGCGTTATCTTGCCGATCTCAATTTTGGCGAAAGCTGCCTGCACAACATTATTTCCGACCTATTCAATTCCCCTGAATTTAAGATTTATTCAAGTGATGTAATTACAAAATATAATTTAAATCGCCGCGATTTTGAAGAGATGATGCTGCTTCTCGAGTTTAATTTTATCGGATGTGTTTCTTATGAAAAAGAAGATGACCATTGGATCGAAGCGATCACTCCTTTTTATGAATGGCGGCAGTATCTTCTTTTCTTGAAAAGAACGGAGCCTCCCCGTTATCCCGCCTCATCCGTCGTTTCGTTCCGAAAAAACGATTTTGCTTTTATCGAAGACATGAGCCGGATCCTCGATTTGGCGGCGAAAACGCCCCTTGAACTCCCTTTTTGGAAACCCGGGGCTCCAATACCTCAAGACATCCTTTTTGAATTGGCCCCCCATTTTTCATTATCTATTGATACAGCCGATAGAGTCCGTTTTGCGGAAAAGTATGTAAGAGCTGTACTTCAGAAACTTTTAATGATTGAGCTAGCCTCTTTCAGTGATCAAAAATTACAAATTGCAGATGGGGCGCTTTCATGGCAAACGCTAAGTCTTGAAAATCGGGCGCTGTACCTTTATCGCCACCCAAAAAATCGAATCGTAAATGATTCTTTACCTCCGCAAATGACCACCGAGCGCAATATCCGAGAGGCTGAAAAATCCATCAAACGGGTCTTACATGGGGATTGGGTGGATTGCGATGAATTTTTAAAAGGGGTGTTGGTCACATTGAGCGAATATTCGGTGATTCAACTCAAACGGACCGGAAAACACTGGCAATACTCTTTGCCTACTTATAGCGATGGTGAAAAAGAGCTTTTAAAAGGGACGATTTTTGAATGGCTTTTCGAAATGGGAATGGTCAGGATAGGAAAACGGGCCGAAAAAGACTGCTTTGCTATCACTTCATTCGGCTGCTTCTTGTTTGAAGAATAAAATATATGTTCGAACAGACGTTTTCTCTTTCTGATATCCCAAGCGTCGGCATGCTGGCTTTTTTGGAGATCCTTCTTTCTGCAGACAATGCGATAGTTCTCGGAATCCTCTCAAGCAGACTGCCCACACCCCTTCGGAATAAGGCTCTTTTCATTGGATTGATTTCTTCCTGGATATTTCGGCTGATTGCAATTTTAGGGCTCAGTTATTTGCTGACATTTCTTTGGATCCAATTGATTGGAGGATTATATCTCTTGTATCTTCCAGCAAGACATTTTATGAAAAAATGGAGCAACAATTCCTTCACCCCTGCCCCAACCCCCAATTTTTGGAAAACCGTCCTTATGATCGAAATGTTTGATCTGGCGTTTGCAATAGATTCGATCGTTGCGGGGGTTGCGTTTATCAGCGATGGGGCACAAATCATTTATTCAAAGATTTGGATTGTATACTTGGGAGGGATGATTGGCGTTTTTGCAATTCGCTTTGCCGCCAAAGGATTTATTTCATTACTCCACCGCTATCGCCGTCTTGAAAGCGCCGCTTACCTAATGATCGCTTGGATCGGATTGAAATTGATTTGTAACGCTTTTTCTTTTCGATTCCCTTATTTTGATCTCTTTTTTTGGGCCGTTCTTATCTTGCTGTTCATTTTAGGGTTTACGAGACGCTTTGATGACTAAGAATGAACTTGTCTCCAACCGCCGCGCTTTTCACGATTTTGAAATTCTTGAGACATATGAAGCAGGCATCGTCCTTTTGGGGACAGAGATCAAATCTTTGCGCAACCATGGAGGATCGCTACAGGACGCCTTTGTAGAAGTCAAGGAGCGCTCTCTTTGGCTCTGCAATTCAAGTATTGCTCCATACGGTTTTGGCAATATTCACAACCATGAAGAGCGCAGGCAGAGAAAACTCCTTATGCATAAATCCGAAATAGAAAAATTAAGAAAAAAAAGCGCAGAAAAAGGATTCACTCTCATTCCTCTTGCCATCTACCTGAACACAAAAGGAATTGCGAAAGCGCGCATCGCAGTCGCTAAAGGGAAAAAAGCTTATGATAAAAGGGCCGCCTTGAAAGAAAGGATATCAAAACGAGCTATGCAGCGGCTGGATGAATAATAATCCAAGTTGCTAGTCGATCATCCTTTAACTTCGGCACCAAAAAAATTCGATGGCCCAGAAACCTGGGCGAAGTTTAAGGATGATCGACTAGCAACTTGGATTATTAATCAATACAATGCCAGTTGCGATCGTCGAAATTCGGCGCTTTCGCGCAGGCCAAAATGACAAATATTTAGGCGTGGCTGCTTAGGCTTCTTGATTCAAACATTTGAAAAATGTATGATGAATAAACCCATTATTCAGGTAAATAGGGAGGGAAAATCATGAAAGCGGTCATCGCTAAAACCGACCTGATCAATGTCATTTCTAAAATTCAAAATATTGTACCCGCAAAGCCTGCTATCTTGATTCTTGCAAATGTGCTTTTGGAGGCGATTGACGATCAATTCATCGTGAGCGCTACGGATTTGACCGTCAGCATGCGCTGCTTTATCCCGGCTAAAATCATTGAAGAGGGATCGATTGCTCTCCCCGCACGCCGCTTCTTTCAGCTCATCCGGGAATTGACCGCGCCGCAAATCAAAATCACCGCGCAAACCAATGAGATCGCCGAAATCACGACCGGCACCTCCATTTTCAAAATCAATGGTATGAATAAAAGCGAATTTCCCCAACTTGCCAATTTAACCGGATCCCCCGAACTTTCATTCAGCAAATCAGCACTGAAGGAAATGTTTTCAAAAACCGTCTTTGCTGCGGCACGCGAAGACAATCGATTCACTTTGAACGGCGTGCAGCTCCAGATTGCGCAACAAAAAGCCATATTCACCGGAACGGATGGAAAACGGCTTGCCAAAATTTCCGCCTCTGTTTCGACAGAGCCCTCTGTGCAGGGTTCCTTCATCATTCCGCTAAAAGCAGTCGAGGAAATCATTAAGGTTTTAGATGATGACGGATCCGTTACACTGACTATGGCGTACGATAAAATTTCTCTCGATACAGGGTCCCTTATACTGATGTCTAAACTCTTGGCCGGTCAATACCCTGATGTGGATCGAGTGATCCCTGAAAAAGTGGCAAGCCGTTTTTCCATCCATCGGGAAGAACTCATGGCATTGCTGCGCCAGGTTTCGCTATTTACTTCGGATACCAGTAATTCGGTGCGATTCAGCTTTGAGACGGGTCAGCTCCATTTAATCGCCGTTAGTCACGAGATTGGAGAGGGACGCGTCAGTATGCCGGTGGATTATACGGGGCCAAAACTCGATATTGCCTTCAATCCCTTTTTTTTTCTCGATATTCTCAGGCATAGCAAAGATGAAACGGTCTATTTCGGTCTCAATGATTCTCATAATCCTGGCATCGTCACTGATTCCACTCAAGCGCTTTTCGTAATTATGCCAATGCGCTTAAACGAGCCGCTGGCTCAATCAGCCAGCACCGAGGCCGCACCATCAGTGTGATACCATTTATCAAAAAATGGCATGATTAAACACATCTATTTGCGTAATTTCCGCAATTTTGAACACGTAGAAATCGCCTTTCAAAATGGGTGCAATGTCATTTGGGGTGACAATGCTCAGGGGAAAACCAATCTTCTTGAAGCGATTTGCCTTCTCGCAACAGGACGCTCTTTCCGCAGCCAACATCTTACGGAGATGATTCGGCATGGAGAGGCATTTTTTTATATAGAAGCGGAAATGGTGCATAACCAAGTCGTACAGACCATAAAGCTCTCATTTGATGGAAAAAACAAACGATTGCAGCTCAATGCAAATACGTACTGCTCATTCCATCCGCTTTTAGGGATTTTGCCTCTCGTCGTTTACACACCGGAAGATGCGGAGCTGATCTCCGGCTCGCCAACCTGCCGGCGCCGCTTTTTAAACCTTCATCTTGCTCAAAGCGACCCTCTTTACGTCCATCACTATTCCCGTTTTTGGCGCGCGATGAAGCAACGGAACCACCTGCTTAAACTCAATGAAGCAGAGCCGATCGATTGTTGGGAAACTCAAATGGCTCATTCAGCTTCTTATCTACACATGGCAAGAAAGGGTTTGATCGAAGAGCTCAAATCTCCTTTTTGTTCTTATGGATATACCTTCGCTCAAAATGAACTCCATGAGTTGAAGTACCATCCTTCCTCTTGTGAAAATTATCTTCAGCAGCTTCTAAAAAACCGAAGACGGGACAGAGAACTTGGCATAACAACCGCGGGTCCCCACCGAGACGATATTTCTTTTTGGATTGGGAATAAGTCAGCTAAAATCTATGCCAGTGAAGGACAGAAAAAGACCGCCGTCGCCTCGCTTCGTCTTTCTGAATGGGATCGTTTAGCCAAAAGAACTTCCGACATTCCTCTCATGGCAATCGACGATTTGAGTGTAGCATTGGACGATACGAGGCAATCCTCATTTCGGGACAGCCTGAAAAAATTGGGACAGGTTTTTATTACCACTCCAATCCCTCCTTCAGATTTTGATCATCACATCCTTATACCAAATAACTTTGAGCTTCGATGTCCTTGATCATCTTATCGAGATTCTGACAATATTCTTGGTTTTTTAGCAAAAGCTGATTTGCCTCTAATTTAACTCGATCCATATTGGGTTCAAGTTGTTTCGTAGATTCAGAAATATATTCGATGATATATGAAAATGCATCGATGTTTGAGCAAATATCATCCCTGTGACTTTTGGCTAACGATGCAAGTTGACGCAGACGTTCCAAAAATTCACATTGATCTCGAACCTCAATTTGTCCCCATGTGTCTAAGATGGAATCTTTTGATGCTAATTGATCGCCAATCACTTCTAAGATTCGTTGTTGCTCAATGAATTTGTTATTTAAATCTAAAAGTAAATCCTCTGCACGTTGAAACATGCTCAATTCGAGGTCCTTGATCATCTTATCGAGATTCTGACGATATTCTTGATTTTTTGGCAAAATCTGATCTGCCTTTAATTTAACTTGATCCATATTGAATTCAAGTTGTTTCTTAGATTCAGATGGAGGAATATGTTTGATGATACATGGAAATACATTGGCGTTTGAGCAAATATCATCCGTGTAACTTTTGGCTAACGATGCAAGTTGACGCAGACATCCCAAAAATTCACATTGATCTCGAACCTCATTTTGTCCCCATGTGTCTGAAATGGAATCTTTTGATGCTAATTGATCGCCAATCATTTCTAAGATTCGTTGTTGCTCAATTAATTTGTCATTTAAATCTGAAAGTAAATCTTCTGCACATTGATCCAAGCTCAATCTGGGTGGCGCACTAGAAGAACTGGAAGAACTGGAAGAAAATATCCCATATTCCTCGACTCTCTTGAGCGTCTTATGGATTGTATTAAGACTCTCTTTGTGTGTGTTCAAAATCTGAGTCGAATGTAATGAAAATTCCTTCATTTTGCTCTGAAAGGTTTCAAGAAGTTCAGGATTATTTTGGACTGTAGATTGCAATGCATCAAATTTTAAGATCATCTCCTCAACGCGCCTTCGCCTATTCAAAACCGTATCATAAATGGCTTTCACTTTTTGCAATAATAGAGGGTCGTTCTCATATTCCTTTTTAACCAAATCTTTACCCCAATTTTCAATTGTCATTTCTTTTGTAAAAATAGGATGTTTTAGTTGAGTTTTTATTTCTTCCATTTCAAATCTTTCATAATTCAATTTATTAATTAATTCTGAAAAATCAGAAAATATTTTTTGATTTATAGATAACATGTTGATTTTATCCTGTAATATTATTTTGTTTATAACCTATTATAATAAACAATTCTTTTATATGCAACTATTTTTGATACAATTCGCGAAAAATAAATTCATAAATTTAATTAATAGGACCGTGACTATGCGCCTATCTCAATAAATTTCTTTCTGGCATAATGTTCCGGTTTTCCGAGGAACACTATGTCTCAATTTCAAGATACCCAAAGTGATTTAAAAAATTTGAAAAAATTCATTGCTTCACAGTATCCCTTGTTTTAAATAGTAATGAGTGCGCTGCTATTTAAAGAGAATGTGTTTTGTCATCTTCTGGCTTGCCGGATGCACTCGCGATATGGCCAATCCCTTTGCTCTCGCTCCATCAACCCCCTATTCTATTTGGACTCCACTGAAAGGCAATTGTCTTGTCTCATCAAAATATTGTCAAACCCTCCTGCCTCCATCCTTTGAATCGGCAGATCTCAATATTGCAGAACTCATCGATATCGCTCTTCAAAACAATCCTGCCACAAAGCAAACCTGGGCGATGGCAAGAGCAGCCGCTGCAAAATATGGACAATCGCTCGCCTCTTTTTATCCAAGCATGGCATTCAACGGAAGTTTTCTAAGGATAAAAGGGAGTACGACAGCTTTGAATGCGCAATCATTGGAAGGGGGTCTCGCTCCGAGCGCTCCCGCAGCGGCTGCCGGTTCCGCGACGCAAACAGGAGTGATTGTAGAACAAGGCTTGAGTACGCCGACTCCCTTTTATCTGACTCAATACGGCCCCGATATTGCCCTCTCTTATGTTCTTTTTGATTTTGGCCAACGAACCGCCTCTGCAATAGCGGCAAGGGAAGCGCTCTATTTTGCCGACCTGACTCATAATCAAGAGATCCAAATAATCATTCAAACCGTCATGGAGGATGCGTATAGCTATTTGTATCAACAGGCGCTGCTCAGAGCCAATTTCGCTAACTTGGAAAATGCGCTGATGTCTCTCGATGCGGCAAACGAACGGTTTTCTTTAGGACTTGCAGCTCTTGGCGATGTAGCGCAAGCCAGGACGCAATACCTGCAAAATAAAATCAATCTCACTAGCCAAAAACAAAACGTTGAAAACGCCTTCGCCGCCCTTGCTCTCGACATTGGGCTTCCTGCCAACATCCTCTTTAAAGTCCAGCCCATTCCCGATGAAATCATTGCGCACCCTATTTTGGACAGCATTGAATGCCTCGTTGAAAAAGCTCAAATACAAAGGCAAGATTTTTTAGCAGCGATAGCCAACGTTCGTTCAAAAGAGGCGCTTCTTATGGGAGCGAAAAGGGCGGTCTTCCCTGTTGTAAGCAGCAGTTTTGATCTTGGCCACTACTCGTTTCAAGATGGATCTCAAGAGATGGGCCCTCATTGGTCGGCTATGTTCACCTTGACTTTTCCTATTTTTCAGGGATTTTTTTTTAAAAATAGCGTGAAAAATGCTCTTGCAAATCTGGAACGATCAAAAGCAGAGCTGCTTCAAACGGAACTTGCAATCATCCAGGATGTGACGATCTCCCATATGGGAGTCAAGACGGCCGCATCAAACCTCTCCGATTCGGAAGAATACTTGCAATCGGCAGAGCTTGAATTTCAGATTGCGCTCACAGGATATAAAGCAGGGACGATGACCATTCTCGACGTGGTTTCAGCGCAAAGTTCTTTGGCCAATGCCCGCGCGAAAAAAGCGGAGTCGCAAAAAAACTGGTTTATTTCCCTTGCCAATATCGCTTACGCAACCGGTTCCCTTTGCTCAAGTCCTAATGAGGTAGACCAATGAATCACTTTGGGTATATTTTATGCTGTCTTTTGCTGACCAGCTGTGCGGAAAAAAAATCGCCGCCGCCCTCGCCCGTCTATCCTGTGAAAACAGGAACCTCCCAAATCAAAGAAATGCCTCTTTTCATGGAAACGCTTGGCCACGTGGAACCTATTATCAGCATCGAGATCAGGTCCCGGATCGAAGGAGAGCTGACCGGGATTTTTTTTACGGAAGGGCAGGAAGTTCAAAAAGGAGATTTACTGTTTACTATCGACTCCAAACCGTATGAGGCGGCGTTAAAAGAAGCGCAAGGGGCTCTCGATCAAAGCATGGCAACCTTTACTTTGGCGGAAGAGAAAGTCAAACGCTACAAAATCCTGGCGAAAGACGAATATTATTCTCAAATTGACTACGAAACGCTTCAGGCAAATCTTGCAGCTGCCGCAGGTCAAGTTCAGCAAACACAAGCCGCCCTGGATAAGGCCAGGATCGATCTCGATTATTGTTGGATTTACGCTCCCATCGAAGGGATGGTTGGAATTTTGAATGTGAATTTTGGAAATTTAGTCGCAGCTCCCAATGGAACGTCTGATCCTTTAATCACCCTCAATCAAATGAACCCCATCTATGTCTCGTTCTCCATTCCCGAAGTGCATTTGCCTCACATCCTGCGCTCATTTAAAACCACATTGCCAGTCCTTGCAGCATACGAGTCTTTCGATGAAGAGACGTTTAGCGGCTCCCTTTGCATGCTCGATAACAAAGTGGATCCGCAAACAGGGATGATCAGGTTGAGAGCCAATTTTGAAAATGAGCGTTGTTTATTATGGCCCGGACAATTTGTAAGGACGAGATTGATCCTTTCCACTTTGAAAAACGCTGTTGTCATCCCTTTTACCGCCATTCAGATGACGATGACGAATCCGATCGTTTTCGTTGTAAAATCAAACCATACCGTAGAAGAGAGAAAAGTAAAACTGGGCGAACGGATCGGAAATGAAATCATCATCCTGGAAGGGCTGAAAGGAGAGGAAACAATCGTTATCGAAGGACAAATCAATTTATTCAACGGGGCAAGAGTAGATGAATCTATCTGAGCCATTCATCAGACGCCCCGTCATGACTGTTTTATTGATGGTCACGATCTTTTTTTTAGGCATCATGAGCTATCAAAGGCTCCCTGTTGCCGATTTGCCGAATGTCGATTTGCCCACCATCGAGGTATCCGTCAGCTATCCGGGCGCGACTCCCGAGACAATGGCCAATTCTATCGCAACGCCGCTCGAACAGCAATTTATGACGCTCGAAGGAATCAAAACGGTTTTTTCTTCCAGCAATACAGGCAGTACAAATATCATTTTAACTTTTTCTCTCGACAGGGATATCAATGCCGCATCAACCGATGTGCAAGCCGCCATCAGCAGAGCCAAGCCCAATCTTCCTTCAAATCTTCCCAATCAGCCTACTTACAAAAAAGTAAATCCGGCAGCGACGCCGATTATTTACTACGTTTTAACATCGCCTATCATGACCCTTGGAAATCTTTATGATTACGCCGATACCGTCATCGGACAGCGGATTGCAATGGTCGAAGGGGTAGCGCAAGTGCAAACGTACGGCTCCCCCTATGCCGTAAGGATCCAAATCGACCCGGAAAAACTCGCGGCGAAAAACATCGGTTTCGATCAGTTGGTCAATCTTGTCGCCAATGCAAATGTGGATTTGCCGCTAGGGACTTTATACGGCCAAAGAGATGATTATACGATCCAGGCAGACGGACAACTCAAAACAGCGGCCCCTTATAACGAGATCGTCATAAAAAACCAAAATCACGATTTGGTCAAAATCAAAGATGTGGGCATCTCGCTCGATAGCGTAAAAAACGACAAGTTTTTTCAATCTTATGTAACAAAAGAAAAAAATCAACCCTGCGTGATTTTAGCAGTGCAGCGCCTACCCGGGATGAACACCGTCCGTATCATCGAAAAATTAACGCCTGTCATCGAAGAATTAAAACCTCAGCTGCCCCAGAGCCTCGAAATAGATGTAATTTACGATCAGGCGCAATCGATTAAAGAAGAGGTCAACGACGTCTTATTGACGCTTTTTGTCGCATTTTGTTTAGTGATCGCCATTGTTTATTTGGCTCTGGGAAAAGGGGTCAATACGCTGATTCCGCTCCTTGCTCTTCCCATGTCTATCCTCGGCGCTTTTTCTGTCATCTATATCCTTGGATTCAGCATCGATATCTTATCTTTGCTCGCAATTACCTTATCGATCGGATTTCTTGTGGATGATGCCATTGTTGTCTTAGAAAATAGCGTTCGTCATGTCCAAAATAAAGAGCATCCGATGGATGCGGCCTTAAATAGTTCAAAAGAGATCAGCGTCACTGTATTGAGCATTACCTTATCTTTAAGCGCCGCATTTATCCCGATGCTTTTTATGGGAGGCGTGATCGGTCGTCTTTTTCGCGAGTGCGCTGTCACGATCATTGTGGCCGTTCTTTTTTCAGGATTTATCTCGCTCTCTTTAACCTCTATGATGGCAAGCCGCTTTGTCAGGCCCTATGACGGCAGTAGAAAAACTTGGATGGAACGTTTTTCAGAAAGGCTCAACACTCGCCTGAAAAGTTGGTATGAGCCATGTCTTCACTGGGCCATCAAACATAGGCTTTTCATGGTCTCTTTAGGCGTCGCCAGCATTGTGTGTTCTTACGTCCTTTACCGCGCGCTTCCTCAAGATCTTCTCCCTCCTTCCGATGTCGGTTTTATGGAAGGTTTTACGCAAGCCCGCGAGGGCACTTCCCCTTTCCTGATGGAAAAATATCATCAAAATATCGCAAAAATCGCTATGGACAACCCAAATATTGACTCCCTTCTTTCCATCAGCTCCTTTGCCAATTCGAATCAAGGATATCTTTTTTTTAAACTAAAACCATATAAAAAAAGAATTCCTCTGAATCAAGTGATTTCGAAGATTTCTGATCAATATAAACAAATTGCCGGCGTCAATGTCTTTCTCTCCCCTCTCCCACTGATCAATTTAACAGTCGGGACCACTGCTCAAGCGCTTTATCAATATTCATTGACTAGCATTGACCGAAAAACTCTGTACGAATATTCAGCAAACCTGACGCGGCAAATGTTGCACAATCCACTCTTTAGCCAAGTTTCCACCGACCTCTTAGTCAAGCAACCTCAATGGTCTTTTCATATTCTTCGAGAAAAAGCCGCAAACTACAATGTCTCCGTAAAAGATATTGAAACCTATCTTGGGTGGGCCTATTCAGACAATAAAATCTCTCACATCAACGGAGAAATCAACCAATATGACGTGATCGTCGAAACTTTGCCTTTTTTTTATCGAGACCCTACTGTCCTCTCAACACTCTATATCCGGTCCGCTACAGACGCCCTTGTCCCCCTGTCTGAACTTGTCCGCTCGGAAGAAACGATTGGCCCTTTGACCGTCAATCACATGAATGGGCTTCCAACCGTTGGAATCTCTTTCAATCCGGCAGACAATGTTCCGCTTGGTACGGTTTTAAAAGAAATCAAAAAAATCACTAAAGACCATTTACCTCCCCAAGTGGGGGGGAAGATCATCGGGACGGCTGAAATTTTTTCTGAAAGTTTCAAAAGTCTCGATTTTTTGCTGCTGCTCGCGCTATTTGTCATTTATATCATCCTTGGCATCCTTTACGAGAGCTTTGTCCATCCAATCACCGTCATGAGCGCCTTGCCCCCGGCTCTTCTTGGCGGTCTTTTTTCCCTTTTTCTTTTCCGCCAAAGCCTTTCGATCTATTCATTTATCGGATTGATCTTATTGATTGGCATCGTGCTCAAAAATGGAATCATGATGATCGATTTCGCAAACGACGCTGTTAAGAATAAAAAAAAATCGGCCTATGACGCAATCGTCGAAGCGTCTCTCATTCGCTTTCGTCCGATCCTGATGACGACGGCGGCCTCCCTCATGGGCGCATTTCCGATCGCGCTTGGCATTGGAGGGGCAATGGCCAAAACCCGGATGTCTCTTGGAATCTGCGTTGTAGGTGGATTGATCGTCTCTCAGCTTCTTACCCTTCTTCTCACCCCTGTTCTCTACTATTATTTTGAGATTTTTCAAGAAAAAGTTCGCGCTTTTTGGGAACGCAAGAAGAAACAACTTTAATCAGAACTTTACGATTATTTTACATTTTGCTAAAATAAGAGGCCATAAGGAGTCAAGCATGTCTATACAAGCAACTAAAAATGTTCAATGTTTCGATAACTACGATTTAATAACGAAAAATCTTGCATTGATCGAAAAGGCGCTCACTTTGTCCGAACAAGGACATAAAGTAAAGGATTTTTCTCAATACTTACGCGCCTATTCAAATTTGCTCGAACAAAAAAATCAATTGGGCTTAGACAAAAACCGCTTTCAAGAATTATCCAATACACTCGATCGCTTGCACCCAAGAATTTTTAACCTTATGGAAAAAACGGTGCTCACCCCCTCCTCGAAAACCTCTGGTGATGGCGCCGCAGTCAATTATTTTTCATCTATTTCCCACTGGTCAAAAAGAAAGCTTATGATAGGTGGCATCTCTATTGCGGGGCTGACAGCCTTGAGCCTAAATCCTGAACTGAGGAAGCTCGTCATCAATGTGTGCTTTAAGGGTCCACAAATTTTTTCCATGACTTTTCGATCTGCAGGAATTGCTGTAAAAGTTGCCAATAATATAGCCGCTCTCGCTACAAATGAGCGTGTGATCAAGATGGCAAACCAGACACTAAATCAGATCAACAAGGTGCTGGAGGCTCCAGAAGATGGGTCTCTCTTCACCTACTCACCTATTCTTGTATCTATGAGCATAGGACATGTTATAGGAACATTGATTGATCTGTGGTTGCCGATGGTAGCAATAGCGAATGACCCCAAAATACCACATACTTTCGGAACTGTTTTCATGCAAAGAACATTTGGTACCCGAGGCAGAAACATACTAACCTGGACAGGGACGATAGCCTCTGGCACGGCGACTTTCCACGCGTGGCCGAACATAGAGAAAATGATAACATCCGTAATATCCGGGTACCACCAAAACGTAAAGCCTCGATTCATCAATTGGCACGAATCTGTCACTCAGTGGCTTTCACGCGATCCCGAGTTTGACGCGGAGTTCCCTCCTGATTCATACCAATCGCAATAATCATATGCTCAATGGATTATACCATTGCGTCTGATACTTTCGCGTATAGATCCTTAAATACAAGATTGGGGTCGTATTTTCTCTTTAGTTGATCGAATGTGGGTTTTGAATACATGTTCCAAAATTCTTCTTTAGTATAATAAGAATCGGAATACAAACTTTTCAACCCACCCAACTCTTCAGTTTTTCTTTCAACAAGCCGATTGAAAAATCCCTTTGGATGTGTGGTCGGGATCATATCCCAAAACCCAAAATCGAGGTAAAGGTCCAATTTTGGACAAAAAGTAAATCGAGTGTCTGAATGATAAAACTGAAAAGGACAAATCCAAATTGGCGTAATTTGAATTTCCTGACGCAAAAAATCGTAAAATAAGGATGCATTACAAATGGGCATTAAAATATCTTGAATGACAGATTCCTTTGGACTTTCGAATATTTCCAATGTTTTGCGAAACAATGGATTTGTTCCAAAAAGATGTTTGATTTTCCAATAAACAGAAGAGTGCAGCATAAATTTTCCAAAAAGCAATCGCAATATGAAATGATCCATGCCAAAATGCTTAGAGCACCAAAACCAATCGGCGTCCCATCTCCAAATGTAGTCGTAAACGGTTAAAAATTGCTCTTTTTTCTTTTGAATGGAACGGTAATAGGATTGAAGATACGTATAGTTGGATATATTGGAAGCCGAATCTACAAACTCCCCTAAAATAATATACATCTCCTTGTCGTTAAAAATAACCCCATCTATAAATGTATCTCGGGTAGATTGTCGGTGCTCCATGCACAAAGATTCAAGGTGTGCAAAATAGCTTTTTGGATCATCAAACCGGATATTTGTCAGGCGGACAAATTTTTTTGCCCGAATCAATTGCAACATCGCCTTTAAGCAATAGCCCAAAGTTCCATAAGAATTGGGAAATGCAAAAAAAAGATCGCTATGTTCATTATCGGGACGAGCGACGACCACTTGCCCACTTCCTGTTAGAATTTCCATTTCCAGCACCGTTTCATGGACAAGCCCGTAACGAAAAGAGGAAGATTCGATGCCGAGACCGGCAATCGCTCCTCCCACCGTGATCGTTTTCAATTGCGGCACAACCGCAGGAAGACAATCATACTGAAGAGTTTCGTTCACAAAATCTTCAAAAGTAACCATCCCTTCCACAGTGGCGACGAGACGGAGGGGGTCGATGGATAGAACAGAATTGAGATGCTTTACATTCAATTTATTAGATTGATGATCTTTTCGGTTTCTAAAGAGGTTGGAAGTTTTTTTACTTAATGAAATGTTTTTTTTAAGATCGAGAGTATTTTGAAATTCTAAAACTAAATCCCGCTTCTTTCTTTCATATTCCTGGTCATCGGATAGAGTCATAACCGCCTAAAACCCCATTTTTGGAGAGGACAAACTGCCAAAGCTGAATATCTCTCGAACGGAAAGCGGCGGCGCATGAAAGAAGATAATATTTCCACATGTTATAAAATGGTTCAGGATAATTATATTTAATTTTTTCCCAATTCTGATCAAAATTATGAAACCAAGCCATAAGAGTTTGATCATAACTTGCACTAAAATTATGCCAATCTTCCATGACGAACAATTTTTCTATAGACTTGCCGATTTGTTGAATAGATGGGAGGTGTCCATGAGGAAAAATATACCGGCTGATCCAGGCATCGGCTACGATTGAAGAGGTATTTCTACCAATTGTATGGATTAAAGCCAATCCGTCCTCCTTCAAGCGATGAGACACAAGCTCCATGAAATTCCTGTAGTTCTTTTTTCCTACGTGTTCAAGGAGGCCAATAGATACAACTCTATCATAGATTCCAACAGCTTCGCGGTAATCGCATTGCTGAACTTTCACCGGAAGGCCCGTGCATAATTTTCTTGCGTATTCGACTTGCTTTGCCGAGAGATTCACGGCCACGACTTCGACCCCATAATTTTCAGCAATATATTTTGCAAATCCTCCCCACCCGCAACCAAGTTCCAATACTCGCATCCCTTTTTTCAAATGAAGCTTTTTTGCTATGAGATCGAACTTTGCAATTTGGGCTTCATCTAAAGTTTTCGCTTCTTTCCAATAGCCGCATGTATAGGCCATAGTGGATCCCAGCATCAATTCATATAGATCGTTTCCCAGCTCATAATGAACGTCGATCACCCTTGTTGAGCGCGTTCCTTTTGTTTGCAAATTCAAAAATTTGGCTTTTATTACATTCCAAATCATTGCCCATGTGGGTTTGACCCGCCTGGAAAGTTTTGCTCCAATGATCTTGTGCATGCATTCGTCTAAGGATTCGACGCTCCACCATCCTTCCATATATGATTCCCCCAAACCGAGAGAGCGATCTTTCAACACACGTTCGTAAAATCTGGAATCATGCACTTTGATATCGAAGGGTCTCTCGCCATCGATCTTGATATCGGCGTAAGATAAAATCTCTTCGATGACCTGCTTCGGAGCCGTCGCCTCTCCGTTCAATGAATAAAACAGCAAGACTAATAGGAATGCAAATCTGGTATATACCCGAAGTGATTCAAAAGTTGGCCTTTGGGCGGGATTGAAAGCTGCCGAAAATCGATTCTTGAAAAGGGGGTTGTATTCTTCAATACTAGCCCCCTTTTCA
>DATIHO010000089.1:0-6136 GCA_035480615.1 Chlamydiales bacterium | reverse complement strand
AGAATCTGCTGCGTCGGCTCTGCAGCATCTTTTTTGTCTTCGCTCGCGCCTTGCCATTCGGCAATGGTCGCTCGCTCCAGAACAAAAAATCTGCGCAGCCTCCTTGCATATTTCTGCCAATTTAATTTTAAATCACTATATTACTTCATTAATCGGACCAAAAATTTTGTGAGCGGTGCTTTCCGAATCGGCTCTTGATTCCCTATCATTTGGACACTCATGGCAGCGGCCAATGATCC
The DNA here is from genome assembly GCA_035480615.1 of Chlamydiales bacterium. Taxonomy (GTDB): domain Bacteria; phylum Chlamydiota; class Chlamydiia; order Chlamydiales; family SM23-39; genus CAIPFQ01. The sequence continues at coordinate 5,897 of DATIHO010000089.1, read as the reverse complement.
TATAAACCCGCTTAAAAAGAGCGGATATCGCTTAGCCATACAAAGTGAAGATAAAGAAAAATACCCATCTCCGGCGCCAATTCGATCCACGCTATTTGTGACAAAAGCCGGAATATGAATAGAGGGTTCCTGATTTGAAAAACAAAACACCCCGTGGATTCCTTTTGTAACGGAAATCGAAGGGCAATGTAAAATTTGTCCAATATCGGCAGCTAATCCCTCTATAGAGCTATTCCTGTCATGCATTGCGAGCCGCAGCTCTGATTCATTGAGTGAAACAAAATCCGCTTTTCGGTAATTGGTGACTACATTGTATCCTCGATTTCCACTGTTCATTTGCGTGTTCAACGATAAGAAGGAGGAAGTATTGCATATTTCATCTACGATGGCCGGATTCGTAAACCCATTGCCAAAATCACACACTAACACAAGGTCGAATCCTGAGCTTTGCCGCTTGATGTAATCTACAACCTGCTTTGTTTGGCTTGTATTTAACGGCTCTTCATGGCCTGAGTAGGTTTCAAATAGCTTGGATAAGGCCATCCCATCCTTTAAAATATATCGTTTTTTCCTTAACGTCATCGTTTCTTCAAGGTAAGTAAATTCTTTTTCTATATTCGGACTTAGGTGTTTATGGATGAAGTCTAGATAGGAACACTCCGTTCCTATCGCTGTCACAAGAGTGACTTCCTTTACAAATTGGGCGATGTGATTGGCAACAGCAAAAGAGCCTCCTAAAAAAATTTCTTTGTCCAAAGTACGGACTACCATGTGATGCCCTTTTCCCGATTGGCCCAAAGGATCGGCATATTGATATTCGTCAATCATCGCGTCTCCAATTACAAGAACTTTTAAAGTGGAGATCTCTTCAATTTTTTGGATGATTTCATCGACGTTGCATTTCGTTTTCAGATGTTGTAAAAACGTCTCAACCGCAGGCAGTTTTGGATCAAAGAAACGATTTAAAAGAGAAGAAGAACTAAAAACAATATCATCAGTAAATAGGACTTTTCCACCAACGGATTCTATCGCCCAAATTTCATCAGAGATCTTTCCAGTTATGTCATCCTCCGCATTTGCATATTCTAATCCTTTTACATAAAGATTCGGTTTGATTTTTCTGATCGCGGAGACGGCATCCGGAGAGTCGTTCAATATCACAAAATCGACATCGGCAAGAGATGCAAGGCTTTCAAGTCTGAGCGATTCAGTAAACACGGGCCGCCCGGGTCCTTTATTGACGAACCGATCTGGAGTCAGTGTAACGATGAGAATATCCCCTTCCAATTTCGCCCTTTTAAAATGACGGATATGCCCCGGATGCAATAAATCAAACACTCCGTGGCATTGGACAATCTTATTCCTTTTTAGACGTGCCTTTTGAAGAATTTCTTCAATTTCTTCGTATGTTTTAATTTTTTCTGTATGAACGATTGTTTTAGTCATATTCTTTGGCCTGGTCGAAATGCTGATGTTTGAGACGCGATCGGTACAACATCAATGATGGTATGCAAGAGGAAAAAATGGGCGCTTTCCACCAAACCGTAGTCGCATCTTGGAATATAAAAATTTAAGTGTCCCATTTGCCGCAGCGGATTGTCCGCCTGAAACCCTGTGAATGAAATAAGGCCCGCATTTTTTGATCGTGCGACATCAGCCGCGTTTAAAATATTTTTAGATTGTCCGGAGCTGCTGATTGCAATCAGGAGATCGGCCGGTTTTAACAGTTTTGTCAGAGGATAGCTAAATACTTTTTCATAGCCCAAGTCATTCGAAAGACATGTCATTACATTCGAATCGAATAGTGTCTGGGAAGGAACGCCGAGCGTTTTCATCAAGTCATTGCAAAAATGGGAAGCGATTCCTGAACTGCCTCCATTCCCGACGACATACACGATCCCATTTTGCTTTGCAATTTGCGATATGCGCTCCTGCATTTCCTCCAGAGCCTGATCTTCCGAAAGAGGGAAATGCTCCGTTTTTGTATAGTGGCAATCTGCAATCGCCGCACTCAATTCTTGAAATCGGCAAGAAAAACTCATATTTATCTTTCTAAGCAATGAAACCAACTGGCTGTCGCATTTTGGATGCTTTTTGGATCCCAAAGAGGAGCATCGCGAAAATGATCAATATTTTCTAAAATCCGCTGCACTCCCTCTTCAAATGAAACTTTCGATCTCCATCCCAGCTGTTTTTCGATCTTTGATACATCTGCAAAAGTGCATTGAGGCTCGCCCGGCCGCTTTGGAATATAGACCACATCTCCTTTTAATAATTCGACAAGCCGATTGATGCTGTAATGGCCGCGGCTTCCGACATTCATGCATCCATTCGTTGCATCTGATTGAGCTGCGGTTAAAAATGCTTCGGCGACATCGGAAACAAACGTAAAATCCCTCGTTTGCGATCCATCCCCTACTACCGTATAGGGCTTGTTGTGAAGTTTTTGAGCCAAAAATACTCCAAACACGGCGCCGTAAACGCCGGTTGTGCGGGAACGGGGTCCAAAAACATTGAACAAACGGAGCGACAAGGCAGGCAAGCCATAAACCTGGCTCCAATGGAGGACTAATTGCTCTCCTAAATATTTTGTCAAAGCATAAGGATATTGAGGGGACATCGGGGCTGATTCAGGAGTGGGGAATTGCAAAGGCAACCCATAACATGAGGAGGAAGCGGAATAAACAAACCTCTTCACGTTTTCCTTAAGAGCTGCTTCAAGAACATTATAGGTCCCATCCACATTCGTTTCGAAATAGCTTCTTGGATTTTCAATGGAGGGGACAATATCCGCAAGGGCTGCTAAATGAAAGACCCAGTCGACCCTCGCAAAATGAGGAGCGATGGATTTTGCATCTCTGATGTCGGCTTCAACAAATGAAAAATTCGGATGACCGCCCGCTTTTTCCAAATTCTTCAGCCAGCCTCCGCAAAGGTTGTCTATTGCTGTGACGTGGTGTCCTTTTGATAATAAGAGATCCGTTAAATGGCTTCCTATAAAGCCGGCGCCTCCGGTAACGATTGTCTTCATTTTAAATGGATCATTTTCATTGTTTGAATGTTGAAATATCGAGGATCTTCTAAAGAATTCGGGAGCTTGCCCATTTCAAAGGCATCGACTAATCCTTCAATCGCATCTTCAATACAATATTTCGGTGCAAATGAGAGCTCGTCCGCAATTTTTTTGGAAGAGACATGATAGGAGCGATGATCGTTTGTCGGTTCAATCATCAACTCAACCGGCCGTTTTTTCCCGACAATTTCCTGGACCATTTTACCAAGAGCCATCACGGTATGGTTATGGTAGCCTGCGTTGAAAACGGCCCCTTGCACTTTTTCTTTCGGCGCTTCCAAAGCCAGCAAATAGACCCGGACCATATCTTCGATATGGATATTCGGCCTCATTTGAGAGCCCCCCATCACTTTTATTTTTCCCGTGTGGTAAGCTAAATTTGTCAAAATGTTGACGACGACATCCAGTCTTTGCCGCGGCGCATAGCCGCATACCGTTGCCGGTCTGATGACCGTGCAGACAAAATCGCTGTCTTGATGTTGAAAAAGGATCTTTTCACATTCCGCTTTGAATTTTGAATAATCCGTTAATGGCTCTAAAGACATCTCTTCCGTCACATCCGCTTCCTCTTTGACCCCGTAGACAGAGGAGGAAGACGCGTAGATAAATCGCTCTACCTTTTCCTTTTTCGCAAGTTTCACAAAAGGTTCGAAAGCATCGAGATTGATCGATTTGCCAAGAGTTGGATTGAGCTCGAAACTCGGATCATTGGAAATGCATGCCAAATGGATAACCGCATCCGCTCCTTTGAGGGCTTTTTCCACCGCTTGTAAATCACGCACATCGGCTTTCATTTGCGTAAGACCCGGATGCGACTGAAAGGTGGTGTCTCCATAGAGAAACAAATCGAGCACAACCACTTCATGCCCTTTTTTTAATAATTCCGGAACCAGTCTCGATCCCACATAACCGGCTCCTCCCGGAACGCAAATACGCATTTTTTCTCCAAAAAAACTTTTTGTATAGATTCGCAATCTAATAGGGGCAAGCAATTCTTATCAAGAAAAATATCGATTTTTACAGCACCTTCCACGAAATGCGAACTATACCCAAAGTGATTCAAAAATTGGCCTTTGGGCGGGATTGAAAGCTGCCGAAAAAAGATAAAAACTTGGATTTTTTGTCTGTTTTTGAATACCATTACGCTTTTGCAGAGTTTTTAAAAATTTTTTTATATAGGAGATGAGTGCATCATGTTTAGGCAATGTGCTGTTTTGTTATGGAGCTTTGGCTCTCTTTTTTCTCAAGAATTGACGCATGAATGGATGGATATCCAAATCAATCGTGAATTTGAAAGTTTTAACGAGGGAATTAGCCTAGAAGACATTAATCAAGCTGAAAACCAACCAGGAAATTTAGTAAGATATAAGATTATAAATCGAGAAGTATTTGGATCCGAAATGGTAATTAAAGATGAATTAATAGATTTGTGCCGAAGGTTCCCCGTTCCAGATGTTGATTTTATTTATGATTATTCTGAAATCGTTAGTAATACTTTTTGCCCAAAAATTCCTATCTTTGGATTGGCGAAGATTAAAGGAGAAAAAGGTGTTATTTTGTTCGATGAGAATATCACGAGACACTTTAATTGGGATTCACTAGTGAAAGAAACTATCGAAGCTTCCATAAAAAATCCATGGAACACAAAAATCAATACACTTTTTTGGCGCGGCAGCGCAAGCGATGGTTGGTATGGTATAGAGAATTGGAAAAATCCCCCCAGAGGCAAACTTGTGTATTTGTCTCAATTATACCCTGACTTAATTGATGCTGGTTTTTTTCGCATCAATCCTTGGCATTCAAATACGTTAGAACAAACTTGGCAAGCTACCGGAAAGAAAGAACCAATGCCTTACGATTATATTCTTCATTTTAAATATGGCATTGATCTAGATGGATCCACGTGTAGTATTCCTGCTACTATGTGGAAACTTTTTATGAATTCTGTTATTTTTAAACACGATAGCGATCTTGTAATGTATTTTCACGAACAATTGAAACCCTATGTCCATTATATTCCAGTGAAAAGAGATTTGTCTGATTTATTTGAACAACTGGCTTGGGCTGAGGAACATGATGAAGAAGCTAGAAAGATTGCTGAAAATGCGCAGCAATTTGCATTAACGAATTTGACAACGGAATCAAGGCGTTTGTACTTTTATAAAGTGCTAGTGAAATATGCTACATTGCAAAAGTTTACCCCGATCGCAAATTAGAAAATATTCCGAATTTAGTGATGCCATGCTCAATGTGAATTTTATTGCTTTTATAAACTATTTTTTTGCGAGCTTGTTTTTCTTGAATTAAACATAAGTAGGAGGGCATTGACTGTTTCAGGTTTATGCATCGCTTTGGATTGAAGCTTCCAAAGATGTGCATATTTTCCGTTTTTCTTGAGCAGATTTTGATGGTTTCCAGTTTCAAGCAGCTTGCCGTTTTCGATATACAGGATCTGATCAGAAAAAAGAATGGTTGAAAGTCGATGTGCGATAATCAGACTTTGCAAATATGTATTGTTCCTGACATCTTGCATACACAAAAATGAAAGGTTTTCTTCTCTGCTTTTTGTATCTTCACCTTCTTGTTGCCGAGCAGACGAAAACCGCTTTGATTTTTGGAGTTACCGGGCAAGATGGCGCTTATTTAACCAAATTACTTCTGGAAAAAGAGTACATTGTCCACGCAATGCTGTCAACTTAAGCATTAACACACTCGCGGCATAGAGAAAAATCGTTTCGGTTGCCCCAATCCATCTCGTGAAAAATGTCTTCCAGGCTTTACGGGCACCCTAGCTCTGCGCGCCAGCTTTTTAAACTTCTTTGCA
>DATIHO010000088.1:0-7877 GCA_035480615.1 Chlamydiales bacterium | reverse complement strand
GGCCAGATAGCTCAGTTGGTAGAGCAGAGGACTGAAAATCCTTGTGTCGCTGGTTCGATTCCAGTTCTGGCCATTTTTTTGTCCCAAAAAAAGGGCCAGAAAAAACGGCAAAGATTTGCCGTTTTTATGGAATCGAAATGAGGGCGTCGGCGTCTCGACGATGACCGAATCGGCTTTCGGGACGGGACACGCGCCTCGCGTGCCCGCCAGAAAGGATTCCAGTTCTGGCCAGTTAGTTAACGGTAACCAATGTCTTCAGCAGCATCAGCAACAAATCCAGCCCTGCACTTTCCCTCGCAAGAGGAGATAACAGCTTATCTTGCAAAAGATTCACGGACGAATGATGCATACAAGAAAGAGAAAGGAATCGATCGAGCTGTAGCAAAAGCTTTCGCCAATTCTACCCGATCTCTATCCGAACTCAAAATCGGCGTAAGGTGTACGATACAAAACCTCTATCTCGATAAAGGAATCGACCACCTAGTATTTACGGGTGGTACAGCTCAGATGATAGAGGGGATGAGTGCTAGTGTGGTTGCAGCACTCATGGATTTGGCCGAACTGAGACCGGTCAGCCCTTAAGAGATAAGGATTCCAGTTCTGGCCACAGTTTAGGAGAAATTGCAATGACAGTTATAACGCAGAGAATGAATCCTGGGTATGGTGCCTCGCCCTATATTTGGGCGCTGCCTTCAAAATTGCCCGCTAAGAGCCGCATTGAAATTCATAGCACTGGTGATTCAAATCTTCCTTATGAAATTCGTTGGATCACTGTAAGGGAGCTCTCTGAGCAAGAGAGTAGGGTGAGCAATGTTTTTGTAGAGGTGGTCGTTGAGAATCATACAAGAACTCAGAGTTTTGAATTGATATTGGGAGACGATCGTGGCGGCCGCGGTCTGTCTCTGATGGCGAGAACAGATGGAAAAATAGTGAAGGATACGGCTGAAGTGAACAGAGATTGCACATCTCAAATTCACATCGCGAAAAATGAAATGCTCGAGCGTGTCTATGTTCGCCCGAAAAATGAAGGGTGTTGGGTAATAACGAAAAATATCTTGTGCAGGGCGTTGTTGTTGTTTCGTTCTTGTCTAAAGAATTTTATAGGTCAGATAATCGGTCTCTTTATCCCTAATCGCAGAGAGGGGCTCAGCTGATTCTGGCCAATTTTGGCACAAAATTGGCCTTTTTACGAGATCGGCTTGTCGGGACAGTTTTCCTAGAATTCCTAGAGAGCTTTTGGTTTTTTGAATGGCGATAAGATCTCTGAGTCCCGCTCCCTTCCTGGCTCCAGAAAGGAGTTCTTTTCAAGCGCATCAAACCCTGCCACCCCCTCCCCCCAATTTTGTAAGAAATGATGGTCGATGGAAACGTTTTGCCGATTACTTTTCTGTAAAAGAAATTGAATTTTGGCAACGACATCCCCGCCCGGTCCAACTGTTCCCAAGTGCTTGCGACACGTTTCCGTGGGACTTAGAGTTTTTGCTAGCAATGAGCTACAACGGAAAATGCAGGAAAGGGGAAATAGTTCTTGCGATCGAAGGAGAGGAAGCTGTTCTTTCTCATCAAGTTTGTGACTTGAGAGCGCAGGGAGGAACGCTTCATTTTTATCTAATGCTCATGTTTAAGGACGGAGAATGGATTGTTGACCCGACTTGGAAACAATTTGCTGGCAAGCAAGTAAAGGAGAAAACAGGTTCTGATGATACTGAATTTTGTCCAAATGATCCCTACAATGAGAGACTAGAAAGGGAATTTCCAAATATTTTAGTCATTAGACGTGATGAGCTAACACCTCTTTTCAGGAGGTTAGGAAGAGAAGCGGACAGCGAGGCCATATCCTGGAATAGCCGGCATTGGGATAGAACAAATGCGAGGCCGGTGGACACGCTCAAAGAATGTATTGAAGAGGCTTCAGTTTATACATCCAAATTCAATCGGCCCTATTTTGACCTTCCCAAATGGCGATTATTTCAAGAAATCACACGCAATCAATGTCCTAGTTTTGAGGAGTTTTCCAGAAGTGCAACAGGGTCACGAGACTAGCGTATCAGAAATCAGGTTGGGTTTCATAAATTCTGAATCAGCAACAATCAAATTGGCATAGGATGTGATTTATTTAGCTCTAATAGGTGACGATGTAGTACGCTCGTGCCTTTATTTTTGGAGGGATATATATGGCCGCATTAATAGGTGGGAATCAGGGTCGCTCTGGATGCGATTACCATGTAGTACTGAAAGAAAGTCCCGACCTCAGTTCAGGCGGTCTTGATGAGGCCATATTCGAGAAGGAAATCGGGGGAGCGTCCAATGCCTAAAGAGAAAGAACATATTTTAGAAGAGCCTGAAGCTGAGTTCTCAAAGAAAGCATTCCCGATAACTCTCCCCGAAGGGTATGCCTCTATTCTAGAGGCCCTCACCCACAAGATACGGGCTGCTCAAGCTAGAGCTATGCTGGCGGTCAACCGTGAGCTGATCAATGTATATGGAGACATCGGAAAGACTATCCATGAGCAACAGCAGATAGCCAAATGGGGCACCTCTGTAGTTGATCAGCTCGCTCGCGATTTAAAAAAATCTTTTCCAGGGATGAAAGGATTCTCTTCTCGTAACCTATGGAGGATGAAGGACTTTTATCAGTCTTATCATGGGAGAGAAAAACTGTCAGCACTGCTGACAGAAATTAGCTGGACTCATCATGTCTATATTTTGACAAAGTGCAAAGATCCCTTAGAGCGTGAATTTTATATGAGGATGTCCAAGAAACATGGGTGGAGTTATCGGGTTCTGGCTCCATAAAAAATGCCGTAATATAACCGTAGTTGCTGATTGCCGATGTCCAAAAATGTCGGGCTATTGCTGGAGTAGGCAATCACCTGTTCTTGGATTAGATTGCTTTTTGTTTCCGATATTTGATAGAGTTACCTACAAAAAATTTTCTTTTATTGAGTAGGGTACTCCTTTTCATGTGAGGATATAATGAAGCACTTTTCTAAAGTGGTTTTAGCGTCTCTTGTCGTTACAACTCCAACCTTAAATGCATATCCAAACGATGATATCCCTGCATTTTCGGTTCAGAAACCGTTTGAAATTCCAGATGCTCGAAATCTTTCTTACGATGAGGTTCTGCGCTTGCTCGAATTAATCGAATCGGATTCTTTTGAAGAGAGATGTTCAGCAGATGAATTGGACCAAGCAAATCGGTTGATTTCATTTCTTGCTATGGAGGGAGCTACAAAAGATGAAAAAATTGACGTAGAAACGTCTGTTGCAAGTCTTTTTAAAACAGACGATTGCCAATATGCCTACTGGATTGATTCAAATACTCAATACTCCGTCCAACCTGCAATTTTTAGAGGGGACCAGCAAAATATTATTCTTTGTAAGAGTTGGTTTAAGAAGCAGTGGGATCAAACGAGATCATTCGTTAAGAAGCACAAAAAGGCAATCATTATTGGCGCGATTGTTGTGGTTGCTGTAACGGTAGTGGTTGTAGCAGCTGTTGCGATCTCAACATCTGCAGCAACAGCTGCTGCCGGAGGAATTACGGGCTCTGTTGGGGCATTAGATGCTGGGGCAGATCATCCACATCAAAAAGATAGCAGCCGAGACGCGGGATCATCTCAGGAGGGATCTTTAAGTTCATCGCTACAGGAGCAAATCTCGACATTCAAAGAAACAATCGCACAAGAGCAGCTCGCGGCAATTTCATCTTCTAGTGGAATCTCAATGGAAGAAAATGGGAGGATTATAGGTTCTCTCTTTACTCACAAGACGATCGATACTCTAACCGCCCAGGCATCAGAGAATCCATTTTTAAGTTATGAGCTTCAAAATCTAGGGGCAAATCCGTATTATCCAACGCCAAAATGGGGAAGCTACTTGGACTCATCTCCACATAATTCAACAGATCTTGCTTTCTCTACGAATTATTCACCAACATGTGCAGGGTGCAGCTCTGACCTAAATACTTTAGCCTATGAGACTAGGGGAGATTGGGCTCTTTCATCGGGATACTACGCCCAAGCTGTTCAAGATTTTGGAAGGGCAATTGCAAACGACCCAAGCAACCCGAACTCATATTTAGGGAGAGGTGTTGCTAATTTTGAACTTGGGGCCTATGAGGAAAGCATTGCTGACTATAATGCGTATGTCTCTCAAGTAAATGAACCATTCTCTGTAACTGACTTCTCTGTTGGGTTTGCCAAAGGACTCCCAAAAGGAATTTACGATTCAGGGGAAGGAATGTTGCAATTTGTAACAGATCTCGCATGCCATCCCGTTCAAACTGGAGAGAAAGTATATGACTCGATCTCAACACTTAGCAGTTTAGCCAAATCAGGAGAATGGAATCAGATTGGAGAGGCCCTTTCTCCAGAATTTCATCAACTAGTCTCTGAATGGGACTCACTGTCATCAACGGAAAAAGGGGAGCTCTCTGGTTATGCGTTTGGCAAGCATGGAGCGGATATTCTTCTTCCTGGGGCAACAGCAAAAGTGGTGGCAAAGGGAACAGGTGCGATCAAAGAATTGGGGGCTGTTTGCAAAAACCTGCAATCGGCGGAGAAACTTCTTGTCTTGGAGGCTGTTGCAGAAGGCGGAGCTGCTGGTGTCGATGTGGTTAAGGTGATTCAAAATAGCAAAGTCGCCATGGCTGAAAAGTTGGGGTTTAATTCTAACGAAATTACTCAACTGGAAAAAATCACCAACGCCGAGAGGGAATTTTCTGCGGTCGCCAGAGATCTTTCGTCACAGACTCACGAGGTCATTTTTACCAATCATGCTTTGGAAAGAGCCATTCAAAGAGGAGTATCTAGGGAATCTATTTTGGATACGCTTACATCGCCTTTAAAAATTGAGGATGTTAAAATCGACTCTCTTGGACGGCCTAGTCAACGTTTTATAGGGCAAAAAGCTGAGGTGGTTATTAATCCGGAAACAAATCAGGTTGTGTCTGTGAATCCTACCTCAACAAAAAAATTCGAAAAATTAGTTAACGAGATCGAGAATGTTAAAAATAAAGCTGAGTAAGCCAGAATACACCTATCTCTGTCAGGCAGCCTTTATCCAAAAAAGGCATAGAGAATCCCTTTTTTCTGCTCAGCAAATGAGTGACGATCATCTTATCAGCGTATCGGAAGATCAAGCTAATGAAATTCGAGACCTATGTGGTGAACAGTTACAAATAGCTGGATTTGATGAAAAGTATGGATTGACCCCCGAAGGGGAAATCCTCGAGTCTCTTATAGACAAGTTTTTTATTGGCTAAACCGACGGTGAGTCTTTGCAGGGGTTATTAGATTTTCACTATACACTTTAGTCAAGCTAAGGTGATTTAGGATCGTCTAAAGAATTGGTTGGAAGCGGCTTTCGGGACAAAGACACGCGCCTCGCGTGCCCGCCAGAAAGGATTCCAGTTCTGGCCAAAGATTTGCCGGTTTTATGCCAAAACCTCATCCAGAAAGTTCTGGATGGCCGTCCAAGCACGCTCAGCAGCGACTGGATTATAGAGCATTCCTGCTTCGGGAGCATTGGCTCCAGGCGTTGCAAATGCGTGCATCGCGTTCCCATAAATGTGGGCCTGCCAATCTACTTTGGCTTCATTCATCTCTTTTTCAAAACGTCTCAGTTCCTCTTGAGGGGTCACAGGATCTTGATAGCCGTGAAGAACCAGAATCTTCGCTCGAATTGGCTTGATTAGTTGCGGAGGGGGTGGATCAAAATGCCCATAAACGCTCACTGCTCCCCTTAAATCAGCTCCACTGCGAGCGAGATCAAGAGCGCATATACCCCCGAAACCGAAACCAATCGCTGCCACTCGTTTTGAGTCTACGTAAGGCAAGCGGGAAGATACTTCTAGAGCTTTGACCACGCGTCTTTGCAGCAGGTGTCGATCTTGGATAAAGGGTTTCTTGAGCGCGGCGTTCTCTTCTTTGGATTTACCTAAGGTGCCTCGTCCATACATATCAAGGGCGAAGCCAACGTATCCTCTCTTGGCAATCATTTGAGCTTTTTCGCAGATAAACTCATCTCGCCCCTTCCACGCATGGCATAAGATAACGAGGGGGTGTTTTCCCCCTTTTGGATGGGCGACAAAAGCCTCAAGATCAACACCATTATCTCGATAGGGAATTTCTGCAGAATGCACGCTTTACTTCCTCCTATTCAGAGAGTTTCATGCTACCATAGAATCATCGGGTCTGCTAGAAATATTGGTGTACAAAATTCCTGCACAATTTTGAAGCGCTTATGGCAATGAGGTTTCATGGTACATGTTGGGCAATGGTTCTATGAGATTAATACGATGCTCTAGATTGGTTAAGATGCTCAGGATATCATCAAAACTGAGAGGCTCGTTAAGATACATATCTCGCATTAACTGATAATCACGTCGCAATTCAGTCAATCTTTCAGCTCTAGGAACGAGGCGAAAAGTGCCGGGTTTGGCTTGAGTGTAACTTGTCCAAGAGCTGCGAAAGAATAGATGTTTCAATGAAACGACTCTGTCTCGAAGGTCGTGATGATTAATAGCTTTGATGGCCTCTGGATGATTTGCTAGTGCGGCAGTGTCAGCGTAATGGCGAGAAAACCTCTCTGGCATTGAGATATCGAGAGGTCGATGATACTCTGCGTGTAATATGGTAGTCTTTTCCCAGAAAGTTCGCTCGATCTCTAGGGCTACGACTTCACATTCCCAATCGGGAAATGCTGCAGGGAAGATCTCCGCAATCCAGGGTCGTATTGGATAGCGTCCGGTGGGTTGTTGATCAGTTAGAGAGCCGAATTCGAGTTTTACAGAGCGTTTGATGTAGTCAAATCCAGTGGGCAGCGATGATGGATAGTGAAAAAGAATTACTGGCGATTTGGTTTGAGGGTCTGTAAAAAACTCGAATGTTGCCTGCTCATGTTTTCCTAATATACCCAATGCTGATGCTTCTAACGTCGGCATAATCTGAGCTTGAACAGCACGTTCACATGCTCCTTCAGCTTTCCCCCACCATTTATCAGCTTGGCTGCGATTTGCCGCAGATTCAGGCAGTCCAAGAAAGGCTGGGGATAGCGAAAGATCAATATCTTCAGAAAATCGGTTGATTGCTCCAAATATCTTGGATAGAGAGGTGCCTCCCTTAAATACAAGACTGTCAGAAAACTGCGACTCAAACAGGATACTTAGTAACCAGCATACGAAAAAATCTTTCTCCATGATTACCGGGGAGATATTTCTTTGAATAGCCGCTTGTTCCATGTACAGGCGTCGTTCGCCAGAAGGTAGTTTTAAAAAGTCGAGTTTCATGCGGTCTCCTCGGCCAATTCCTTGAAAATAGAATGCATCCATTCCGGTGCAAATCGAATATCCTTGGGCAGTTCTTTGCGTGCGTTCAGTGGTATAGTTCGCTTTAAATAGTTAAGTCGTTCAGGGGTGATATTTTCTTTGCCTAATTCACGGAACGCTTGAACTAAAAGACCGCTAAGTCGTCCTGCCATCGCCATGTTTTTGGGAGTTGTGCGTCGCAGCTGAATGGTTGTTATGCCGATTTTTACCGTTCGACTTGGTCCGTCTGTCAGAAATACAACTTTAGCAGGGACTTGTTCGGATAGTCCCAGGATATTTGCTGCATAAGCGCCCGTTGGTTGAATGCGTGTGCAATCTCTACCAACCAAAGCTTCCGCGATTTTTTCTGGAGATGGTAGGAGTTTCCCAAGCTTAGGATGTTCTTTAGGAAAATCATATATCCCTCTTGCGAGGCGACGAATGGTTCCCTTTCGAACGAGTCGGTGAAGAACAGTATCGACAGTTTGCCGACTGCCAAGGCTCAAAAAGTCTGTTGGAACAAATACTGCGCCCTGCCCAAGGGCAGTTATGGCATTGAGTATTTGCC
>DATIHO010000087.1:0-6326 GCA_035480615.1 Chlamydiales bacterium | reverse complement strand
TAAGCGTTCAAATCGTTTGGTAAAAAAAACAATTTTTGATAGCCTTTGTCCTCAATTCGAGCTTTTGTACATGCATTTTTTACACCTTGCTTTCCCTCTCAACCTCGATCCGCCAGCTGCCCGCTCCCTCTCTTTGCTATTCATTCTTCAGGAATTTTTATCTTTTTGCAAAGTGACCCAACAAACAAGTCCGAAAGAATCCCAACTCCTCCAGACTGTTGTTGCACATCCATTTGCCAAAAAAGAAAATATACTCCACAGGCTTTACTTTTATTGCGAGATCCTGATAGAAAGTTCTCAAACCCGAGAGGTTACGATCCTTGATATTATAGATGAAATGCGCGGCAAAATTGATAACATCAGGCTCAAATGGAAAAATCAACTTCCAAATCAAGAGGAATTTGCTACGTTATTGCATGAACTGAGATTCAAGCTTGCGTCTTTTTTTTCTTCTCTGTATCCTTTCCTTCAACAATCGCGTACGAATGAAAACATTCTTCTTTACCTAATTGAGCATCGACAGGAATTTAATTTGCATCTGGGTCCTAACACAATTCTTAATTTATTGAGAAAATTTTTCCCTGCAGGTCTTTTTGAACTGCGCGCTACAATTTGCGAAGGATATACTCGACGCGGATTTAATTCTTTTTACCAAAAACTGGAAATTTTACTGGATCATCTGGAACGGGAGATTTTTGAATGCCCTTCTCAATCTCCGAAACCGTAGAGGATGGGTTACACTTAATTCAGAGTGCCTTACTTCTTTTAAAAGAAGAACAGTGCATCCTTGCCTCTTCCACAGATGCGGCTTTTTTTCAGAAAAAATCATTCGACACGATTCCATCTTCCCACCTCCCCCCGCCCAAAATCATCGATGTCCCAAAAATTGCAAATCATACCCAAACCAAAGCCTTGCAAATCGACACTCCTTTATACCGAAACAATCTGAAGAATCGGGAATTTGACAAGGAGGCGGCGAGAGTTTTTGCGTCTGGAGCGAGCGACCATTGCCTTCGGCAAGGCGCGAGCGAAGACAAAAAAAATGCTGCCAAGCCGACGTCGTCAAAAACCGATTCTTCAGGTTGTTTCGGTATACAACCTTCGCAAAAATCTCCGCCCAAATCTTTGGCCAATTTAAGGATGCGCCCTTTTTTCGAAAAGAATCTGCCTGAATTGGTTCTGATCGATCCTATCCCTGACGATCGCATCGCTCGCCAAATTGCAAACCGGTGGAAAACAAAAAACCAGGCAGCGCCCATTTCCATCCTGACAAGCGGAGAGCTGCCAAAACACAAAATCTTTCTTTCCGAAATCGCGCTAGCCCTCGATGTATTCTGCAGTCCTGCAAAACTCATTGAAGCAGAGGCTATTGAAAAAGAAAATGGGTGGAAGCTATTTCTCTCATCGGATCATTTGAAACTCATCCTGATTTGCGATTCGACTCTATGGCAACTCGCCTCTCTTAGACAGTTTTATAAAGAAAACCCTGCTATGGGCAATCGAGTGCTAGGTTCTACTCCAGTGTTTCTTCTTCCCGACCTGTCCCTTTACCTGAAAGATCCGCTCCTCAAACGATCCCTTTGGAATAACCTATGCCGGGTTGTAACATAGCCTAAATTGACCTTGTATGTTTCAAGTTTTTGTAGAAGTTCTTCTAGATCAAAATCTTCAAAAAAAGCTCGATTATGCTGTGCCAAATGAATGGGCAACGCTTGTCAAGCCGGGGATGCGCGTTGCCGTTCCCTTGAAAAATAGCGTCAAAAAGGGAACCATTGTAGAGATCAAAAACTGTACGTCCTGGGCCCATGTCCGTCCCATTGCCAATCTCCTCTCTATCACCGAAGAATTGAGCCCTGAACAATGGCAGCTTGCCCATTGGATAGCTCGTTACTATGCCGCCCCGTTACAGCGGGTCTTAAAATGTTTTATCCCTCCCAATGTCCGAAAGCAATCCCAAGCAAAAGCGCAAATTTATCTTACGTTAAACCAGCCTCTGGAAGAATGCAAACAAACAGCAAGTCAACTTCGGATCGCATATCCCGATGAGGCGCTTGTTTTGGATCTGATGTTTCAAAAAAACAAGGGCTGCTTTATTGCGGAATTTCCCGATAAGATGAAAAAAGCGGTGCAGAGACTTATTAAAAAAAAAATCCTCGCAGCAAAAAAAATCCCTATTGAATCTGACTTGCTTCTAGAGGAGGATTTTTTTCAATCAAAGTCGAAAATTTTGAATGAGAGTCAACAAAATTGTTTATCGGCAATTGAACATTCTTTATCGGAAAACCAATTTGCGGCGCATTTAATCCATGGAGTCACCGGCAGTGGGAAAACGGAGATTTATCTGCAGGCAATTGCCAAGACGCTGGCTCTGCAAAAAGCTGCGCTCCTTTTAGTTCCTGAAATCTCACTCACTTCTCAGACAATCGAAAGGTTCCGCAGTCGGTTTTCCGAAAAAATTGCCATTTTGCACCACAAAAGAAGTTTAGGTGAAAGAGGTCTTGCCTGGGAAAGATTGCGAAGAGGGGAAATCCGGATCGCAATCGGAGCCCGTTCTGCAATTTTTGCCCCGATCCAAAATTTAGGACTTATCATCGTTGATGAAGAACATGACAATTCCTATAAACAAAGCGGGGAGCCCCCTTTTTATCACGCACGCAACGTCGCTGTCATGCGCGCCCACTTACAAAAAGCTGTTGTACTCCTGGGCAGCGCAACCCCTTCTATTGAGTCGCGCTATAATGCGGATATCGGCAAATATAAACTGCATGTTATCCCATCCAGAGCCACAAACGCTCCTCTTCCAAAGGTTCAGATCGTAGATATGAAAAAAGTTTATCTGAAAAACAGCGGGTTTACCCATTTTTCCGAAGAACTCATCAACGGGATCGAAAAGCGGTTGCAAAATGGAGAACAAACGCTCCTTTTTTTAAACCGTCGAGGCTACCACCGTTTACAAATTTGCGCTTCCTGCAGCACAGTCGTCAAATGCCCTCATTGCGACCTTGGCTTGACGTATCACCGTAGCGCTAATCATTTGCTCTGCCATCTTTGTCATTTCCAAAGAGAGACCTCCCGGACATGCTCTCAATGCGGAGCATCCAATACCTTACAATTCAAGGGCTTTGGTACAGAACACGTGGAACGGTCGCTTCACGCCGTCTTCCCTGAAATCCGCACTCTGCGGATGGATCGGGACACTACCCAAAAAAAGGAGAGCCACGAAACCATTTTTAAACAATTTCGGGCTCATAAAGCAGATGTGTTGATTGGAACCCAAATGATTGCAAAAGGATTTCATTTTCCTTCAGTCACTTTGGTGGGTGTTTTGAATGCTGATGCCCCCTTGACTATCCCCGATTTTCGCTCTTCCGAATTAGTGTTTCAACTGCTTACTCAAATAGCGGGAAGATCGGGAAGATCGGATCTTTCAGGAGAAGTCATCCTTCAGACTTTTCTTCCCGAACATCCCGTGATCCACCTCGCAGCCTCTCACGACTATGATTCTTTTTATGCGGCAGAAATTAAAGAAAGGCGCCTGTTTGCTTTTCCGCCATTCACCCATTTGATCAAATGCCTGTTTCTCTCTACGAACTGTGAGGCGGCATTTCAGGCAGCACGCACTGCTCGGGATCATATTTGTAAAGTCCTTCCCTCATTTGCCCAAGCTCTGCCGGCCGGTCCCGCAGGCTATCCGAAAATCAAAGATTTATATCGATTTCAATTCTTGATTAAAACAGTCAAAATCGATCCGCTGATTTCTTTGCTACAAAATCTACCACAATCAAATATTCAAACAAGAATTGATATAGACCCAATATCTACATTTTTTTAAGAAGCTAAAGTTTAGGACAGCTTCTAAGAGGTCTAATCTTCTTTCCAAAGAGTACGCATCGCCCTCCAATAGACTGCTTTGTAGATGGCTGCAATACCCACTATTGAATAGATGAATCGGTCTGCAAACTCATTTTCTAGGAAAAAGTCAATTAAATTGAGATTAAAGAGTCCTATCAAACCCCAATTCATTGCACCAATGAATACCAAAACACTGGCTGCGAAATTTAATTTTTTCATATTTTTCACTCTCAATTAATTAATACAAATTTATTCAAAATGAGTCTTCCATCTTCCTGTTAAGAAATAGATAATTTTAAAAACCCCTGCTGTTCCAATCAATAGATAGATCAATCGATCCACTCCCGCGTTTTCAAAAAACAGATCAATAAGATCGATATGAAAAAGACCGACAAATCCCCAATTCAAAGCGCCAAAGATTACTAAAACCATGGCTGTAGCATCTATTTTTGTCATGAAACCATCCTCGCTGTTAAAAAAAAGTACATATTAGACTTTTTTCAAAACCAAGATTTTGTTAACCTTGAGGTTTTTTTGAGCCGATTTTCAATTTCTTTAGCGGAGACTGTATACGCCAAGGCAATACAGCCACTGCGGAAGAAATTGAAAATCGGCCAAAAACACTCCCTCAAAATGGACGAGCCCTTCACTTCAAAAGAAGTCTATTTTTTTTCATTATCACATAGCTTCTTTTTTTGTCACTATCGGCTCAAAAGAAAGCGATAGGCTTGAATTCTTTTCTAATATTGTGATAGCATTTTCATCAGATGTAATTCATTTCCTATGCTTCCAGAGTACCATCAACACGAAGAGTTTTTAAACCGATCTCGCAAATTGTCTGAGATCCGTGCATTGGGGATTGATCCTTATCCTCATAAATATGTATCGACCCAAAAAGTTTCTGCAATCGCTCTAGAGCCTGAAGAGGGAGAAATAGGACATCACGATGATGCAGCAAGCGGCAATACGCGGCACGTATTTGTCCAAGGGCGGCTAGTCCTTTTTCGCTCCATGGGAAAAAATGCGTTTGCCCATATTCAGGACGAAACAGGCCGCATCCAAATCATGTGCAATCGCGATTTAACTCAAGTTGCCGGATTCAATCCAACTCAGGAATTATCCCATCTCAAATTCATCGAAAAAAAACTCGATTTAGGAGATATCATTGGAATCGAAGGACACTTATTTAAAACACAACGGGGAGAGCTGACTATTTTTGCGAAAACAGTGACGCTCCTTTGCAAATCGCTCCTTCCTTTACCTGATAAACATGGCGGGCTTGCAGATCAAGGAATCCGTTCGCGCAAGCGTTGGCTTGATCTGATTACTCATCCGGAGTCGCTGGTCAGGTTTCGGCTTCGCTCCCGCATCCTTCTGGCCATTCGGGCGTATTTTGAAGAGAGAGAGTTTGAAGAAGTGGAGACTCCTATTTTACAAAATATTTATGGTGGAGCGGCTGCGCGCCCTTTTTCGACGCATCTACATGCTTTGCATCAAGATATGTATCTTCGCATTGCCCTGGAAATTTCCTTAAAAAAACTCATTGTCGGAGGCATGCAGAAAATTTACGAAATAGGAAAAAATTTTCGCAATGAAGGAATCGATAAAACTCACAACCCTGAATTTACGATGCTCGAGGCCTATGCGGCCGGATGGGATTATAATGATATGATGGAGTTCACAGAAACTCTATTTGAAACCATTGCTCTTCAACTTTTTGGAGATACCAAAATCCGCATCGCTTCGGAAACGGAGGCGAGCGCAATCGTGATCGACCTCAAGGCGCCTTGGAAAAGGGTCTCCATGATCGACGCGATTAAAATCTATGGAGGCTATGACATCGATCAAATGTCTCAGTTAGAAATGCAAAAACGCCTTCTGCAAGAAACGCACATCGATCCGAAAAACATCCATGAGGCATCCAAAGGCGCGCTCACCGCTCTTTTTTTCGAAGAATTTGCGGAAAAACATCTTATTCAACCCCATCATATTATAGATCATCCAATTGAAACGACGCCGCTTTGCAAACTCCATCGCGATCCTGCATTGCGCAATAAAGGGCTTGTTGAGCGTTTTGAGAGTTTCATCCTGGGCCGCGAGATGTGTAATTCTTATACCGAGCTTAACGATCCGGAACTTCAAAGACAACTTCTTGTAGAGCAAGCGCAAAAACGAGACAAAGGGGATATGGAAGCTTCTCCTCTCGACGAGGAATTCATCGAAGCGATCTGCCAAGGGATGCCGCCTACTGCAGGGATTGGGATCGGCATCGACCGTTTGGTCATGCTCTTCACAAATTCCGAATCGATCCGCGACATCCTTTTCTTCCCTCTCATGCGCCCCGACTCCTAAGAAGCTGTCCTAAAACTCAGCTTCTGTCGATTTTGGGGTTCTTTTGAGCCGATTTTTGGTTCTTTTTGCGGGGGTAGTATCAAACTTCGTATACAACCCCCGCAAAAAGAACCAAAAATCGG
>DATIHO010000086.1:0-13867 GCA_035480615.1 Chlamydiales bacterium | reverse complement strand
CAATATACTTTTGTCGATATTGCCCCCAGATTTTGGATCGAAAAGCGGCCAAAATAATCCAAAAACTCGACGAAACCGAAGTTCGTAGACAGTCTCTAACAGCCTGAGCACGTAATTTCGAGGATTGTGCTTTGCAAAGCGGCATGATTGACGATCTCTTCAAGTGTTGGACGGAACCGATATGTCCAATTCGTGGCAAGCACCGTTCCTGGAACATTGATTCGCTCCTCTTCAAGATTCGGCCAGCGAAGATCGGGAAAGAGAAATAAATATTCTTGCAGCAAATTAATATGAAAATAGCTTGAAGTATGATGGGCGTCTTTAAGAATATTGCGCGCTATATTTGGAGAAAGGGCTTGTTCATACGTCCAGCCTTTGGTCTGGCAAAGAGACGAAGCTTCTTCGGGATATTTTTGCCAAAAGAGCGCTAAAGGCTCCAGATCGGGAGTGGAAACGGTGGTCAAGCTCAATGGTTCGTATTGGTTCAAAGGGATGCCGGGTTGCCAGCGAAGGACTTTCGTTCCGCAGATCCCGAGTTTTCGTAAAGTAGAATAGACCTCTGATGGGATAGTCCCTAAATCCTCTGCAATGGGAAGAAGCGAAGAGGCGTCGATCATCATTTCGAGGATTTCCTTTCCACGCTCCTCCCAAAGAGAACGGTTTGGAGGATAAAAAGAGCCCTCAGCCGCTCTTTTTCCTGGTTGAATGCCCCAAATACGAAAAAAACCGACAACGTGATCGAGCCGATAAATGTGGTAAAAATTTTCTATGGTCCGAAGGCGTGTTTTCCACCATGTATATCCGTCATCTTTCATGGCTTCCCAATGAAAAAGAGGAAATCCCCAGTTTTGCCCGAAAGCATTGTATGGATCGGGAGGGGCGCCTGCGGCCAGATCGCGTTGAAAAAAAGAGGGATGCGCGGACACATCAATGCTGTAGGGGCTTAAAAGATGCGGGATATCCCCTACTAAAAAAAAGGAGCGACTCTCTGCAAACTCGCGTACTTTTTTCAATTGTGAAAAACAAAGATACTGTAAAAAACAGTGAAAATCGATCCCCCGTTCATCTTGTGAAGACCTATTCTTTGCATATTCAAAAAGCCAGGAGGCGTCTTTTAAAAATGACGAATAGGAGGGGTCTTTTTGGAAAGAAGAAAATTTTTCTTTAAAAAATGCAAAGAGCCATCCCAGTTTTAGCTGTTTTACCTCCGATCGCCGGAGTCTTGGCAAATTGTTCAAAGGTTGAAATCGATCGTCGAGAGGAACTTTTAAATCACGTAGGCTTAAATAAATTGGATCGATGGCGCAAGAGGAGATAGGGTTGTAAGGACTTGGGTCGTCTCCTGTATCGTTTAAAGGCAGGAGTTGAAGGCAATCCAGTCCGATCTTTTGACACCAATCAATTAAAGGGAGCAAATCTAAAAACTCACCGATTCCGCAGCTTTTATGAGAACGGATGGCTGAAAGGGGAAGACAGATTCCGTGATGGGGGCGCTGTCCGATTTTTTTCCAGTGCGCATCCGTTTTCACGGTTTGAGTCCGAAGGGTTTTTCCAAAGAGCTGGAAGAAGAGGTGTGTGGCGAAGAGGTGTGTGGCAAAGGGCCGTTTCTTCCTTGGGCTAGTGCGTCGCGCCAGCTATCGGCCAGTTGCAAAAAATTGGCAATGAAAATAGCAAGTCGTTCCCCGTTGACAATAGCCAGGGGGTAGCGTTGATACAAGGCGAGATGGTTTGAGAGATTTAAAAATGCTAAAATCCCAGCAAGCGGATCAGGTAAAGCATTCGCTTTTAGGGCTTGCATGAGGACATTTTCGCGAAATTTTCCAGGAGGAATTTCAGCAATTTTGCAAAAAAGAAAGAGGTTCTCTTGTCCGCTGTCGAGCTGCAGCTGGATGACCAGCCCTGAAGGGAAAAGGATCGAACAGGCGTTTGATTGATCAATATGGAGCTTTAAATGAAAGTGGCGGCTCAGATCATTGAGAAGATCTTCAAAAGGTCCAGTCATTTTTTTTCTTTTTTCTCTTTCTTTTCTTTCTGCTGTTTTTCTTTTTCCTCTTCCTCCATGTCATCTTCAAGTTTATCGATCAAATCGAGATACGCTTTCAGTTGTTCTTCCCTATGGCGCGCATCGCGGAAATATTTGGGGGCCACCTGACGGATTGCATCTCGCATTTGACTGTAAATAACGATTTGCGCGGCGATTTCCTCTTCGATTCCGAGAGGGCGCGCTGTTTGGTGGAGTTTATCAGGGTTGATAAAGCGTTCAGACAGAATTTTGATAAATAATCGCGCCAGTATTTCAAAATCAATATTTTGAGGGAAAACGAGTCCATAAGAAGAAAATTGCCTTTCCATCAACTTCATGCGCGATTGAAAAAACCGAAATACGCCAAGAATGCCTTGAAGAGAACGGGTTTCATCGATCAGCCTTTTTAATTCAGCGTGAGGGATGGAGGGGCCTTTGGCTTTGAGATCGCTCCCAAGGGAATGAAGCAAAAAATGGATCACTGAGTGCAGTTTTTCATAGCGATATCTTTCGGTCAATTCGTTGAACAAGATTAGGGGGTCGCGAGGGTTGCCCGTAATATCTCTATACATGTCCCGCAGCGAGGTAGGAGAGCCAAGGCCTGTTTCTGAGAAAAGCCTCGCCTGAACTCCCATGTTGCGGCCCGCTTTGATTTGTCTTTCGAAAGTGCCGTTCAGCCGTTCTTTCGCCTCTTTTAAGGCGGCCATTGTACCAGGTGAGCCGGTGGCAATCAGAAAATCAAGCGCTTCATCCGCAAGCGCCGGATCAGCATAGACAGACGTCACCTTATTCAATATATCTTCCGCCGTATCATCGGCTGTAATGTGATCTCTTAGGATGAGAAGCGTTTTTGCATTGAGCTCGAAATTGTTTCTTTGAAATCGATGTGCGGTTTCATCGACTGTTTCCGTTTTCTGGATTTTAATCTCTTCCGGCTCCTCAAGCTCTTTTTCTTTGGTGGTTTGCAATTTCGATTTCAATTCGTCCAGCTCTTTGAAATTTCTTGCGCGCTGCATGGGGTTGAAGGCATTCAGTTCAAAATATTGATTGAGATCTTGTTCAGACTCCACTTGCATGGCTATTTCTTGCGCAGCCTCACGTTGAATCATTCGAAGAGCGGCAGCACTGCTTGGGATTAAATGGGAAATATTGGGTTCAGCCATACTTTTTTTATCTTATACTGTAAAAAATTTCTTTAAAAGAAAGGGCTTTTCTTGTAGCATCCGTTATACCATTTATCAAAAAGAATGTTTCCTTTGGCAAGGAAGCTGCACAAATTTTTGTGTCTGGAGCGAGCGACCATTGCCGAATGGCAAGGCGCGAGTGAAGACCAAAAATTTGTTGCAAAGCTGACGTAGCCAAAGTGAACATTATTTTTGATAAATGGTATTAACAGTCTTGTAGGAGCGTTCATGAAGGGCTTTTGGTTATCTTTTATCTGTTGCAAGTGCCTCTTGGCAACTCCCATATTCAATACGCAAACCGATCTTGAAAATTATCTCCTTGAGAGTCAAACGTTCTACGAGACGATGACCTCCGAGCAGGCAAGCGTTATTTCTACGATCGGCGTGGGCACCCCTTTTACGCCGGGAACTAACCCCACTTTAAATCCACCGGCGCGTACCACGCCTCCTTCAAATCCTCCGGCGCCAACAGCTGCGGCGAGTTACTTGCCTTTTGTGATTGTCAATAACAGCACATTTCTGGATAGCCAGGTTTATATTTCTATTATTGGAGCCCAGCTCGTAGGGACGACGGCCCAGACCCAGAAGATGTATGTCACCTTTGCCGGAGGCAATACCGGCGTCGGGAGTTACAATTTAGTGCCGGGGTCTGGCAGCGGAAGTGTGGCTCCCATCGCCTTGACCACGCTCAAATCGATGGGAACGCACACCTGGGGTTTTTACATTCCCAGTAATGATAGCGGCTCTAACGGAATCTCGGGAGCGAGGGTCTATTTCCAAGTTCAAACCGGCACAGCCACGACGCTGATCACGTACAATAATGGCGCTCTTACCGAGCCAAGCGTTCTCAATCAATCACTTGACTCATATGGCGTCTCCTTTGACAAATTTGAGTTTGCTTACGTGCCTCAAGGAAGCCCTCAAATTTCCTGCGATGCCACGGCCGTCGACTTTTTCTGCCTCCCCCTTCTTGGGTATCTCTCTACCCCGGATGCGGGAAATTCCAGCACTTCGGGCATTTATGAATCGCAAAGTTATGTCATGACACAAACCGTCCCCTATTTCTTTAACACTGTTTGTACAAGCGCCGCAATTTTGGCTCAGTGGAATCATTTGTTTTCGCCAAACACGGCAAGCCCGATCCGCATCCTTTCTCCAGCATCCGCTTCGAGTGTGGGGACGTCCAGCAGTTTTCCGAATCAGTTTGATCCAAATTATTTTGACAATGCCGCGGCGTATGGCTTCAGCTACCTCCAGTATCTTTGGTATGGAGCGGGAAGTTTTTATAGAGTCAATCCTTTAAATTTTACGATTCCTCCCAACAGTGCATGGACTCAGCTTAATTTTGCAGCGAGGATCGATAGCTCCAACAACATGGACTTCAGCCCTGCTTTTTCGACCGAATCGCAGTCTTACTTCCCCGCGCCCAGCACGGCTGGCGCAACAGCTCCCTCTCCGAACGGTCCCACTTCGTATCAGATTATGGCCGCTCAAAATTTGAATCCGACATTCGCGGCGAATTTACAGGGAAACCAGGTGAGCAAACTCTTTGAAGAGGCGCTGATGGTCGGCCTTCTCCCCGTGGCATTTCCGTCCGGCAACCCATTAAGCAATGGTTATTTTAGTGCCAATTCGGGAAGTTATTACAGCAATTTCAACAAATTGCCGGCGTCAGCAGGAGGGCCTTGGTATAGTCTCTATGCTCAAGCAATTCATTATTGCGGAAACATTTATGCTTTTGGTTTTG
The DNA here is from genome assembly GCA_035480615.1 of Chlamydiales bacterium. Taxonomy (GTDB): domain Bacteria; phylum Chlamydiota; class Chlamydiia; order Chlamydiales; family SM23-39; genus CAIPFQ01. The sequence goes on along the minus strand of DATIHO010000086.1, from coordinate 8,913 downwards.
ACGAACCTCTTTATCCCAATGTTTTGATGAATTGTACGACGCAGACTACGAATACTTATATCGGCATTACAATTGGAACATGTGATTTGGTTCCATAAAATTTGAGGAATGAGAATGAAACACATCAAATTTCTAGCGATTGGCATGCTTTGCAGCGCATTGCTTTTTTCAGATGAAAATGCAGTGACAGAAGAAATGCATCTCAGTAAAAGAATGGAAAATTGTACGCCGCAACCTTGTCCTATTATAGGGAAAAGCGGCAAGGCGGAGCAAGAGATCGGGCAAACGACTTCTGATCAGGGTTACTATTATGGTATGCAAGAGGATGATTTCCGTATCCAGGTGGGCGGGAATTATACCTATGCATGGATATCCCCTTCGGGCAGCCCTACCGTAAAGGGCAGTCTCGGGGGAGCGGACGCTCTATTTGAATATCGGCCGTTGAATAGCGTTTATGCGGGGGTTTCTTTTGCCTATCATCAGGGCACCCCAAAAGCTGGAGGAACAGAGCGTTCTCTTCTCGATTTTGACACGCAAGGAAGAATAGGATTTACAGCGAGTTCCAGGTTATACGGCAAGTCAAGGATTGCGCTTTTTACAGGATTTGGCGGCCGCTATATGGGCGAAAAAGCCACTGCAGGAGACGCTTCCGTTAAGTTTGATTACGTTCAATTTTACGTGCCGGTCGGTTTTTTGTTTGAAAATAGATTGTCCTATCGATTTGCCTGGGGAGTGAATGCTCAATGGAGACCGCAAATTTTCCCGACCGTTGATATCATTCCATTGGATGGCGCTCGATGGATTTTGAAGAAAAAGATCAATAACTTTTTAGTAGATGTCCCACTATCTTTTTTTGTGTCCGATCATTTTGCGATCATTGTCGATCCTTTCTATGAATTGTGGCATGACGGTCACACAACGGCCGAGACGCAGACGGGGCTGCTTCTTGGGCTTCCCGGGAACAGATATACCTTTACTGGGGTGAATGTCAATCTCGCCTGGTCATTTTAACTTCGTAGACAGGTTAATAATCCAAGTTGCTAGTCGATCATCCTTAGAGATTAGCAACTTGGATTAATATTTTGGTTGTTTTTCCGACCATCGCTTGAGCCAGCCATCAATGGAAATTCGTCCGGGGCCGAAAATAAATATGATGAGGGAAGTCAGCAAAAAGGGATAAGGTGTTTGACGAACAAGAGAAAGGGGCTGCAAAAGAAAGCGGAAATTTGAAATATGCGGAGCGTGCGCTGTGCTTAAAGCGGCTAAAGCAAGTAAAGCGATCGGAATGCAAGCAATGCGGGAAGCAAAACCGAAAAAAAGACAACAACCCCCCAGAAATTCGATCGCTCCGGCAAGGTAAGCGTCAAAAACAGGATGCGAAAAATGGAGAGAAGCAAAATAAGCGATTGCCGTGTCGATGGATCGCAGTTTAGCCCAGCCCATATGCATCAATTGATAGCCCCACGTCAGCCGCATATAGAGAAGAAATAGGCTTTGAAGATTGCCGGCTATTTTGATGATCAAAGAGTAGAGCCGATCGATGAAATGGAGCAAAGAGCTTTCAAATCGCATAATCAATATTTTATTTTCCCTATTGATTTCATCAATATCAGGATTTACTTAAAAAACAAGTCAAAACTCGGGTATAATCCTCTGCATGCAGCCAATTTTTAGCCAGCTACTGGATGAATTACAGACTTGGATGGTGCAAAATGGGGAAAAGCCATTTCGCGCACAACAGGTTTTTGAATGGCTTTATGATAAAAGCGCGGCTTCTTTTGAGGCGATGACTTCGCTGAATCTTGCGCTTCGCGCCAAACTCAACGTCGCTTTTCAATTTTCTCTTTTGACGCAATCTCGATTGTCTCGTTCTGAAGATGGGGAAACGGAAAAATTTTTATGGGAGCTGGCCGATGGGAAGAAAGTGGAGTCGGTATTAATTTTTTCCGGCCAAAGGCGCACTCTTTGCATCTCTTGCCAGGTGGGATGCCCTGCCCGCTGCGCTTTTTGCGCTTCTGGCAAGCAGGGGCTTTTGCGCAATTTGAGCTGCGCGGAAATCGTCGAGCAGCTTCAGCAGGCAAATCGCTATTTACAGCAAAAAGGAGAAAAAGTGACCCACGTTGTCTTTATGGGGATGGGGGAGCCGATGGAAAATTATGAGGCTGTTGTCAAGGCGATCCGTCTTTTTTGCAATTCCGACGCTTTTCGCATTTCCCAAAGAAGGATTACTGTGTCGACTGTTGGGGTGGTAGAAGGAATTTTGCGGCTTGCAAGAGAAGAACTGAAGGTGAATCTCGTTCTCTCTTTACATGCCCCAAACCAGCTTTTGCGAAAAAAAATTATCCCTTATGCCCGCCGATATCTTTTGGAAGAGATCCTTACGGCAATGGATCAATATGCAGCGTTAACGAAAAGGGATATTACCTATGAGTATACTTTGCTCGCCGGCATCAATGACGGGCTTGAACATGCAGAAGAACTCGCCGACCTTTTACGAGGCAAACAGTGCACAGTCAATCTCATCCCCTATAATCCGGTAGATGGACTGAAGCTGCGGCGGCCTGAAAAAGGACAAATCGAGGCTTTTCGATCGCTTCTGGAAGAGAAAGGGATCAATGCCACTTGGCGCTACACAAAAGGGAAAGATATCGCGGCCGCGTGCGGCCAGCTGGCCTTATATTCAGGTTAATAATTTGCTTTCTGAGCGAGGATATAGTGGCTGGTTGTGACTAGTCTGAGACGGTCTGCTTCAATAAAAGCATCCCCGTCTTGAGTGAGCCGGTCGAACAAAGCCTTAAAATGCATGGGAAGAATTTTGTATCGGACCAAAATATGGATCCATTTCGTCAGACGCGTAAAGAATCGATCCGCGTTTTCAATAAGAGGCGCTTGATAGCCTCCGATGCTTGCATTTTCGTTTTTAAGAATAGTAAATCCAGCCTCTTTTAAGAATTGCGTGCAATTTTTGACCGAATGCGTCCCGATGGCCCCAATGAGAGGCTTGATTCGTTGCATCAGGTTTGCATGATGAGGGTTTTGCGGATCATAGTTCTCTAAACTCGCCCATTCCAAACAGGCAAATTTTCCTCCCGGTTTTAAAAGACGGAAAATTTCCTGAAAGGATCGGCTCAAATTCTTTGATAAACTGAAAACGCACTGGATTTCATAGATGTGGTCAAAAGATTGGTCGGGAAATGGAAAAGGCAATTGATTTAAATCACCTTCCAAAAATTGACATTGTTCAGAGAGTTTATGCGCGCTCGTAAATTTTTTAGCGCTTTCCAATTGATCGGCGTCGATATTCATGCCAATCAGAGAAGCGCCGGAAATTTGCGCCATATGGCCGGCTACACGTCCTCTGCCGCATCCAATATCCAAAACGGTATGCCCGGAATGCAATCCAAGATCTTTACACATCATTTTTTCAAATAATTTTTGATTGGAAATGATGCTGCAAGAGAGATCCATTGTCGGAGGGATGTACATTTTTTCGATTTGGCCGATCGAACAAAGATGATTCAAGACGGCATAATAATCGATGAGTTTTCGTTGGATTTTTTGCTCATAGTCGAGTCCCAGTTTCTCTACGAGTTTTTCCTTTTCCGTCCAATCGCAATCATAAATTACATAGGCATTGAGAAAGGCTTCTACCTGTTCAGGACGCAGGGCGTATAAAGTTTTGAATGATTTGAAAATCGTGGATAACCGATAAAGCCAAAATTCCATTTTGGATGTAATGCTCGAGCGGGCCATAACACTTCCGTTAATAAAATATTTTAATGCAATATTCCTTGTCTGTTTAATTCTGTCAATCTGGAACTTTCTTGACTTGAGCCTCATAGATTGAGATACTGCTTTTTATTACTCATGATTTCAGGAATATTTGTTTTTTTTATTTTATTGGCAGGATGCGCTTCCGCTCCTCAAAAGCTGGACAGGGAGCCGAGAGAGAGAAAACCCCTCGTCCTTGTCAGCGTTGCTCCCTATCGATTTTTAATAGAAAAAATTGGAGAAGAGGCAATAGATGTTGAGACGATCATCCCTTCCCATTCCAATCCTCATGCATTCGAGCCCACCTCGAAACAGGTATTGGCTATCTCGAGAGGGCAAATTTGGTTTCGCATAGGAGAGCCGTTTGAAGAAAAACTTCTCCCTATGCTGAGAAAAAACAATCCTGAACTTGCCATCTACGATTTACGCGAAGGGATTGAGCTCCAGTCTTTAAGCGTTGAATCGGATTGCGACAGCGTCGATCATCTGGATCGCCATATTTGGCTCAGCCCAAAGCTTGCAGCTATCCAGGCTCAAACAATCGCTGCAGCGCTTCAGCGGCGCTTTCCCGAAAACCGGGATTTATTTCAAAAAAATCTGGATCGTTTTCTCATGGAAATTGAACAGCTTGACGCGGAAGTCCGTTCTCTTTTGGAGCCTGTTCAGGAACGAAAATTTATCGTTTCCCATCCGGCGTTCGGGTATTTTTGTCGAGAATACCATCTTGAGCAGCTATCGATTGAACAGGAGGGGAAAGATCCTCGCCCCCGCTATTTGGAAGAGGTGCTGAAACAGGCGCAAAATGCTCATGTAGCGCTTGCTTTGGCCCTGCCTCAGCATAACAACAAAGGAGCGCAGCTGATCGCAAGCAAAATGAATGTCCCGATTCGAGTGGTCGATCCTTATTCGCCTCAATTTTTCGATACGGTCCGCCATCTTGCCTGTTTGCTCGCCAATCCCTATTGCGAGGATGAACCGTGACTCGACCTCAGCTCCAAGTGGCGCTGCGGGCTGAAAAGCTCCAGTTTTCCTACGGAAATATACCCATTTTGCAAGGCGCCGGATTTGAAATTTTTCAAGGGGAATTCATCGGAATCATTGGTCCCAATGGCGGAGGGAAAACAACGCTTTTAAAGCTCATTATGGGGTTTTTAACTCCACAAGGCGGCAAGTTATCCGTTTTTGGACAATCGCCTCTGCTTGTTCGCCAACGGATCGGATATGTGCCGCAAGCCAACCTTTCAGACCGAAATTTCCCAATCACGGTTTTGGAACTGGTGATGCTGGGCTGCCTTTCCAGGCATTTTTCCTATCCTGCCAAAACAAAAGAAAAGGCCCTTTTGTTGATTGACGAATTGGGACTCGGCGCTCATCAATCCAAAGCATTTTCTTCTCTTTCAGGTGGACTGGCCCAAAAAGCTCTTCTTGCCCGCTCTTTGCTTTCCGATCCCGATCTTCTCCTGCTTGACGAGCCGATTGCAAATATCGATCCTCTCTCTCGAATGGCAATCTCAAAAAAACTTGCCTCGTTCAAAGGAAAAAAAACCATCCTTTTGGTCACTCATGATCTCGGCACTATTGTCAAGCAGGTAGACAGGCTCCTTTGCATCCAGTCGCAAATCATTTCCTATCAACCCGAGGAGGTCTGCGGCCATTTCGCACTTGGGCTTTATCATATACCGCTTCTTCGAGGAGATATAGAACGTGTTTCTTTATAATCCCTTTTTGCAAATGGCGCTGTTAGCCAGCTGTCTCGTGTCCATTGCCAGCGGGATCATAGGCTCGTTTGTCGTCATTAAAAGGATCTCTTTTATCGCCGGAGCTATTTCCCATTCTCTTCTCGGCGGTATCGGCCTTTGCCTTTGGCTTCAAAGATCTGTCGGGATTACATGGCTTGATCCATTGATTGGTGCATTCGCCGGAGCGATCAGCTCCGCATTACTTCTTGGGTTTGTCCATCTGCATTATCGACAGCGGGAAGACGCCGTCATCGCAGCTATTTGGTCTACGGGGATGTCGATTGGAGTGATTTTTCTCTCAATTACTCCGGGGTCGATGGTAGATCTAATGAATTTTTTATTTGGCAATGTTCTTTGGATCAATCCAAAAGATTTAGCGCTGCTCTCCTTATTGGACGGCTCCATTCTTGTCATCCTCTTTTTGTATTATCGGCGCTTTCTTGCGATTTGTTTCGATGAAGAACAGGCCCACCTTCGCGGGATTCCCGTCCATCGTCTTTACATGCTTCTGTTAAGTCTTATTGCTATCACTGTCGTCCTTCTCATTCAAGTGATTGGGACGGTCCTTGTGATCGCCCTCCTTACGATCCCTGCAACGCTTGCCGGTCTTTTCACTCATCGCTTGCCCATGATGATCGGAGGCGCCATCGCTCTTTGTGCTCTTTTCAGCTTTATTGGTTTGGAAGCTTCCTATTTTCTCGATTGGCCTCCCGGGTCGACCATCTCTCTCATAGCCGCGCTCGCGTATTTTGCCGCCCTTCCAATGAAAAAAAAATTGCTTAAAAACCATTGACATCTTCGCCTCTTTTCAGATATGATTCCGGCATCATTTTTGGAGACTACTCATGTACGCAATCATCGAAACAGGCGGCAAGCAATATAAAGTCCAGGAAGGGGATGTGGTCGACGTTGATCTCATTCATTCTGAACAAAAGACTTTACAATTTGACAAGGTATTACTTTTCAATGACGGCGCGCAATCCTATGTGGGCGCTCCACATTTGCCTAAGTATGTCGTGTTTGCTGATCTTATCGGCGAATGCAAGGGGGAAAAAGTTATCGCTTTCAAGTATAAGCGATGCAAGAATTACCGCCGCACTGTTGGTCACCGTCAAAAATATTCGCGAGTGAAGATCACTCGAATTACAGCAGCATAAAGGGACGTTAAATGGCACATAAAAAAGGACAGGGTTCCACTCGCAATGGACGCGATTCCCATTCGCAACGCCTTGGCATTAAGGCGACCATGGGGCAATTTGTGACTGCTGGCAGCATCATTGTGCGCCAAACAGGAACGAAATGGCACCCTTATAAAAATGTAGGACTCGGAAAAGACTATACGATTTTCGCTTTGATAGATGGGATCGTTGCGTTTAAAAAAACCGACAAAACCTACGTATCCGTCATCCCTCAATAGCACCCTTGTATGTTCGTCGATAATGTTACCATTCAATTATCGGCGGGCAAAGGAGGGAACGGCGTCATTGCCTGGCGCCGTGAAAAATATATTCCGAAAGGTGGCCCTGCCGGTGGAAATGGCGGCAATGGCGGGTCTATCATCCTCGAAGCGAATGCCAACGTTTATTCTCTTGAACATTTTCGCAATCGCCGCATCATTAAAGCGAAAAATGGAGGTCAGGGAAGCGGTAAAAATTGCAATGGGAAGAATGGGGAAGACCTAATCCTTAAAATCCCGCTTGGCACCTTGGTGAAAGATTCTGCCACTCAAAAAGTTCTTTTTGATTTTGCGGAAACGGGGCAGCGTTGGAAAATTTGCTGCGGAGGCAAAGGGGGCAAAGGCAATACTCATTTTAAAACAGCCACCCACCAAGCGCCCTATATCTGTACTGAAGGCACCCCCGGGGAGATCTGTGAAGTGGAGTTGGAACTCAAGCTGATCGCCGATATTGGATTTGTCGGGATGCCGAATGCAGGCAAATCGACCCTCATTTCGCGCTTGGCTCATATCGAAGTAAAAATTGCTCCCTACCCTTTTACAACGCTTCAGCCCAATTTAGGGGTTCTCTATTTTCCTGAGCGCCATATTCTGCTCGCTGACATTCCGGGCATCATTGCAAATGCGCATAAAAATAAGGGGCTGGGATTTTCTTTCTTGCGTCATATCGAGCGCACATTCGCTCTCATTTTCCTCATCGAACTGGCCCCTTATCAAGAAAGAGATCCTTTTGCAGAATACCAAACCTTGCGCCGTGAGCTTGAAGCCTACAACCCTGCAATGCTGGAAAAGCCATTCCTCGTTGTCTTGAATAAAATCGACCAGGAAGGCGCTGCGGAATTGGCCGATGCTTTTCGCATCCGTTACCCGAAAGACCATCTATTCGAAATTTCTGCTCGGGAGGGCATTGGCCTCGACGCCCTTAAACAAGGCATCTACAATCAGCTTCTTCCGCAGGCCATCGGATGATTAGCACTCTCGATTGGAGAAAACTCAGGGAAAAGCTCGAAGTTTTCTCTCACATTTCAGAGAGCAGTTCTTGAAAATTGAAGGCGATTTCATTACTTTTGTACAGTTTATAAAATCTTTTAGAGGACTCCATGTATCAAATCTTTTTCCTACTTGGCATCATTCCTGTTTTCGGTGCAGCAAATGTTCAGGAAAAGCCAAAAGAACAGTATCGCGTATATGATGAAACAGCCCCCCAGCATGTACGAGATTTTTACCGAGTGAATCATGCCTTTCAAACGGTTGATTTTGTATTGAGAAAAGAACAAGAATATCTTCCTTTGCGGCGTCAAAAAATGGGAATTTGGGATGCGATTCGCATTTTTGATACACTGGTAGATGAAAGCGATCCCGATTTAAGCCTTCCTCAAAGATATCATTTATTTCAAACTGCAGAGGCATTGCGTAGAGACGGCCATCCACGATGGTTGATTCTCACGGGATTCATTCACGATCTTGGAAAACTTCTCACTGCATATGGAGAGCCTCAGTGGGCTGTTGTCGGAGACACATTTCCTGTAGGGTGCGCCTATTCCGATAAGAATGTTTTTGCAAAATATTTCGAGAATAATCCCGATTGTCAAGATCCTCTTTATCAAACCAGGTTGGGCATTTACTCAGAAGGGTGTGGACTCGATAACGTCCATATGTCGTGGGGCCATGACGAATACCTTTATCAAGTTGTAAAAAACTATCTACCGATTGAGGCCCAGTATATTATACGATATCATTCTTTCTATCCGGCCCATTTACATGGAGCTTACAGTTACTTGATGAATGAACAAGACAAGAAAATGGTGGGTTGGCTTGAACTGTTCAGAAACTACGATTTGTATTCTAAAAATGAAGAGAAGCTCGATCTTGATGCATTGATGCCGTACTATGAAGATCTTGTCGCTGAGTTCTTTCCCCCATTATTGGATTGGTAAAAAAGAAAAA
>DATIHO010000085.1:0-7117 GCA_035480615.1 Chlamydiales bacterium | reverse complement strand
CAGAAATATGCAAGGAGGCTGCGCAGATTTTTTGTTCTGGAGCGAGCGACCATTGCCGAATGGCAAGGCGCGAGCGAAGACAAAAAAGATGCTGCAGAGCCGACGCAGCAGATTCTGCCAATTTAATTTTAAATCACTATACACAAAACTTCAGGACAACTCGGATTTACTGAGGTGAAAATGAAACGTTATTGGCCGTTATTTGCGCTTGTCTTGATTGCTGCCTTACAAGCAGCGGCCTTGACTTATGGTATGCAGAAAAATATTTTTGCTGGGATGCATTTTTTTATGGGTTTTTTCCTGTGCCAATTCGCAATGTTAAAACTGTTTCACCCGAGAGGTTTTGCGGACGGGTTTCAGATGTATGATTTAGTAGCGAAAAAATTTTCAGGTTATGCTTATCTGTATCCATTTATTGAACTTGGTTTAGGTCTGTCCTATCTTTCTTTCGTCTATCCTATAGCTACTTACGCCATAACTGTATTGATCATGGGAACAGGAGCAATTGGAGTCATCCGAGCGTTAAGTCAAGGGTTGGATGTTCGTTGTGCATGTATGGGAACGGTTCTGGATGTGCCTCTTTCTACAGTTACGTTATCTGAAGATATCGGAATGGGCGTTATGGCTTGTTGGATGTTGGTCGCATCTTTAATGTGATGCAAATAAAAGAAAAACCCCGGGGATTTCCCGGCCTTGTTTTGTTGGAGGTGCCACCTCCATCGGGAATTTTTACATGCAAAAAGTCCCTGCAACAAACCATCTTTTCACCTGTGCTCCTTGGCAAACCTAGCGGTTTGCCTGCGTCACACATGCGAAAATCTGATTTATTGCAGGGACTTTTTACTGTGTAAAAATTCCCGATGGAGGTGGAGAGACGCATTCAGAACGTTTCAGTATGAAAAAATGAAAATTTGAGATTCAATCTGCGATATTGCTTTTATGGCTGAAAAAAGATTGTATCCCATAATGAATTAGAAAATCTATTTTGGATATCATTGAGAGTGTAGCCGCCAGCTGCAGCGATCTCTGACAACTGCTCCTTGAACTGGGGTATGACTTTTTGATAAGACTGCTTTACAAAGGCTTCTGCGTCAACTCCATTAAATTGCAAACCATGCCATTCTTTTGCCCAGTGGGTGCGGCATGCAAGCGGCTTATTTTCAGCATCAGTGTAGGACGTCCAACAAGTGATGATTTTTTCAGCGATCGTTTTCCATGTTTCATGAGGTACTAACATCGTGGACAGAACTTCTATGGAACATGTATAGGAGTTGTCTCGCTGAGCTGCCATGGTAATTTCAGACCCCCCCATGATCCGCATTTCAAGCGTCAGATTCACAGGCACGGTCCCTGTTTCTTCTAAGTTTCTATAAATCACATCAATTGCATCCCACCAAGCTTTCTGACAAATCGTCCAATCGGGTTGACCATCTTGTTTCAATGGAATGGGAATTTCTATCTCCATATCCCGAACCCGCATATGTCGAATTCCATGTTGAAAATGCAATGCATCTGGCAATGGTAGAACTCGGTTGCCAGTGGATAAAAATGTCGTAATCAGATGATTTGCGCCTTTCACAAAATACTTTTGAAAAGGAGGTGGCGGCATTTTGAGGTTTTCCGAATTGAATAATGCAGCAAAACCTGTCATGCCTTCTTGTAATAAAGCGAGTAAATTGTAATAAGTTTCTCCGCCTCCCTTCACCCAGTCATTTCGATTTTTTTCGTTATTTACGGGAGTGTCTAAATTCCACGAATTTATCCAACATTTTTTGTTTAAAATAAACCAAAACCATTCGGCATAATAATCCTTGCAGCAATTAAAAAATGTCTCTGTATTTTCCAAAATAATAGAATCGAGCATCTCTTGATTTGAGATGTTCAATTCATCTTGAAGATTCTTCGGCATTTGCTCCAGGCGGGTACCGAAAGGAGGAGGAATCGCTTTAACCAGATCAACGAATCTTGGGCTGGTCAAAGAATAGCTCATTTTATCTAATTTTAAAGTGATTGAAGTGATTACCCCTAAAAGACCAAAACTACCAGCTGCTGCTTGCATAAGCTCTGGTTGTGCAGTTTTATTAATAACTTGTAATTTTCCTTTAGCATTTACAAACTCTATTTCTTCTACTAAATCCGACAGAGTAGAGTGTTGAGAACCAGCCCCATGGCAAATAGAAGAAATCGTTCCGCTCAAGGTGTTTTCCACTAAAATGACATTCAGAGGAATTGACCAGTAGCTATTCTGGAAAGGATCTGTGTTTTCTAAACAAAATGCGCGCAATTCATCATTTGTGACGGCCCCTCCGATTTTGCAAAAGATCTTATTGAGTTCCGTAGATCCCGAAACAAACTCGATTGTTTTTAGTTCTTCCCCAGCTCCTGTTTCATTATCAACGTCAGAGGGTGAAAGATTAGAATTCACATACTCTAGTCCCAGAAGAGAAATTAACACTTGGCCGCTATCGGGATAGATCGGATTCCAAGTGTGGCGATAGCCGCATACTCGAATTCTTAAGTTTTGTTTGTCGTTGGCTGCCCACTGAACGATGTTGCAAATACCCTCTTTTGTTTTTGGAACAAAGACGTATTGAGGCTGAAAACTGATGTTCTCTCCCCAATTTTTCAAAGATCCATCTTGAAGCGGCAATTCATTGAAAAGATAACATTCAATGAACTTTCCGTTTTTTTCTAGTAGTTTTGGCTTTGTTATTCCAACATTTGCCACTCCCTCTTGCAAAAAAACAAATAGAATAAAGAGGTATACCCAAAATGATTCAAGAATCGGCCTTTGGGCGGGATTGAAAGCTGCCGAAAATCGATTCTTGAAAAGGGGGTTGTATTCTTCAATACTAGCCCCCTTTTCAAGAATCAATTTTCGGCGCTTTGAACCCGCCCAAAGGCCGATTCTTGAATCATTTTGGGTATAAACTGCTTTCATCGAAGTAATCCTTGCTTTTCCACCGATAACATCATTGGTAAGGTGATGATCACCAATCGTAAGTATGCCGATTGATTATTTCTTAAACTCAAATACTAATGCTCGAAATTCTGTGGTACCTACATTTTGATAGGAATGCGCCTGGAAACTGCCTTGCACTTTTTCTGCCATTGGAGGCCAGTCCTCCTCTATAATAGTGTTGCCGTCATTACATGTAAATTTTGAGCCTTGGATGGTCAGTATAACACTATCCCATTGATGAGTGTGAAAAGGTACTATCTGGCCTGGCATTAATAAGCTTTCTAATATTCGTATGGACTCATTTTCATAAATAATCCGATGTGCTTCGGGCGCTGCGATTACTGCATCATTTTCTCCAATATCACGGATTATTTGTTGAGAGATAGGAATTATACCGAAACAACCTGAAGAATCGGTTTTTGACGACGTCGGCTTGGCAGCATTTTTTTGGTCTTCGCTCGCCCCAGACGCAAAAAACTGCGCCGCCTCCTTGTCAAATTCCCGATTCTTCAGATTGTTTCGGTATAGAGTCATCTGATCTGCTAAAAGGAGGAAGTCATCCAGAAGAGGGTTAGGAACTAATTCAAAAAAGAGGGACAATTTATTGGAAACAAGATTCAGTTCTTCGTTTTCGATATGTAACTTTTCCAATAAAAATCCATTAATTTTTTCTTTATTTTCAGAGGCCTTAATCATCTGAATTGGTATAAAAAAAACAAGAAAAAAGAATGCACATTTCAAGTAGATCATCAAGTCAGTCTAATCAACACGCGTAAAATTTGCAAATACCAATTGCTATGAATCAAACCCAGAGATTGATAGGATTTGGAATGAGAGAGATGCATTCAGAACGTTTGATTGGAAAGAATTCGGAATAGGATTATGAAATTCTTTGAAGAGTTCTTTCTAGGGATGAAGGTCAATTAAGTGAAGGTAAAAAAATGATCGCCTTTTTTAAGAATAAATTTCAGGAAATATCATTTATAGGGATCATCCTTTTTGCATTTATTGCATTTTATATCGAGACCGATATCTATACTCCAAGTTTTCCTCAGATGATAAATTATTTTGGAACTAATGAAGATACAATACAAATGCTTTTAAGCATGAATTTCTTAGGGTTATGTTTATCTTGTTTGTTTTTTGGTCCAGCTTCAGATGCGTATGGGAGGAAACCAATCCTCTGTAGCGGGTTATTTATTTTTATGTTGGGAAGCATTGGTTGTGCAGTTACTGATTCGTTAGATTGGATGATTGCCTTCCGCTTTTTGCAGGGCGTGGGATGCGGATCGATCACAAGCGCTGGATTAACCGTTTTGAAAAACTATTTGGCCCTCCTTACAAATTTTCCATTTATGGCTCATACGCTTATCTGGTGTTTGGCTTTCAGTATGGTGATTGTTTTTATTTCCAATCTTTCCCTAATTTTTGTTGATCATTTACAGGTGCCTAAAGAAATTTTTGGGTACTATCAAACTGCGATTATGGGGGCTTTCTTTGTAGGTAGCATGGGGGGTGCCTCTTTAATCAAAAAAATTGGGATGACCTCCACTAAAGTCATCGGAAGTTTTACATATATGGTAGGTGTTGTATTTCTTGCATTATTGAGTTTCTTAGCTATGACCTCTCCTTTATTGCTAATCATTGCAATGTCTATAACTAGTTTGGGAAGCGCTCTTGCAATGACAATCTACTTTACTTATTCTATGACTTATTTAAGTAATCATCTAAAAGGTTCGGCAATGTCGTTGACACAGTCACTTAGATTGTTCTCAACGTCAGGTTTAGTATGGATTGCAGCAAGGAAGTTTGATGGTAGTACAATGCCAATGAGTGTACTTGCTATGGTTTGTACTGGGGTATGCATATTCTTTTATGTTGTCTTGTATGTAAGAAAGCAACATCTATCTGCTGCTCCTTGCTTGCTGGAAAAATAAAAAAAGCCAGATCGCTTGATTTGGCCTATTGGAGGTGGAGAGACGCATTATGAAAGTTTGCAAATAATCAGAACAAGTTTGAACGCTGAGACAAAGTGGAGGTCTAGTTTTTATGAAAAAGGATTCAGCTTCCGGAAAATCAACGCTTGTGAAGGATAGACTTCGATCCGTTTTTCGCTACTTGGCAGAAATGACTTCTCGCCGAATGGGATCTCCCTTAGCTTTTTTTTCGGCTTTGGTTTTCATCATTTTATGGGCGGCATCTGGATTTTACCTGGGATTCGATGATCGGTGGCAGCTCATTATCAATACCGGAACGACGATAGCAACTTTTCTCATGGTCATCTTAATTCAAAATACCCAGTATCGTGAAGCCCGCTCAACTCAATTGAAACTCGATGAAATCTTGTATGGTACGAAAAACACCCGTGATTCTTTCATGGAAATCGAGGAAGAGAGCGATGAGGAAATCGATCTCCTTAAAGAAGAATTTAAGAAACTTCGGAAAAAATATATGGATCAACTGAAGAACAAAAAAAAGAAGAGACCTTGAAACTTTTCCGATAGACGCTTAAGGTAAATGGGGAAATTGTAGGATTAAATGTCGATGATTTTTATTTGCTCATGTTTTCTAGAATATTTTGTACAAGTTGTGGAATGGAATCTGAAAGAATTTGGGTAGGAGCCAATTTATCAAAGAGCTGATCGATATTTTTTTTCGAAGGTGATACCAATTCAACAGAAGGGGGTAAGCCCTGAACATCTTCTAGGAAGATTTTTACATCATCTAATTGATACTCAAATCCTTTGCGTTGATATGAAAAAGAGAATCTGTAATCAGAGAGGAAGGCGTCGGCTTCTTCTATTGCATTAAACTGTTTTTTTAATTTAAGGCCTCCTGATACCCCAGGCCTAGTTTTTACTTTATGAGAGAGTTCTACTACCTTTTGGTCCCATTGTGTTTTTTGATACACACGAAGCCTGATAAATTCCTTATTCAAATCAAAGTCTTTCTCTTGCGGATAGTAAATGTAGTCACTAAATTCATATTCGCCTTTGAATTCAGCATTTAGGAGGGATAATTGTAATTGAGCCTGTTCGATGTCCACTATGAATGCCCTTACTTCGAAGTTTTGAACTGACAATGGATTTTCAAAATTGCTCTGTTCTCGTACCTCACAAAATTCAGAAGGGACATTTGCGTAAGAAAATTCCAAAAACAAGATAAGTATTGAACTCAGAATAATTCTAGTGTTCACAGTCGCTTCTTAATTATCACAATGAGAATAGCAAATTTTTCAATAAAAAAAAGCCAGGTTCTGGAACCTGGCTCGAATGGAGGGGGAGAGATGCATTCAGAACTTTTGATGTGAAACACGTTCAAAAATTGTTCAAGAATGCGCTTTTGATCGCGATCGGCGCATAATTCTTGATTTTCTACCTACGGGAGATTTATGACGTTTACCAGATGGAGCGGGAGCTCCTCTCAATAATCCCTCAGTATGTAAATCTTCATCGATATCTGGCCAGTGGATTCCGTAGCCACCTCCGCAAATTTCCCAGGAAGCTCTTTGCTTTGGAGTCGCTTTTAATAGTCGTGGATACCAACTTAGAGGCGCGGAGATAGATCGTCCATCCATCAAATCAACAACTAAAGAGTCTCTTGTAAAATGGACTGCCTCCACTCTTTCATCTCGTTTATGCGCCAAAGTACTCATCCCATTGATCCAATAAATGTTGTTGATGTTGGTTTATTATTCCGTTTAATTCATTCAATTCTTTTTTCGCAAATCCCTGATTGTTTGCTAAGATCACCTTTCTCAACCAAAATTTCGCAGAACATCCATTTCCGTCAACATGAACATGAGGGGGTTCATTTGGCTCGTGGCTGTAGAAGTAGAATCGATATGGTCCTATCCGCAAAACGGTTGGCACAAAATATTCTCTTAAAACAGACTCGACACTATAGCGCTTCGTAAATAAAAAGACCAGGGCAGGAGCCCTGGTTGTTCTAGGAATTATTTTCTAGAGATAATGAGCTTGATTGTCAGCCATGAGCATTTAATGGAAAAATGAATTTTCATTTTCCCTCCTCTGATGGAGTTAAGAGACTGTCTACGAACTTCGGTTTCGTCGAGTTTTTGGATTATTTTGGCCGCTTTTCGATCCAAAATCTGGGGGCAATATCGACAAAAGTATATTGCCCCCAGATTTTGGA
>DATIHO010000084.1:0-1933 GCA_035480615.1 Chlamydiales bacterium | reverse complement strand
TTTTTGGGTTCTTTTGAGCCGATTTTCGATTCAAATTGTGGGGGTAATATCAACTTTCGTATATGACCCCCACAATTTGAATCGAAAATCGGCCAAAATAATCCCAAAAATCGACGAAGCCTCACTTTGTAGACACCCTCTGAATCAATTTGGGTATATTTCTGGTAAAAAACCGCCTACTTGCATGTTCCACATGCGAGCATATAGACCTTGCTTATTTCTCAATGAGGCATGAGTCCCCTCTTCGACGATTTTTCCATGATCAAACACCAAAATTCGATCCATGCGAGAGAGGGTTGAAAGGCGGTGTGCGATCACAATAGTTGTTCGGTTTTGCATGAGCTTTTCCAGGCTGTCTTGAATGTATCTTTCAGTGACAGAGTCCAAAGATGAGGTAGCTTCGTCTAAAATGAGGATAGGGGCGCCCACGAGCATCGCTCGCGCAATAGCGATTCTTTGTTTTTCTCCGCCCGACAGTTTCGTACCTCTTTCTCCAACCTTTGCTTCGTAGCCAGCCGGAATATTGCGAATAAATTCGTCACAATGGGCCCATTTAGCAGCTGTAAAAATCTCAGCTTCTGTTGCCTCAGGTTTTCCATAAGAGATGTTCTCTTTCAAAGAGCGATGGAAGAGAACGGGATCTTGTGGGATTAATGCTATTTGACGTCTCAGCGACTCTAAAGTGACGCGAGCTATATCTTGCCCATCTATGAGAATTTTCCCCTTATGCAAGGGAAAAAAGCGAAGAATCAAATTGATAAAAGTAGATTTTCCGGCTCCTGTGAAGCCAACCAATCCTACTTTTTCTCCCCCCTGAATGTGAGCTTGCGTATTTTCAAAGAGCCTCTTCTCTCCATAGTAAAATGAAACATGCTCAAAAACGATTTGCCCTTTATGAACTTTCAATTCGCTTGCGCCTGCCTGATCTCGCATATCTTGAGGGTCGAGCATCACTGAGTAAGCTTGTTTTGCATTTCCAAAAGACTGAAAAACAAGAGGTAAGGATCTCCCGATCATCCACATGATACCAGCGATATTCCATACTGTATTGAATACCTGGATCACTTGACTTGTAGTGATTTTTCCATGGAGCCACAGGTAAATCAAAGCTCCATTTAAAAGCAAAAAGTTCCCGACAAAAAAGAAGAGAGAGGTAAAGCAATTCATCTTCTCAGCATATCGCCTGGACTGAACATTTGTTTGTTCCTCTACATTCTGATGAGGGAGAAGGATGTGCTTTTCGTATTTGAAACGATAAAAGAGGTTCACAGCGAAGTTATTCGTGAGACTATCGACAATTTTACCAAGCAAAGAGCTGCGAGCTTCTCCATGCCGATGCTCATACGCATCTACTGAACGAGTAAATTTTAGAACCGTCCCCAAATGAATCACAATCCATAAACCAAGGAACCACCCAAAAGCTGGGTTGATAAACCCAAGAACTACCGTTCCCGCCACACAAGCGACAAATGCGGGGAAAATAGGCCAAAATAACTGTTGGATGATAAATTCTGCCTGCGTTGTCATATCCGTGATTTTGTTAGCCAAACTTCCAGCGAACCGCTCATTAAAATAACGAGGCGAATGACGTTGGACATGGTCAAACATTTCCATTCGGATATCGGCTTGAAACTTGGGGATAGCCCTGCCAATCCAAAATCCC
The DNA here is from genome assembly GCA_035480615.1 of Chlamydiales bacterium. Taxonomy (GTDB): domain Bacteria; phylum Chlamydiota; class Chlamydiia; order Chlamydiales; family SM23-39; genus CAIPFQ01. The sequence goes on along the minus strand of DATIHO010000084.1, from coordinate 270 downwards.
ATCGTACGAGATGCAACCTCGATAAAGAGCATTAAAGCAACCCCACTGAAAATGAGTCCCTGTAACGCTTGCCATGCACCTAAACGATCCCCTTCAAAGTGGGTAAACACCCCTATCGCTAAGCTCAAAATATAGGGCCACAGTAGGACATCCAAGGGCCAGGCCAGACTATCTAACAAAAATACTCCAAGAAATCTCCATTTTTGAAGACGGATAAACTTCCACAAAAACCCAATTAGCTCTCTATAGGAAACTGCATTCATTGGATAA
>DATIHO010000083.1:0-11460 GCA_035480615.1 Chlamydiales bacterium | reverse complement strand
TCTCTTTAACCTGTCTACTTTTTTTTTGACTTTTGTTTTTCCCTCATACAATTTGCAATCTACTCATTTTCAGAACTTATCAATTTATTGGCGTCCTATTTTACTTCCTCTGTGCCCAGGTACCAATTAGCCGGATGAACCCAAAAATTTATACCGGTACATGGGATGAGACAAAAGTAATATAGCCCCTGCGCCCTCCTTGTTTTGTCCAGAACTTTATTGATTTTTCAATGCGCTTGAGGCAGAGAATCAGTTCTTCCGGTGATATGGGATCGCAGTATAGATTTTTACTTGGAGACAAAGATCGTAATCCTAATCTCCAATCGCACATAACAGTTACTTTTTCAAAAATCTCTTGGTGCGTGTCAGCCAGTTTGCGCTCTGCGAGGAAGCACTCTCTTTCCTGAGACTTGTAATAAGCTATGGCGTGTTCAACAACGCGGAGTATGTCATGATCACATAGTGTGGCGTTGTTCTTCGTGCATGAGAGAAGACCCCATTCGATGTTTTGAAGAACGTCCAGATATTTATCTTCGAAATCGGTTGTCATCATCGATCCTTTTTTTTCTTGCGGGGTCTTTTGGGAACATCTGGAGATGAACCGGACAGCTCGGCTTCAATTTCTTGAATGGAAGGAAGCGATTGCTGTAATCGTTTTGGAAGAGATTTGGTAATGATTCCTTCGTATTGAGAAACGCCCATTGGTTTATGAATATCTCGCAGAGCATATTCAGCCGTAAATTGCTTTTTCGTTTTACATAGGATCAGCCCAATCGATGGATTGTCCGCATCGCTTTTGACGAAATCATCCACAGCGGAAAGATAGAAATTCATTTTTCCAGCATATTCCGGCTTGAAACTCGTTGTTTTGATTTCGATAACACAGTAGCAGCGAAGCTGAAGATGATAGAACAGCAAGTCGATGTAGTAATCATCTCCGTCGACTTCAAGATGGTATTGTCGCGCAACAAAGGCAAAGCCTTGTCCCAGCTCAATGAGGAATTGCTGAATGTGATCAATCAATCCCTGTTCCAGTTCTCTTTCTTTGTATCCATTGCGCAATTCGAGAAAATCAAATTGATAGGGGTCTTTTAAGATGTCCTGCGCTAATTGGGACTGTGGCTCCGGGAGTCGATCTTTAAAATTGGTGATGGCTTTTCCATGCCGACGAAAGTACTTGGAACGGATTGCATCTTCAAGAGCTTCTCGGGTCCACCCCTCTTCGATCGTCATGTGGGCATACCAGAGACGTTCTTCAGTATCTTTAATTTTCGTAACCAAAATGACGTTATGGCCCCAAGGAATCTGTGCAACAGGAAGTTCTTCAAATTGTTTCACAGTCTGTGAGACTTTTTCATAAGATAGGTAAAAAGCCCTCATTTTGAATAGGTTAGATCGTGAAAATCCGCTGATTCCAGGGAACGCTTTTTGTAGTTCATTTCCTAACGATTCGACGTCTCGAGATCCCCATTTTTGAGTTTGCTGGATCTCAAAAATTGTTTTACCCATTTCCCAATAAAGCTTGATAAGCCGCTGATTCACTGCAACAGCCGCACTGAGTCGCGCCTCTTGGATTTTCTTCTTTAACTCTTGGAAAACTTCCGCAAAACCCAAAGGAATCGAGGGCGCAGGATGAGAGCTATCTGTTGGGGAAAGTTGTTTTTTCGTCATGTGAAATACCAGTGGATACGTGTAGATACGAGAAAGAGTGCAAATTATAAGCGATTCAAGAATTTTGATCTATTGTCATTTTCTGATACGTACAGTCATTGATCGCGATGATATGTTTGCAACATGGCAATCAACATGGAATCAGTGGGCTGTCAATCTCTTCCATGTTGGTTGCGAAGTGTTGATGTGTGTGCAGGGTGTGAGTGGTGAGTACTTATGATTAAATTTTTGGTCTTCAACCAAATACGTTAAAACACTTTGATTCACACCTGGAGAGAAAGAGTGGGAGGGGGAGGATCTACATTAGAGGGAACCCGCCGAACATTTCTGCGATTTTCTGCGTGGCCAGTTCATCCAACCGCCAGATTTCATCTCGTATTCGATCGAAGGTCTTTTGATGCATGCCTTTGGGCTTTTGAATGGTCCATTCTGAATTCCCTCCATACTTTCGAATCAAATGCCATTTCTTGTCTATGATGCGATCGGCTTCTGATCGATTTTGAGTTGTATAGGCGAGTTTCAAGCATTTCCTGCAAAGAAAAATGCCGCCAGAACAGAGGTATAGCTTTTTGCTGCGACGGGTGCAGAAAGGGCACAAAAACCAATGGCGCTGTCCTCCATAGTGACAATTGGTGGGAACCACCGTAATTGGATAACGATATTCCTTTTCCTGGCTTGATAAAGTGACCTGAGCATGAGAAGAAAAGAGATTCAGACGGCATCCATGAAACCAGGCATCTTCGCCTTCTTTAAACGGATATTTCCTCTTGTCATAGAATTGGGAGCAATCGAGGCTTCGGAAATGCTCAACCCTGCCCTTGGCCTGATGCCCTTTATTTCTCCAGTAATGCCACCATTTTCCCATGAATCCCTTCTTATCGAAATCATTAAGGAGATTGCCGATTTCTTACAACAACGCAGTTGATCCTGATTGTATCTTACGCGTTGATTTTATGCGATTTGCTGAATAAAATTTGAGAAGCAATTTGGGTATAGTGACAGAACTTGCATCCAAGCGTTGAATCGGGGAGTAGGTCGGTATCCATAATGCTCTTGATTTCAAGAATCTTTGATTCAATCCAAGAGTCGTCGCCATCATATGGAAGCACAAAGACATCAAATGCCAGAGAGCAGCCGGAAGAGGTTTCGTCCTTTTTTCCGTTGCAGTAGACAAAGTATCCTCGCTTGGAAACCTTGAAGCCGTTTTGCCGAAGGAGCCATTGGTAAATCTCCATTTGCCTCTTATAGCTGATTTGCCAATCAGCCTCGAGATTGATCTCGGATGCCTTGCTGGTCGCTTTTACATCGACAACAACGAGTTCTCCATTTCCATTGATACAAATTTCATCTGGAGCGCCGTAGACCAGAAATTGGGTGGGCTCATGCAGGAATTGAATTCCTCGGCGATTATTTCTCCAATCGTCGATGCTTTCATGCTGAAAGGGGACGATATCGAGACCGTTTTGGAGTAGGATAGGGTGAGGTTTTTGCTCGATTCGATAGCGGTCGAATTCTTTTTTCCATAGAGCGTCGACAGCGTTATTGAGAGTGAAAGGAGGTCCGCTGGGTCGTGTTACGCTGAATTTCCGATCAAGGATGAAGCAGCGAGGGCATTCACAAAAGAGCTCGATTTTCGTTCGGCTGAGTTTTGTTGGTTTAAAATCCTTCATTGCTTTTTCTCTCGATCTTTTATTGAGTTCCCTCTGGCATCTTTCCAATCAAGGCGTCCATTTGCAGATCGACCTTGGACGATTCCAGCGGCGGTCGAGGGAGACCCAAAGAGATAATCTTTTGTAAAGATAAAATGATTCGGGTCTGTTTGGTTTAAAATGTTCTTATCGAGAAGTGTTTGCCGAAGGGCTTTCAGAGCCACTGATATAGACGGAGTTTCATATGTTGAAGCAAGTGATCCTGCAAAAACCAAAAAACCATCATTTGTCTGCGTACCAACGGCTGAGGTGCCTTTACTGGTCTTAATGAACAAACGGTCATCAGGAAGTGCAATTAGGGAGGACGTGCCTTCATTGAGGGTTATTCCTAAAATAGGAAGGCAAATCAACATTTCACGAAGATATCCTTCTGCGACTGCGAGATCCATTTCAGATAGGGAAGGCTCTTGTGGAACATTCCCATTCAACACATTGAAGTGGCCTGTGCGCTGCGCAATTTGATATAGCCGGGCTTCGAGGAACTGGATGATTGCTTTGTTCAGATTATGATCTTTAGAGGTGAACGCGATAAGAATGTCCCAAAAATCCTTTTTTGCATCGTGTGATTGTAAACGATCAAGAAGAGGATCTCCTTCGCCGATATAGATCTGGCGATCGATATCCATTCCACCTAAAAGAAGATAAACACCAGGCTTTTGCAGCTCGGGTCGATTTTTATGCTTTCCGAATAGGGAGCGTGGGATCGAAAGTCCGCATCCATTCCAATTGGATTTCTCTATGATTTTCATTCCCTCTGGAATCCCATCGGGAAGTAAGATGGAAAGAACAAAACTTGGAAGCGTCACTATCTCACCATATATTTTGCTGTGAGAGCTTCAAAGGTCATATTTATCTGAACCTCATCGTGAGGAATCAACAGATAGCTCCAAGGTTTTTTCTTGTGTTGGTTGGCTAGACGACTGGCTTCTTTACACCACTCTACGGCCGCCAGTTTTTTTTGTTGGACGATCGGGGTATCAATGTCCACCCGTCTTTTGATTTCACAAAGACACATGGTATTCACAGTCTCAACTACGAAGTCGGGATGATAGCGATCGTCTTTGTGATAGAAAATCGATCGAATTTCTCCATCATTTGCTTTTAGCCATTTTAGAACGGAAGTTGCACCCTCGAGTATGATCGCAAAGCGTCGCTCAGGGTCACTATGAAAAACCGCTTCAGTGTAGAGAGATTTTTCAAACCCATTAAAAATCAATTCCCTAATGGTAGACCTCTGTGCTATTGGGATGCGAAAACCGATGGGTTCCTGGTTTTTACGGACGATCTCTTTTTTTGTTTTTCTTGGATGAACTTCGTATGAACTACCTGAGATAGAATATGCTTGTTTTGGCGGAGCGTAATGCTGCTCCATCTGTTGAAAAATAACAGGGAGTAATTGGTTTTTATAATGAAACCAAACATTGGCAATATCGAGTTCGGTTTTCAAATAGGTTTGGAAATGTGCAACAACCTGCTCAGCAAGATCTCGAGCGAGTTCCTGATTTTCTTCTGTTGCGGCCAGTTCATTCCGGTCTAGAAGAGCAGATTCTATGCTTTCATTAACAGGTTCATTTCGTTCGATTGGTTGGGATTTTCCCAGACGAGTTTTTTCTCCTGTGGCAAGGTTCATTATTATAAGATCTTCTCCAATCGGCGGAGGGGTATAGGCTTTGAGATCCAATTTAAAACGGCGATATCTGGAACACTCTATCAGTTCAGGCTGTATGGTAATTCGGGGGATTTCCAGCGTTAGGCCGCTTGTTAATTCGGCAAGCGCTTTGACCACGCGAATAAATTTTTCTGGCTTTTCGACATCACGTCCTTGCGCTTTCTCAAATTGTTGAATGTGTTCCTTAATTTCTCTGTCGGAAAGAGATTTTATATTGGGGATGTTTAGCGCTTTGCGTATCGTCTCGCGCTCTTCTTCTGAAAATGGCTCAAGATGCCCGACTTCTACTTTGGGCAAGATCTCTCGAATGCATTGCCCCTCATCAGGAATTTCGCGGTCAATGAACCACCCTTTTCGAATGATCGAATCTTTCTTGTTTGCTTCATCAATTATGTCATTAAATCGATCATGGGACACGATGGTTAATCGATCGATTTCTTTGACGCCAGTTCGTTTACCATAAGGGAGTCTAAGACCACGGCCAATTTGCTGTTCAATCAGAGTTTTTGAGTTTGCGGTTCGAAGAGGAATGATGGTGTAAAGATTCACAACGTCCCAACCCTCACGGAGCATATTCACATGGATCACGATTTCAATGGAGTTTCCGGGCTGTTCAATCGAAAGAAGGTCTCGGATCATCTTTTCTTCGTCCTCTCCTTCCTGTTTAGAGTGGACGGTGGATACCTTGCCTTGATATTGGCCGTCCATGAATTCGGGATGCTCTATTCGCGCACGGATTCTATTTGCATGGGACGTATCCTGAGCGATAATGAGAATGAAAGGCTTGATAGGAGCTAGCGCTTCTTTAGAGGCATAGGTTAGGAGGTGGATTTTCGTTTGTTCATGAATGCGGATGCCATCTTTAATTTTGAGTTCTTCAAGATCTTCGTTGGTATAATCGGCAGCCTTGAAATTTTCGCGCCCAGCTACTTCAGGTTCTTTAACAAAACCATCTCGGATGGCTTGGGCAAGGGGATATTCAAAAACTACGTTTTTGAAAAAATCCCGCCTTTTCTCTCCTTTTTCAATGTATGGTGTAGCCGTTAGCTCGATTCCTAGTATCGGCTTAAGATCATTTAGCGCCTGAGTTGCCCCTTCTGAACGATATCTGTGAGCTTCATCCATGAGAACGACAAGATCATCAAGCCCTGACAGGTACTGAAAATACCCCTCAGGCACGTAGTCATTCCCCTTTTTCATCTTTCGAGCTATGTCATTACGAGTATGGATCATGGCAATATTAAAAATATTTATATGAATCTCGCGAGAGTCGAAAAAATCCTGAACATTTAACCTGTTGTTGCGAATACCCGCGCCTTCATAAAAGTTCTCTCTGGTAATGATTTTCAATCGACTGGCCAAATCTCCAAGACCTTGAAATACATATTTGCGATCGGATGGATTTTTAAATTCTCTTTCCAGTTTTTCTAAAATCGTTCTGTTTGGTGCCAAGATCATGAAATGGCGGACTTTGTGAGCTTTGACAAGATAAGCAATGATCGCCCCCATTAGACGTGTTTTACCTACTCCGGTTGCTAAGGCAAGACATATGTTTGCAAATTGACGCTCAAAATCTTTTAGATGAGGAAACTTCTCTCTAGTCTTTTCAAGAGACGAGACAAGATTGCATTCTTTGTGCAAGCCGACTATTTCTACAAATTGGGCTGTAAATTCGAGAGCTTCGACTTGGGGATGCCTGAGACTAAGTCTTTGGCGGATCTCATTTTTGATATTCTGGTACATAAGTTATATCCGTTCTTTACGTTTTGGTTTGTTGGCAAGTTCTGCTTCAGTTTCCAGTGCGGTTCTTAAACTGTAGTCATCGCGGCCCCATTCACATCGATTCAAAAGTTCTTTGGGGATTTTCTTAATGGTTAAGTTTGTAAAGTCTTTAGGTTCTGCTCGAAATGCCGTGCACATCACCATGAGGCTTCGGCTGGCGCCTACTTCATCGCTTAAGTGTTGTAGTTCGGCATTTGTAACTTCGCGAGGGACGACATAGATGAAATCGCGCTCAGTTGAATAGCCATGAATCCAGTAAGGGTCAGATTTTGGATCGAAAGTAAAGCCAACTTTTTCGCATATGGCCTCAGCCAACATCAAAGTGTTGTATTGTTTATTGATGACCAGTCGCCCCAGCCGGTTCTTTTCGAAAAGAGTAGGGGCCAGTTCGCAATAACGAAATCCTCCGCCGCCTTTCCAATTGTTCATCTCAGTAACTCCTCCGGGATCTGTTCCTTCGATCACTTTCTGGAGACGAGGAATGATGTGGGTTTCTGCATGCTTACCCATTTCAATCATGATCCAACGGCGTTTCATTTTATTGGCAACAGCGCCCGTTGTGCCAGAGCCGGCAAAGCAGTCAAGAACGATATCCCCAGGATCTGTGGCTAGATATAAAATGCGCTGAATTAAGCGCTCGGGTTTGGGTGTTGCAAAGACGTCTTTTGGATTAAAACTGATGACCTCACGCTTAGCTTCTTGATTGTCTCCGACTTCTGCCCTAGGCCAAATAGTTTTAGAGACTATTCCGTCCTGCACTTCAGACAGAAAGCGTTTCAGAGATGGAACATTTTTTCCATCGAAACCAAACCAGATACGATTGTCTCTGACTAATTCCCTAAATTTATCTTGAGAGACTCCCCAACAAGAACTTGAAGGGGGATTTACTATTCTTCCAGAAGGCGTGCGGATTGGGTAGTCACAGCTAGCAGAATAAGTCTTTACAGAAAGACAGCTAGGTTTCCATGCTCCTCTTGGATCGTTGTCTGGATTTTTATAACGAGCATCCATCTCTTCTGTGCGAGGCAATAAGTTTAGCCCCTTCTTGATGTCACGACCCCAGTGCTTTAGATCGATATTTTTAGCATAAACGAGAATGTGGTCATGCGAATCCGAGAGCCATTTTGCGTCATTCTGAGGGGAATACTTTTTTTCCCAGATGACATTAGCCACGAAATTTTTCCTTTCAAAGATCTCATCGCAAAGCACTTTAAGGTAATGACATTCATCATCATCGATCGATATCCAGATTGTGCCATCTTTTCGAAGAAGGCGTTCGAGGATTTTGAGTCGCTCTTTCATCATATCGAGCCAAAGTGAATGCTCAAAGCTATCATCGTAATGTGCAAAGCAGCTTTTTGTATTGTAAGGAGGATCGATGTAGACACATCGAATCTTTTCTCGATATTTCTGTTCTAGGGCTTTGAGACCCAAAAGATTATCTCCACGGATAAGCAGGTTCTCTGTTTGCCCCTTTCGTTCAGAGCAAAAAACTTCCTTTGAGACGAGGATTCTAGTTTCAGGAGATTCCCATCGGTGTTTGGTTGGCCATGTAAGGCCAAGCCCGACGCTAGGAGCTGGATGATTCGACATATTTCTCATATTACTTTGAACCTTATCTGAAAAAGGGGTGTAAGAGAGCTTTGAGGATGAACCGAATTCGAACATTTCTCGATCATTGAGTCACGTTCACTATCAATACGATCCTCTTCTTCGAAAAGCGCTGATCGTTTTTGAGAGCGCTGTTTCTCTAAAGTACGGATAGCTTGTTGAATTTGAAGCTTTTCTGCTAAGACAGGTGCTGCGGCAGCCCTTTTCCGATGATCTCTGATTTCCTTGTCGAGAATTTTGAGCTCTTTTTCGAGGCGTAATTTCAGATCATCTGACCATGCATCGAGTTTTTCCACTTCGCTTTCGTAAAGGGAGCCTGCTCTATTTTCAACTTCAGAAATAATAGAGGCGCATTGGGATTCAATATTGGCTTCAAAAGATGGAGGTATAAGAGAAATAGACGCTGACGATGCTTGTAACTGAAAAAGCTTTTCGCAAGTTTCGGGGTCAAGGGGAATGCCATCATCTGTAATGCCTGCAAATATCAGGTGCTGCTCTTTTTCAAAGGCTTTGATTTCAAGCAATGAAAGACTAAGCCAGCCAGAAGCGCCTATCAGTGGTTCAACCAGAGAAATTTTGTGATTATATTCAGAGTAGTTAAAATGCAGTTCGGCGGTTGGTGTATTGAGAGCCATTGCTTGCTCAATAATTGAAAAGACGGGGGGATCGTCCTCCCTGAGAAAATGAGCTCCAGTTTCCTGAGACTCTTGCCAGTTGAAAGTGCAAGGTGAGGAATAACCTGGAATATTAAAAATCGAAGTAATTTTTTCGAGTCCAAGTTCCGCCTTAATAAGAGATTGAAGCCATTTTTCTCTCTGTGACAAGGTCGCTGTTGTTTCATTTTGTTGAAATCTCAGCAGCGAAGTGACGTCTTCATCAAAATGATCTAAAAGATGTCGCCTTGTTTGTTGTAGATTCATTTGAATCTGTTCATCAAGTTCCATCTGGATTAGATCGAAGGCAGACTTGATTTGTTCTGTGGTGCGAGCTGTTTGATAGATCTCATGGATTCTCATTTCAATATCGATGCCTGATTCAATTGCCCCTAAAATTTCGTCGCTTGCGCCAAATACCCCATCAAAAAGTTTAAATTTTTCTCGAAGAAGTTCAAAGACCCGCTTATCAGCTTCATTACGCGTGTTCACGAAATTCACGACGACGACATCGTGTTTCTGACCATATCGGTGGCATCGGCCAATTCGCTGTTCAACTCTCTGAGGATTCCATGGGAGGTCGTAGTTAATAACAAGGGAGCAAAACTGAAGATTGATGCCTTCGGCTGCCGCTTCTGTTGCAAGAAGGATCGTTGCCGATTTACGGAAATAATCGACTAGAGCTCCTTTCATTTCGACGGCTTTGGAACCGGTTTTTGATTTACACTCTTTAGATTCAACCCAGCTTTGATAGATTGCTTTTGAATCAGGGTTATTATTTGAGCCATTAATTCGTACAATTTGGCCTTTATAACCATTGGCTGATAAGTGTTCGTATAGATAAGCTTGAGTTCGAGTTGATTCCGTGAAAATAACGGCTTTATGAGATGATCCCAGCTCATCTGCTTTTTTCAACGCTTCTTCAAGAGCTATAAGCAGCGTTTCACCTTTGTTGTTTTTTCTGATTTTTTCAGCTAATTCGAGGTATGTGCGAAGTTCTTGCGCTTCTTCTCGAATTTTTTCTTTTTGCTGTCTTGTCTCCTGATCGGGAAGAGTTGACTGGAGTCGTTCCTTAAGCTCTTCATCAATTGCATCTAATTGATCGGGGTCGAGTTCTTCGAGTAGATGGCGTGGACCCGCCTCTTTTTCAAGTCTTTCAACCATGCCTCTTAATGTATGGGTAATTGCAAAAGAGGATGATGCAAGGAGTTTTCTTAAGACGAGAGTAATCAATTGACGCTGACTATTTGGTAACGCAGCAAGGTCTTCCCTTTGAAGGTAAGCTGATACGGCTTCGTATAACCTTTGCTCATCATCGTCGGGAACAAATTCATGGGTTAAAGCAATTCTCTTGGTAAGGGGGATATATTCTTTGACCTGTTTACGAAGGGTTCTGATGATAAGAGGCTCGATTCTTTTCTTCAGGATCTGGTTCCTCGATTCCTCATTTCGTGAAAGGATGAACTGATCCTTGAAAGAAATTTCGTCTCCGAAAATATAGGGGTCAATAACACTAATCAGTCCATAAAGTTCCAGAAGGTTGTTTTGCAGTGGGGTCGCTGTAAGAAGAATTTTAGGAGATCTTTCCAAGGCTCCAGCAATAGATCGAGCTTGCTTGTTCGAACTCTTGTAAACATTCCTCATTCGATGAGCTTCATCGATTACCACAAGATCCCAATTTTTCTGAAGAAGATGAGATCTTTGGGCGGCGAATTGGTAAGAGCAGATCAATATTTCTCCCGAGCTTTCAAAGGGAGAGGCATCTACTTTCGAATCAAGGATTTTAGTTGGTAAATAGAACTTTTCTTGAAGTTCAGATTCCCATTGTTTACGCAAGAAAGCGGGAACAATCAAGAGGATATTACGTTTTTTCTCTGCCCATTTTTGTGCAATAACAAGACCGGCCTCAATTGTTTTCCCAAGACCGACCTCATCTGCCAAAATCACGCCTTTCGATAGGGGAGACTGAAGAGCGAATAGGGCAGCACGAACTTGATGCGGATTTAAGTCAACGCTAGCATTGGCAATCGATCTGGAAAGATTTCGAATGCTATTAGAAGCGCTTTTCAGCGTTAAAGCATAAGCCCAATATTTACTGTGATATTCGCTCAAAAAAACCTTAATTAGATTTGCAATGAATTATACATTTATTTCGTTTTTTTTCTATTTTTAAATAAGTTTGTTGTATATTTTTTGTTTTTTACTTAATTAGGTTGTTCTGAGCGTAGATGTTCACCTACCTCCTTCGTCGGCAGGTGAAAAAATATCTGTTTCAAATTTTTTTTCTCAAAAAATGTAAAATCTTTAATAATGCTTCGGCGTGAAGCCAACGTATGAAGAATTAGAAGCTAAACTGCGTGATACT
>DATIHO010000082.1:0-43592 GCA_035480615.1 Chlamydiales bacterium | reverse complement strand
GGCGCCCGTCCTCTTAAACGCCTTATCCAAAATGAGGTGGTGAATCTTTTCGCCACCGCAATCCTTGAGGGCAAAATTCCAACAAACAGCGAGCTTCTTCTCATAGGCGAGCAGCAAGGAGATCGCTTTGCGATCAGTTATGAGCTAAAAAATTCAAGCCAAACTAATTTTTAAATGTCTACCAAGAGCGCGAGCTGCTTTCGCAAATGTTCGCCGATTTAGAGAGTGTCTGCATATTAACGTTTCGTCGAGTTTTTGGATTATTTTGGCCGAATTTCGATTAAAAATTGGGGGGTCATATACGAAAGCTGATATTACCCCCCAATTTTTAATCGAAAATCGGCTCAAAAGAACCGAAAAATCGACTGAAATTTAATTTGCAGACACTCTCTTAGGATAAAATGCATCTCGAAGGCTGGCGTAAACTTTTTAAATGGTCGGACCATCTTAAATGGGGTGGGTTAAATCCTTCAGGCAACGAGGTAACATGGGTATTGCTAAGTTTAAGCGTCCATAAAGTGAGTGGATTAAAGCCCTTAGGCAATGAGAGGAGAGGAGTATCGCTAGCGTCGAGCTCTCTTAAATTCGGTGGATTGAAGTCTTCAGGAAATGAGGAAATTGAAGTATTGCTAACGTTAAGCAAGCTTAAATTTTGTGGATTAAAGGCTTTAGGCAATGAGATGAGGGGGGTGTCGTCAAGGTAAAGAGCACCCAAGTTTTGTAGATTGAATTCTGGTAAGGAAGTGATGTGAGTATGGCTAACATCAAGATATTCCAATTGCGAAAAGTAATTTATTTCAGGAGGTAAAATAGAAATATCTGAATCCGAAAGATCTATCATGGTAATATGATCGAGTGCGCCCTGATTTGCTTCCATCCATTTGCGAATCATTGCCGCTTCAGTTATTGGATTACCTTCCTGAATAATCGGCCATTCTCTTTCAGGATAAATGTCTTGTAAAAGTCGTATGAATCGTATTAACCCAAAGGCAGCTTGTAGCCTCATCGCTGTCGGTATATTGGCTAATACATCCCCCTTTACTTCGGAATGATTCCTCACATCAGCAATGGATTTGTAAAGGTTTTGTACTTGACACACTGGTGGAAGATGCGCAATTTCGTCGGGCATACTGAAGGGAGGCTCGCTTTGTTGCCACTTGGCTATTCTGCCTTCAGCGCACTCAGAGACCTTTTTATGGAATTCCTTATTCACCCATCGCAAATTTTCCCAGTCTTCAGGGTTAGTGAATTCGTTAATTATGTAGTTGGTTGTATCGGATCCTAAAGAATGAATTGATGTCATTAAAATTCTCTCGATGAGGTTTTTTTAATGGATTGATTTTAACCATTACATCTATTTTTTGCAAAATGTAATCCGTGGGACGGTCATTGAAGAAATTATTACACAAATTCAAGAAAAAGATTCACAAGCAGCAATCCAAAGCTGTTACTTTATACCATTTATCAAAAAAGCTTGTTCGATAAATGGGAAGCACGCTACACTGTTGTCCTTTAAAAGGATGATTTCTATGCCCAGATGTTGTGTGATTACAGGAAAAAAACCGAGCTTTGGCCGTAAGTATACCCTTCGCGGGATTGCGAAAAAGAAAAAGGGGATCGGATTAAAAATCACCGGCTGCACAAATCGCCGTTTTCTTCCCAATCTTGTAAAAAAACGACTGTGGGATCCGGAAACAAAACAATTCATCACTTTGCGCCTCTCCACCGCAGCGCTGAGAACGATCGATAAAAAGGGCCTTGGCCCCGTTCTACGCAAGATGCGCAAGGCGATTTGAGCCGAAGCTTACTTGTGTTTAAGTGGAACGGGTATATGTCAAACGCCAGGCCTTGAGACCGTCTCATAAAAAGGCACCGCGAAAAAGTCCTCTCTCATTGTATTTTTTTATTATTGTGTGCTTCGCCATCTGGTTTGTTTGGCACTCCCTCACCCCCACTCTCCCCGCCCTTGGAGAGCCGCCGCGCCTCTATTCCAATCAATGCAGACAAGACTTGACCCTGATCTTTCTCGAAGCGATTAAAAAATCGAATCGATCCCTCTTTTTAGTCATGTTTGGTCTTACCGATCCAGCTATCCTTCAAGCGCTTGTGAAAAAAACGGAACAAACTTTCCAAACCACTGTTTATTACGATACAAAGGGCTCCCCCAACCTTTATAGAATTTTAGAAAACTGTGAAATCCATCCTATCCGCCAGGAAGGTTTTATGCACCACAAGATTCTGATTCTTGACGATGAAATGGTCTTTCTCGGTTCCGCCAATATGACCACTCCTTCCCTCCGCATGCACGACAATCTCGTCATCGGGCTTGTCAATAAAAATATCGCCTCCTTTCTTCAGCAAAAAACTCCCTATTCCTATGGCCATCTTAGCACGCCTGTCGGAGGGCAAAATGTCGATCTATGGCTTCTTCCCGATCCCAATGGCCATGCGCTCACTGAGATCAAAAGAAAATTGAGAGGCGCGAATCGAATGATCCGGGCCGCCCTTTTTACTTTTACCCATCCGGCGCTGGTCGATGAGCTGCTCATAGCGCATCGCAAAGGCGTTGCAGTCACAGTTGTGATCGATATGCATTCGGGACTCGGAGCGTCCGCTAAAACGGTTGCCGCCTTAAAAAAAGCAGGAATACGAATCCTGTTTAGTAGGGGCCAACAACTTTTGCATCATAAATTCGTTTTAATTGATGAAGCTACTCTCATCGCAGGCTCTGCGAACTGGACAAAAGCCGCTTTCACAAAAAATAACGATTGCCTCATCATGCTTCATAACTTGACCCATGAACAAAAATCGTATATGAATCATCTTTGGAAACGCATTGCGATTACAGCTCAAGAAGTTTTAGATTGACCTTAAAAATGTTATCAGTTGCTCTCTCCCTATTTTTGTTAATGGATCCGATTGGAAATATTCCATTTTACATTAGTTTTTTAAAAGGGATCGATAAGCAGCGTCAGAAAACGATTATTTTTCGAGAACTCATCATCGCTCTTATAATCATCATTTTATTTAGCTTTATCGGAGAGGGATTGATGCATTTTTTACACGTCCAGCAAGCCACGATCCAGATTGGAGGAGGGATTATTTTATTCCTTCTTTGTTTAAAAATGGTTTTTCCTCATTCCAGCAGCCTCGATGAACATTTGCCTCAAAAAACCATGGAACCGCTCATCGTACCTCTTGCCATTCCATTAGTCGCAGGACCGGGAGTTCTGGCAGCCGTCATGATCTATGTAAAACAGCTCAATACATGGGTGATGATGGGATCAATCCTCATCGCTTGGTCTGCATCCCTTTTGATCCTGATCACTTCTTCGTGGCTGAATACATTTCTTGGATGGCGCGGTATTTTAGCCATGGAACGACTCATGGGCCTCATTTTAACTTTGATTGCGATCGAGATGTTTTTAAATGGCATCAGCGCCTTTATCACTGCATTGCATGCATTATAAATTACTTGTCAGTTACGATGGAACTAAATATCTGGGCTGGCAAAAGACAAAAACGGGTGCAAGCATCCAGGAAACCATCCAAATCGCTTTAAAACGGATCTCCCAAGAAGAGATCTTACCAGAGGCGGCAAGCCGTACCGATCGAGGCGTGCATGCAATGGGGCAGGTAGTCTCTTTTTCTTTACAAAAAAAATTTCACCCCAAAGATCTTAAACAAGCGATGAACGCCCTTCTTCCACCAGACATCCGCGTTCTTGAATTAGATTCTGTAAGCCCTTGTTTTCATCCCGCTTTGCAAGCAAAGGACAAAAGCTACCATTACTCTCTTTGTTTCAGCGAAGTGCAAGATCCTCTGCATCGCCTCTATTCATGGAGTTTTCGCTATCCCCTCGAGATAGAAGCCATGAACCAGGCGTCGCTTGTTCTTTTGGGGACGCATGATTTTAGCGCATTTGCCAATGAAAAAAAGAAACATCCCTTCTGCACAATCCATGGCATTGAATTTTCTTCTTTTGCGAACAACCGGCTTCAAATTGCAATCACGGCAAATCGATTTCTTTATAAAATGGCCCGCACGATTGTGGGAACGCTTATCTATATTGGGTGCGGCAAATTGCCCAAAGATTCTATATATAAAATTTTAACTTCCAAAAACCGAAAATTGGCCGGAATCACAGCCCCTGCCCATGGGCTTACTCTTTACAGAGTGGGATATTCCGAGTAAAATATTATGCGATGAAACGAAACGACCCTTGTTGGTGCGGCAGCGGCTTGAAATGGAAAAAATGCCATTATCCTAAATTGGACAAATCAACCTCCATTGCCAAACAATATCTGTCAGATTATGGAATCATTCTCAAAACGCCTCAGCAAATTGAAAAAGTGCGAAAAGCATGCATCGTAACATCAGAGATCCTGGCAGCGCTTTGCGAGGCTGCAACCATCGGGGTCACAACCAATGAACTTGATGCACTTTCGATCCGCCTTCATAACCAGGCAAATGCCATCCCGGCGGATTTAGGCTACGGCTCTCCTCCCTACCCAAAAACGATTTGCACTTCTCTCAACGAGGTGATCTGCCATGGCATCCCAAATGACCGGCCTCTTCAAGACGGGGATATTTTAAATATTGACGTCTCTTCGATTGTAGATGGGCATTTTGGCGACTGCAGCAGGATGGTCGTCCTTGGAAAGATATCGGAGGAAAAACAGCGAGTCGTCGATGTTTCTTATGAATGCTTGCTTCGCTCCATTGCCGTTTGCAAGCCGGGAGTACCTGTCTGGCATATTGGAGAGGCAATTGAAAATTACGCCAAAGAAAAAAAATGCTCCGTCGTCAACCAATTTGTGGGACATGGAATCGGTCTTTCTTTCCATGAACCTCCTGAAATCCCCCATCATCGAAATCGCAGTGGAATTCTCATGGCTCCAGGAATGATTTTTACGATCGAGCCAATGATTAACGCGGGAGTACGGGAAGGGGTTGTCGATCCATCAGATCAGTGGACTGTCCGGACAAAAGACGGCAAGCCTTCAGCGCAATGGGAACACACAATTTTGATCACCGAAACAAGCCATGAAATTCTCACCTCGTTTTATTAGACCTCTTGTAAACTACCTTTCGTGCCCGCGTGCGTGCCCGTGCCCGCGCCCGAAAAATTAGCTAACGTCTCTTCGTTTTATTAGACCCCTTGCGCTTTGGTTTTTTTCTTCCGTTTCGGGATCAATGCCTCTCTCAATGTTTCTTCCAATGAAACGGCCTTGGGCAGGGGCGTTCGATGGATAGCAATCGAACCGGTTTTTTCTATCAAATGGGTAGCCAACTCTTGAAGCTGCGTATTTTCCAGTTGAAGCCTCTCGATTTCTTCATCGAACTGTTTAAATTCCTCATGAACATCTTGAAAAGACGCATCTGCACCTTGCTCTTTTTCAATCGCGATTCTCTGCAACTGTGTTTCTGCCTTGAAAAGAAGAGAGCGTGTGGTGTGCAAAATCGCGTTTTTCTCTTCAAACTGCTCTTTGAGCTGCACGTACTCAAAATTCACTTTCCTTAAGGAAACGAGTTCTTCTCCAATGTGTTCCTGATCGAATAGAGCTTGAGAAAACTCGCGTTGAATATCAAACATCTGATTTTCCAAAGCGGTCTTTTCCTGCCTGCCTGCGGCATTGGCTTTTCGCAGAACGTCGTTTAAAATTTCAATCGTCGATTTTTCTGATGCAAGATCATCGAAGTTTTTTTGCAACTCTTCCAATTTTTTTTCCAATGCGATTTGCGCATCCGTCGCTGATTCGCGAAATTTTCCCGATTCATCCTCGAGATTTTGAACCACAGAAAGGCTAGAGGCCAGCTGTGATTGCAAATGGGAAAATTTGAGCCATTCCAATTCACAAACAAGCGCGATCACGATAAATGAGCAAATGAAGGAGGCTTCAAGGCCAAGACGCAAAAGATGATGCGACTCAAATAGAGTATGTACCACAATTCCAGAAAAGGCGAGCAAGAGGACAGCATAGTAACACCCTTTGACCTGCCAGCGCGAACATAAATAAAGACCGGCCGCTCCATTGAAAAAAAGATCGACCGGAAAAAGAGAAAGGGAAAGGGTTGTCGCAATACATACTGCTCCCAAAAGAGTCAAAGGACCCATCACTTGCCAAATGGAGCTGTACTCTTTTTCCATTATTATAAATTTTTTAATTTAATTTGTTTCCAGAGATTGCTTTGCCTCAAACACTTGAGCCGCATTTTCAATTAAAAAAGCAGCCAATGTATCGTCTCCTTCATAGTCCATTTCAACTTCCATCTTCCCATCCTCTGTCGGCCTAGTGCAAGTGATTAAAACAAAACATTCATAATTCTCACTTAAATTTTTTTTAAAGTTCGCCAAGGCAACACCTTTTTGCCCATTTTTGATTGACTCAACCTGCTTTGCAGCCATGAACGGACCCCTGAAATGCATTTTTTCTTTGAATATTTCAGAAATACATGACAGATCTTCCCAATTTCTAGCAATTGAATTATAATGGACTCTCGAACGAGGTGAAAAAACTATGGCTACATTCAAACGAATTTTCTTATTTCTTGGATTGAATATTCTGGTCATCCTGATGATCACGTTTGTTCTCAATCTTCTCAACGTAAAGCCTTTTCTTTCTTCTTACGGCATAGATATGAAATCCCTGCTCATTTTTTGCTTCGTCTGGGGCATGGGCGGCGCATTTATATCGCTCGGTCTATCGAGGATCATGGCGAAATGGATGATGGGGGTGAAATTGATTGACCCAAACACGCATGACCCCGAGCTCCTCCATCTTTTTCAGACAGTTCAAAAATTAGCGAATCAGTCGGGAGTGCCTCTTCCGCAAGTAGGGATCTATCGGTCAAACGAAGTCAACGCCTTTGCGACTGGCCCAACAAAAAACCGCGCTCTTGTCGCAGTCTCTACAGGATTGTTGCAACGGATGAAAAATCAGGAAATCGAAGGAGTTTTGGCCCATGAAATCGCGCATATCGCAAATGGAGACATGGTCACCATGACCCTGCTCCAGGGCGTCGTGAATGCTTTCGTTATGTTTTTAGCCCGGATCCTCGCGTATGCAATATCTGGATTTGGACGCAGCCGGGAAAACAGCGGTGGCGGAAGCGTGATGAGCTATATGCTTTTTGTCTATCTTTTTGAAATCGTCTTCATGATCCTCGGCTCCCTGGTTGTTGCAGCCTATTCCCGCTTTCGTGAATTTCGCGCAGACGCGGGAGGTGCGAAGCTGGCCGGCAAAGAATCGATGGTTTCTGCCTTGCAGGCGCTGCGAGCCATGCAGGAAATTAAAGATTCGCGCACAGAAAATCCTGCAATGGCCGCATTCAAAATCTCCCATGCGGGCAAAAAGGGATTGCTGCGTCTGTTTTCTTCACATCCTCCATTGGAAGAGAGGATCGAAAGGCTGCTAAAAGGAGCTAAATAATTAACCCCAAGACTGTTATAGTTGGAATGTCGGGAGGCGTTGACTCTTCGGTATCTGCCTGGCTTTTGAAAAGTTTAGGCTATCGAGTCATCGGCCTTTTTATGAAAAGCTGGGAGGAATTCGACGATCGGGGAGTCTGCAAGTCTTCTATAGAATATGCAGATGTAGTCCGTGTTTGCGAACAGCTTCAAATTCCCTGCTATACTGTAAATTTAGTCGAAGAATATCAAAATCGCGTCTTTGCTGCATTTCTTGCGGATTTGGAAAAGGGGCTAACGCCCAATCCAGATGTTCTCTGTAATCGAGAGATCAAATTCGATGCTTTTTTAAAAAAAGCCAAAGAATTCAATGCCGATTTTTTGGCAACCGGCCATTATTGCCGCCTCGATCCTCAGCATCGATTGCTTACTGGAGTAGATCCTCACAAAGACCAAACCTATTTTCTTCATGCAGTGAACCAAAATGTCTTTAAAAATGTGTTATTCCCCATCGGACACCTCCATAAATCCGAAGTGCGCGCTTTGGCTCGGAAAGCCAACCTGGCCACCTCGGAAAAGAAAGACAGCACCGGGATTTGCTTCATTGGAAAACGGGATTTCAAACCGTTCCTTTCTCAATATTTAGGCTATAAGATAGGCAATCTGTGCAGATTGAATGGGGAAATTGTCGGCTGCCATGATGGCGCGGCGTTTTATACAATCGGTCAGAGAAAAGGACTGGGACTTGGAGGAGAAGGAGAGGCGTGGTTTGTGGTCGGCAAAGATATTGCTAAAAACGAAGTCTATGTCGAGCGCGGCGCCAATCATAGCGCCCTTTTTTCCAATCAGCTGATTGCCTTCGGATTGCATTGGATCGGAGAAAAGCCCCGCTCATTTCCCTATCGCTGCACCGCGAAAATTCGGTATCGGGGAGTCGCCTCGTCCTGCACCCTCTTCCCTCAAGAACAAGGACAACTACTCGCTCAGTTTGAAGAAATGCAAAGAGCCGTCACGCCAGGGCAATCAATCGTTTTCTACGATGGCGAATATTGTTTAGGCGGCGCCCAAATTGTGAAAGCAGCTGTCTCGAGAAGATGATCATCCAATTTTTTCATATTCCTATCCTTGAAGAAAAACACTTCATGAGGATGGATGATATTGCAAAGTTGCCTGAGGTTTTCCTTTTGCAGGATAATCGCTTTGATATCGTGCAAAGTAGAAAGAATCTGCACAAATTCATCTTCCGGATCTGACCCACGGATATAAAGCACCAAATAGTACTCCTTTGCAAGCCGGCAGATCGTCTGAAACAAATCGCCGCTCATCGTTTCTGCCCGATCTAAAACTAAAAGACCATAGTATTTGTTTTTAAGCACTTGCTGCAAAACATACATTTGATGTTCATGAAAAATTTTGTTTTTGCAATCGATCTCCAGGAGCCTTTCTGCAACATCGGAAAGACAGATGGTCGCACAACCAAGTTTTTCAATTGCGATGCCCGCCGCGATATTGGCTAATTGGGCGCAGACGGAAATGTCGATGCCGTTGGCTATGCCGAGGCCGATCATTGCAAGCACAGTATCTCCCGCTCCCGTTACGTCCTTCACTTCCCGCGCGCGGACAGGAAAATCGAGCCTTTGCCCTTTGCGATCAAACAGGGACATTCCCGCTTCCGATCGGGTAATAAGCAATTGCTTGATATTCACGCTTTTTAAAATTTGGCTGGCAACTGTATCCAAAGAAGCGCTTTCCGGCAATGCAGCCGCCTTATAAGCTTCCGATAAATTGGGTTTTAAAATATCCGCTCCCCGGTATTTCGTAAAATCAGTGCCCTTGGGATCTACGATGCAGGAAACATTGGCTCTTTTGGCAATCGAGATAGAGGCTGCAATGAGCTTTTTCGTTAAAAACCCCTTCCCATAATCGGAAATTGCAATGACTTGCATGAAAGGGATGATCTCTTCTAACATTGCAGTTGCCATTTCTTCCACTTCGTCTGTGGCTTTTACGACAGTTTCCATATCGATGCGCATGAGCTGCTGGCTATCTGCAATCAATCGATTTTTTACAGGAGTCCGATATCCCTTTTCAACAAGCAGAAAACGGACATCAGCCCCGGATTGAAGCAATGTCTTTTTCAAGAGCTCCCCTTCCGGATCGGAGCCGATGCGCCCCATCACTGAAACCGAGCCCCCCAATGCGATGAGATTTAAAGCGGCATTTCCCGCGCCGCCAGCTTTCGATTCCTGGTCTAAAACCTCTAAAACCTGAACGGGCGCTTCAGGAGAGACCCGCCTTACGCGACCCATGGTATAGGTATCTAAAAGAAAATCGCCAATGACTAGAGCCTTAAAAGAGTGGAAAAGATGAAATGCCCCGGATAAAGATGAGATCACCATCTTAAGTTCTGCAGTAAATATTCCTGCACATATTCCTGGACAGCATGTTTAATCGGCGTGATCGGAAACTGTTGGAACAACCGGTTGAATCTGCTCATATCCGCACAAGTATAGTTTTGATATTGCCGATTCAGTTCGGAAGGCATGTCTATATATCGGATTTGCATTTTTTGATTCAACGCATCGAAAAGCTCTTTTGCCAATGAATTCCAGGTCGTCGCCTGCCCCAATCCAATATTGTAAATTCCGCTTGCACGATTTTGTAGAAATAAGCATGTCATCCGCACAGCATCTTTCAAATAGATAAAATCGCGCCGCTGCTCCCCATCGAAAAAACATTTGGGATCATTCGATTTATAAAGAGCAATCTCCTTTTCTGTTTGGGCAATATGACTCATCTTGAAAACCATCGATGCCATTCGACCTTTATGATACTCGTTGGGGCCGAAAACATTGAAATATTTCAAACCGACTACTTTATCCAATACATTTTCCCGTTTCATCCATAAATCGACCAGGTGCTTGGAAAAAGCATACATGTTGATCGGTTTCAACTCTTCCAATGCTTGTTCATCATCGGAAAATCCTCGCGATCCATCTCCGTAGGTAGCCGCGCTGGATGCATAAATAAAGCGTTTATTCACGTTGAGGGCCCATTCAGCCAGGCGGATAGAGAAACGAAAATTATTTTCCAATAAATAATCGCCGTTTGTTTCCATAGTGTCGGAGCACGCGCCCAAATGGATGATCGCTTCCACATCATTTTCATGACTTTTCAGCCAATCGAAAATGTGGTGGCGTGAAATCAAATTGGAAAATTTTTTCCCAACGAGATTTTTCCACTTCTCCGTTGTTTTAATATCATCGACCAGCAAAAGACGGGTGCGCCCACAATCGTTTAAGTGTCGAATGACACCTGAGCCAATCATTCCTGCGGCGCCTGTGACAACAATATATGGCTCTTCTTGCATAAGAAAGAAATGATCTTAACAAGAAAGGAGGTTGCTTGCAACCTCCAATCAAGCTTCGCAATCAACCCACTTTTCTTTTTTTTTGCTGCCAGTCAGCGGGCTTTTGTTTTTCGTGAGCATGCTGCGCCTCTTTCCACTCATGAATCTTCGATTGGCGCTCTCCGCTCATAGGTGGTTGAAATTCTTCGGCAGCGCTTTCTCTTGCTGTTACATTAGGCGACCAATTTTCAATCTCTTGCAAGGCTGTATCTCTCGAATATCCATACCGCTTTACCAATTGATTTACAAAATGATCGAACATTCCGTCGATCTTATTGAGATCGTCGGTTGTTAATCGATTCCAGTGATTCTGAATCTTGGATTTCAATTGGTTCCAATTTCTTTCAAATTGTTTTTTCTCCATGCTGCACACTCCCAAGGGTTTTAAAATATGAGGAAAATATCCTCTTACTTTAATTTTACTAATTAATTACTATTGAATAAATATAAAACGTAAATTAATTATACTCAAAGTGATTCAAAAATCGGCCTTTGGGTATCGATGTGTTTCATTATACCTCGATGCTTGAAATACAACGAGATATGGTCGGCCTTCAGCGAGCCGTTGTCATCAACTTATTTTTTTGTCCAGTACAGAGGAAAAAAACAAGGAAATGCACTATGAAAGCAATTCCTAAAATCTGAAGCCAGCTTAAAGCCTCCAAAAACACAGTTCCAAAGGGAAGATGCATAGGAGGGAAATAAATAACAAACAATTGGAGTAATAGGGAAAGAAATAGAGCCACAAGAAGCCAAAAATTCGAAAAAATAGACAATGGCTTACGAATCAAAAATAAGATTCCTAATTCAAGAATCACAAGCTCCGTAAAAGCCATACTTTGTCCTACAAGCATTCCCTTTGAAAAACCGAGATGAGCGGCAAAAATAGATCCAAATGCGACAATCAATCCAATAAAGACAAGTTTCAAAATCCAGGGCAATGAAAGGATTGGCTCCGAGACTTTCCTCGGCTTTTGCTTCATGGCTGCCTTTTCGACAGGATCAAAAGCTAAAGCAATGGCTGGACATCCATCTGTCACTAAATTGACCCATAAAATCTGAGAAGGCAACAAAATCGCCCAAATTTCCCCAGAGGCGCCAGAAAATCCCCATAAAATTCCAAAAAATATAACGAGAAGTTCTGCAAAATTTGCTGAAAGTAAAAAACGGACAAATTTCACAATATTGCTATAAATCGCTCTTCCTTCTTTAACTGCTGTTACAATGGTAGCAAAATGATCGTCTAAGATCACCATGTCTGAAACTTGTTTTGTCACCTCAGTTCCTGTGATTCCCATTGCAATTCCAATATCCGCCTTTTTAATCGCAGGAGCATCATTCACACCATCTCCTGTCATCGCAACAATATGCCCATGATTTTTCCAAGCATGGATAATGCGTAGTTTGTGTTGCGCGCTTACACGAGCAAAAACAGCCGTTTTCAAAATGACTTTATTCAGAGAATGATCATCTATGTTATCCAGTTCTTTCCCTTCCACTGCTATCGAATTTGGCGCCATTAGACCTATTTCCTTAGCAATGGCAATGGCTGTTTCTTTATGGTCACCCGTGATCATGACAGGAATAATTCCAGCTCCCCGACAAGAATCAATAGCCTCTTTCACTCCAGGTCGAGGCGGGTCAATCATGGCCACGAGCCCAACAAATTGCAATTCACTTTCTAAAGAAGGATCGATTTGACTTTGTCCTGGAACATCCCTTTGAGCTAAAGCAAGAATCCGAAACCCTTGACTTGCTAAGTGATGTTGCGCTTCCAAAATCGCATTTCTGATTCCTTCATCTAAATGCTCTTGTTTCCCCTGCCAAAGACATCGATTACAAAGAGGCAATAATACTTCAAGAGCGCCTTTGACGTACAGTTGCGAGTCTTTTCGTAAAATACTCATCCTTTTTCTTTCCGAATCAAAAGGAATCTCTTCTAAAAAAGGGGACTCTTGTTCTAAATCTTTTTTCCATAATCCCGCCTTAGCCGCAGCCACAAGTAGCGCCCCCTCAGTGGGATCTCCTGCAATTTTCCAAAGCCCTTCACTCTGATCCAGTTCTGCGTTATTGCACAAGATACAGATTTTTAAGGCGACAAGAAGTTCGGGCTCCTGTTGAGCATCAATTTTTGCCCCATTTACTTGAAAATTTCCTTTAGGTTCATATCCGGTTCCGGTGATATCAAATTGCTTATCGCCGATCCAGAAATGAAGAACCACCATTTCATTTTTGGTCAAAGTCCCCGTTTTATCTGCACAAATCACCGAAGTGCATCCTAGAGTCTCAACCGAGGCCAATCTGCGCATTAAAGCATTATGTTTGGCCATTCTCCGAACTCCCATCGCTAAAGTAATAGTCACAATAGCAGGAAGGCCTTCTGGAATTGCGGCTACCGCAAGACTTAAACTGGTCAAAGCAATTGCAACAAGTCCCATCCCCTTCCAAAAGCCTAAAAAAGAAATCGCTGCAACGATTACTATGCATATAAGAACCAATTGCTTACCTAGACGATTAAAACGAACTTGCAAAGGCGTTAATTCTGCTTTAAGCACTTGTAGTGAAGCGGCAATTTTCCCCAGTTCTGTATTCAAGCCAGTTTTGGTAACAATGAATTTCCCCCTTCCAGAAGCGACATGAGTACCAGAAAAAACCATGTTTTTTTGATCTGTAATTGCCTGTTCTTCTAATGGCTCAATCCTTTTATGAACAGCGGCGGATTCTCCTGTTAAAGCGGCCTCCTGAATGGCAAGCTGTGCAACGTAAACAAGTCTTCCATCTGCAGGAACTTGATCGCCTGCTTCAAGCAAAACCAGATCGCCGAAAACAATCTCAGAAGATGGAATTTCTCTCATTTGACCACTGCGCAGAACTCGGGAGGTAGCCACATATAAGCTTTTAAGGGCCTCAAAAGATTTCTCAGAACTATATTCTTGAAAAAAGCTGATCATCGCATTGACCAATAAAATGGTGACAATAGCGCTCATCTGAATCCATTCGCCTAAAATGCCAGCGATCCCCGCTCCAACAAGTAGAAACCAAATTAAGGGACTTGAAAATTGACATGATTCGGCCAGAAACTATTTATGAATTTATTTTTTGTCCAGTACAGAGCGGTATATACCAAGAGTTTTCAGCCCTTTGAATTGAGCGGAAAGGGAGAAAGCTTTGGAATTGAGGAAGGGTTTTATACCCAAAGTGATTCAAAATTTGGCCTTTGGGTATGTTCACCTGACACATAAATGCGGTTCCACTGCCTGTCATCGTCACTGCATCAAATCCCATCTGCTTTAAGTGGCTGTGAAACAATCTCAAACGAGGTTCGATGCGAAAAGCAGCAGGTTCCAAGTCATTATAAAATAACGGGAATTGGACGAGCCCCTGCCGCGGATCCCTGGCAATGAGCTCTTCAATACGCGTTTCTTGGTAGACTAAAGAAGTAGAAAGGCCAAAAGAGGGCTTAGCCAAATACCCGCTCAAAAGGTAAGGCAAATGAAAAGGTTCGAGAATTTCTCCCCTTCCTGTGCAATAAGATGTACCCGAAGAAAAAAAGAAAGGCACATCAGAACCCAGCAGGGCTCCCATCTCTATCAATGCGCTCATGGAAGCTCTTCTCCCTGTCAGCTCATTCAAAGCCCAAAGAGTCGTTGCGGCGTTGCTGCTGCCTCCCCCAAGGCCTGCCTGCAACGGAATGCGCTTTTCCAAATGAATCTTGACTCCAAACGAGAAGGGAAAGCGGATTCGAAAAAGGCGAAGCGCTTTTAAAACGAGATTCGCAGCTTCATCCAAGTAGATATTCGAGGAAAAAAAATCTTGATGGCCTTTTCGAAATTTTAAAGTGTCGAAAAGATCGATGGCTTGATAAAGAGAAGCGATCTCATGATATCCATCAGATCGCTTACCCAGTATGTGAAAAAAGAGATTGATTTTCGCCGGAGAAGAAAACAACCTGAATTTTGGGTGCAACAAAATTTCAGATTGGTTTTTCTTCGATGTTGGTTACTTCCTCATTCGAGATAGGGGCTGTAACAGCTTCGATACCTGCAGGCATACCCCCTTCCGGGACAATATGGATCGAGCAGGACACCGATACTTGTTCTTTTAATCTCAGAGCAATTTTATGCGTCCCGATCTCTTTGATAGGCCGAGCCAAAACAATATTTTTCTTATCGATTGGAAGCCCTTGCTCTTGGAATAGCTGCGCAATATCAGATGCGGATACAGATCCATACATATGTCCGTCAGGATCCACTTTTACTTTGATTTCAAGGACAAGCCCCTCGATCTGAACGGAAAGCTTTTCGGCTTCCTGTCGATCAATAATCGCCTGTTTTTCCCGTTCTGCGCGAAGTATTTCCTGCTTTCTAAGAGTGTTTTTAGATGCGATGACTGCCAAACCTTTTGGCAAAAGGAAATTACGCACAAAGCCCGGTTTCGCAGTAACCACCTCTCCTTTTCTTCCCAATGCATCGACATCTTCAAGTAATAACAACTGTTGTTTCATCTTCTACTCCTTTGCTACAAAGGGAAGCAAAGCCATATACCGCGCCTGCTTGATCGCCTTTTTCAGTATTTTTTGATAAAAATAAGAAACTCCCGTAATGCGGCGCGGCAGAATCTTGCCCCGTTCCGTAATGAATTGTTTCAAAGTCTCGATATCTTTGTAATCAATTGTTTTGGCTTTGACAGCGCAAAATGGGCAGCTTTTCTTTTTCTTCGCAAAAGGGCTTTCAGGCGCATTGTTATTTTGCATTTGCATAGGCATCTTTCTTTGATTCATAGCTAGCTCTGTGGTTTCAAGGGTTTGAATTCTAAAGTGTCCTGAACGCTCTCCGCCCGTTTTGTCATAAAACGGATGAGATCTTCATGCAATTGATAATCTTTCCACAAATCGGTGAGAGAAGAAGTGGGAGCCGTAAAAAAAAGGACATAATAAAATCCTTCCCGCTTTCCATCAATTTCATACGCCAGTTTGCGCCGGCCCTGTTCATGAATTTTGTGAATTTCGCCCCCATTCTGGACGATTCCTTCGGTAATTTTATCAAAAGCTTTTTTGCGGGATTCATCACTAAGCGTTGCGCTTAAGATATACATCCCTTCATAAAGCTCTTTTCGCATTTTTTTCATTTTCTTTCTCCAATGCCTGGGTTTGATGGATTTATACCCAAAGTGATTCAAAAGTCGGCCTTTGGGCGGGATTGAAAGCTGCCAAAAATCGATTCTTGAAAAGGGGGCTAGTATTGAAGAATACAACCCCCTTTTCAAGAATCGATTTTTGGCGCTTTGAACCCGCTCAAAGGCCGACTTTTGAATCACTTTGGGTATAGTTCGTTAAAAACATCCATCGCCTGGAAGGCCTCTTAGAGACTGTCTTAATAGACGGTCTCTTAATTCAATCCTTTTTCCAGCCAAATTTCAGCGGCTGACACCGACTGTTCCAGGATTTTGGGAACAAGCTGTTTTTCATCGTCGGAAAACTTGCCCAGCACATGGCTAACCAAGTCCCCTTCTTTCGAATCACCCACTCCAATCCGAAGACGGGCGAACCGATTTGTTTGTAAATGCTCTTCAACGCTTTTCAGACCGTTGTGCCCTCCAGAACCGCTATTGATCCTCATCCTTAACTGTCCCAAAGAGATTGCGATGTCATCGACAATCACAAGAAGATGGGTGGGTCCAATCTTCAAATTTCTCATACAAAGCGCTATTGCCTCCCCGCTCAGGTTCATAAACGTCAAAGGCTTCATTAACACAACATCATCGTTTTTTATTTTGCCAACAGCCACGCTGCCTTTCCAGCTCAATTTTGTCCGAAATGCAAGCTGGTGTTTTTTTGCCAGTAGACTCACCGCTTCAAATCCGATATTATGCCGGGTGCCTGCATAGGCCCTTCCTGGATTGCCTAATCCAGCAATCAAAAATTTATACCCCACCATGAAAATCATCCCGGCATGTTGTAAGAAGCTAAAGTTTAGGGCAGCTTCTAAGAAGCTTTTATGCTTTCTTCGCAATCACCACAGCTACTTCATTCATTTTTGCCTTAGGCTTAACTCCGGCAGGGATAACGATATCGGCAAGGCGTTTTGATTGGGCAATTTGCATATCGCGTACATCAATAGCGAACTCCTGTGGAAGATCTTTCAGGAAGCAGGAAACTTTTAATGACCGGATAGGCTGTCGCACAAATCCGCCCAACTTGACTCCAACGCAATCGGCCGCTCCCATAATTTGAATGGGGACATTGACTGTAATCGGATGCTTGTCATTCACCAAGATAAAATCCAGGTGTTCGATCGCATAAGTAGAACGATGGTATTGCACCTCTTTGATCAAAGCTAAATAGGATTTCTGCCCATCGTGGAGCTCAAATAATGTTGTCGCAAGCATGCCTTGCTTTATTTGCCTTAAAAACTTCGCTATTTCTTCTTTTTGTACATAAATAGATTGGGGGGATGGCGTATCCTTTCCGTATAACACAGCAGGAATATGGCCTTCGCGACGGAGTTTAGTGAGATCTCCCCTTTTGCCCGCTGTCCTTGAAAAATATGGTAATTTCATTATCTTCTCCTAATCATTTTTTGAGACACGTTCAGCATCAAACCCTGCGAAAAGCGATGAAATCGACTTGGCAGAGATCACACAATCGATCACTTCAGCGATATAAGACGCAATGGAAACTGTCTCTATTTTGTTTTCCAACGCCTTTGACTGAATCACTGAATCAGTCACAAAAAATCGGTCGATCCCGGAAGGCAGCTGGTCGTTAACAAATAACCCATGGGTGACCGCGGCATAAACAGATTGCGCTCCAGACATCCTACATACTTTTGCAGCCACTGCAAGAGTGGCTCCCGTCGAGCAAATATCATCGACAAGGATCGCATGCTTCCCCCGCACTTCTCCAATCAAAGCGTCGGGCTCAACCGCTCTTGCGCTAACTCTTCGCTTATCGACAATAGCGAGATCTACCTGTAAATCTTCAGCAAACTTCCGAGCCATCCGGTTGCTTCCTACATCGGGAGAGACGATCACCATGTCTTTTAATCCCAGTGTTTGCAACTCATGGATAAAAAGAGGCCTTGCATGAAGATTATCCACCGGAATGTTAAAAAAACCTTGAATTTGATCTGTATGCAAATCCATGGCAAGGACCCGGGTGACTCCTGCCCGTTCCAATAAATCGGCAACCAGCTTTGCGGTGATCGGCACCCGCCCTTTATCCTTCCGATCCTGTCGCGCATACGGATAATAAGGCAAAACAGCAACAACGCTGCGGGCCGAAGCGCGCTTCAGGGCGTCGACCATAATAAACATTTCCATCAAAAAATGATTTGGATGGCGCGCGGGAGATTGAAGCACAAAAGTATCCTTGCCACGTACATTTTCCAAAATCTGGATGCCGATCTCCCCATCGGGAAAAGTCTCAATCTCTACCTTGCCAAGCCCTACTTTCAGGGCGCGGGCCACCGCCTCCGCCAATGTTTCATGCGAAGATCCGGCAAATAGCACAAATGAAGGTTCATCTGTCATGAATTTCTTCGAATTTCATAAATTTAAAATTTGGGGTGGAAGGATTCGAACCTCCGCATGGCGGTACCAAAAACCGCTGCCTTACCGCTTGGCGACACCCCAGCAATGGATGAAAACCAGCGACAATGGTAGCGGAGAGGCTAAATATCTTGCAACCAGAATGATCGTGGAAAAGTGGATGGGAGAGAATCACTTCGGGTATCTAAGCAAATAGCTTCCCGAAAATGTTTTTTCAGCAGGGCCGGAAAGAAAAAGATGGCCGTTTTGCTCCCGAATTTCAAGATCTCCCCCTTTGTAACGAATGCAAGCAGGATTTCGAAATCCATAGATTCGAAAGGCAATGCACCCAACCGCTGCGGCTCCCGTCCCACAAGATAAGGTTTCCCCTTCCACGCCCCGTTCAAAAGTGCGGACGAAAATCGTGCCGTCATCTCGCAGATCTGCGAAATTGATATTGGCCTGTAGAGCCTTCCTCAAATCAGCCCCGGTTTTCAATAGATCGATCTTGGCTGCATTGGCAATAAATTGAACCGCGTGAGGCACCCCGACATCGGTGAGATGAACAACCCCATCAGCCGTTTCTACATATAAGTTCACTGTTTTCGGCCTGCCCAAATCGATCACAACGTGAGACCCTTGAGAGATGTAAGCTGAAACAACTTGTGTTTGCGTTTGAATCCGGTAATTTTTTTTATGGATTCCAAGATCATTTTTCAAGAATTTGACCAGGCAGCGAAGGCCATTGCCGCAACTTTCCGCCTCTTTGCCATCCTCATTAAAAATCTGCATCCGGAAACCATCTCGGACAGATCGCAATTTGGGCTGAGAAAGGAGAATCAACCCATTCGCTCCGATTCCGAATTGCCTGTGGCACATCCTTTGAATAAGATGCGCATTTTGAGGGAAATGGCCTGGCCGGTTATCGATCAGGATAAAATCATTTCCCGCCGCCTGATACTTAACAAACCTGAGTTTTGGGTTCATTTCATAGAGCCTTGCCACATCTTTCGGGCGCTTTTCGAAGATTTTGACGAGCCCATAGGTGCTTTCAGCTATTGGGCCCGTCAAAATCTTCGAAAAGTGCCACGAAATCTGCGACAATTCTCTATAAACTGAACCCAAAACTCAGGTTACTGAAGGAAGTGCTCAACATCTTTCATGGATGTGACGATTTTGTCGAGAAGACCGAATTCCAAAGCCTCTTCCGCCGTCATCCAATTATCGCGGTCAATGGCTTTTTCAATGGCCTTTTTATCTTTCCCGGTAGCTAATGAATAAATCTCTACAATCATTGCTCGCGTTTTCAGCATCTCTTTCGCCTGGATTTCGAGATCGGTAGCTTGTCCGCGAATCACGCCCCCAATGAGAGGCTGGTGGATCATGATCCTCGCATTTGGAGTAGCAAGCCGCTTCCCCTTTTCGGCAACCAGGCTCAATAAAGAACCCATGGAAGCGGCAAGGCCGGTGATCAAGGTGATGACAGGAGAAGAGATCATTTTGATTTGATCCCAAATCGCAAATCCAGAATCGACCGACCCCCCCGGAGAGTTGATAACAAACAGGACGGGCTTGCCAGGATTGATAGTATCCAGATACCAAAGTTTGCGAATGATATCTTTCGCCGATTCGGAATCGACTGCATCGGAGAGAAAAATGCGCCGCTTTTCAAGCATTGCCTGGTCGATTTTATCGCTCATGAATTTTGGATTTGCATATTTTTCTTCGCGTTCGGTTTCAGGCATATTTACTCCACTTTTCTTTGAAGCAGCGCTTAAAAACTCGAAGGGTACCGATTTTTGTGCGCTGTCTTCTTTAATTTACTAAATGACGATCTCCGGATAAAGAGGAAAATGTTTTAATATCTCAAAGACTCGCATCTGAGATCTCTGCAAGACTGAAGAAGATGCGTAAGCCTTGGCTTGGGAGAGCTTCCCTGTTTTTTCATCCATTTGAGGTTTTGCGTCTTTTAAAAGAGACGCGGCAATGAAAGCGATCTCGCGCATCTCTTTTTCTTTCATTCCTAAAGTCGTGACAGCCGGCGTGCCAATACGTACTCCTGAAGTATACCAGGGTCCATTTTCATCTTGAGGAATCGTATTCCGATTGACCGTGAGATGCGCTTCTCTTAAAAGTAGTTCTGCCTGGCGGCCCGTTAACTTAAATGACGATCTTGCATCTAAAAGCAAAAGATGGTTGTCGGTCCCTCCCGTTACCACTTTAATGCCCATCTCCTGAAAAGCCTCCGCCATCGCCTTGGCATTTGCTACAACTTGATGCGCGTATTTTTGAAATGCCGGCGCTCCAGCTTCCTGAAAGGCGATCGCCTTGGCGGCCATGACATGAGGCAATGGCCCCCCCTGAACAAGCGGACATCCTTTATTGACAGCTTCCCTGAATTCTTCCGTGCATAGAATCATTCCGCCCCTTGGCCCGCGCAATGTTTTGTGAGTCGTTGTTGTGACGATATGAGCGAAAGGGATCGGGTTAAAAGATCCTTGCAGCACCTTGCCGGCTACGAGTCCCGAAAAATGGGCCATATCCACCATTAATACAGCGCCTACGCTATCGGCAATGTCGCGCATTTTGGCAAAATCGATCAATCTTGGATAGGCCGAATAGCCTGCGATCAAAAGAAAGGGTCTCTCTTTTTGGACTTGGACGTGCAAGGCGCTATAATCGAGCAGTCCTGTTTTCGGATTCACTTCATAACTCACCGATTGCATCATTTTAGATGAGATATTATGCCGATAGCCGTGGGTTAAATGGCCGCCCGAACCAAGTCCCATCCCCATGACTTTTTGACTCACCAAAAGCCTCCGGACATGCTCATATTCTTCAGGACTCAACTCATCTAAATTCTTTTTGCCCAGCCTTTCGATCTCTTTGGATTGGATGCGCTGAACAAGAACAGCCCAAAACGCGATGAGGTTCGCATCCGCGCCCGAATGGGGTTGCACATACGCATGCTCAGCATTAAAAATTTTTTTTGCCAGATCGACCGCTCTTCTTTCAATCTCATCCACATTCCCGCAGCCCGCGTAAAAGCGATGACCGGCATAGCCTTCGCTATATTTATCGGTGAGAAGATTTCCCATGGCAAGCTGCACAGGAAGAGAGGAGAAATTTTCCGAGGCGATGAGTTTTAAATATTTTCTTTGATCCCTCAGTTCCTGAACGATACACTGTGCGATCTCCGGATCGGCAGAGCCAATCGCATCCAAAGCAGCCACATAAGCAATCGCGGCCGGACAGTGTTCCGTTTCAGACACTTTTGCAAGATAATTTTTTAAAAAACTCATACCAAAACCGATAGTTTATCTCTTTGTCGACACAAATGCCAATTGAAATTTACTTTCTTGCGAAATTTTCGTGAGAAAGTTAAAATGTCCACAAAAAACAAAGGCCATGGCATGCACCCAGCTCTCAAAACCATTCTCGATATTCAGGAACTAGACATGAAGATGATCCGTCTCATGCGGCTTAAGAAAAGCCGCCTGAATGAATTGTCGCATATTGACGCGCTGAGACACGAATTGCGCAAGCAGCAGGCAGATAAGGAATTGGAAATTGGCGAATTGAATCGCAATATTGTCTTTCAGGAAAATAAAATCAGCGAAATCAAGGAGCGGATCAAAAAACTGGAGGCCAAACAGAATACGGTCAAGAAAGTCGACGAATTCAATGCTTTGACTCAAGAGATGACTTCTTCGGAGAGGGAAAGAATCGCCACCGAGCAAATTGCCAGCGACATGATCGATAAACGTTCTCTTGAAGAGGAGATCCTCGAAAAAATTAAGGAATCGCTGCAACAATCCGAAGGGAGCAGCGAGAACCTTGAGAACGAGATCAAAGAGAGCATCCGCCTCATTAACCAGGAAGGGAGCGAGCTTAAAATAAGCAGGGACGCTCTTGCAAAAACCGCCAATTTAGAAGTGATGGGCATCTATGAGAGCCTGTTGAAAAATAAAAAAGACCGTGTTGTGGTGCCGATTGAAAATCGGACATGCAACGGCTGCCACATCTCCTTGACTGCACAACATGAAAACGTTGTTCGCAAAGGAGAACGGCTGGTATTTTGCGAACATTGCTCCCGTATCCATTATTGGCAAGAGAGCGAAGCGATCGAAGGAACGGCTGTTGCTACCAAGAAACGGCGACGACGTTTAGCAGCAGTGACTACGTAGTAACCTGAGTTATGGGTTTATTCATCGGAGATTCAATGCCTTCCGCCACCTTTTCCCGTTTTCGCCTCGGCAAGGGGGGCGTTCCGCCCTTGCCTTCGGCTCCAAACGGAAAAATCTGCCCGGAAGGCAGTTGAATCTCCGATGAATAAACCCATAACTCAGGTTAGTAAATTTTTTGGGAAGGCAGGTCATCGCTCCATAATTTTTTATGGGGAGGAAAGTCTGGACTTTAAAGGAAAGGATACCAGTTAACGGCTGGGCGCCGTAAGGCGACGGAAAGTGCAACAGAAACTATACCGCTCTTTATTTAGAGAGACAGGATGAAAAGTTCGGCTTTATGAGCCGGTCGTTCTGCAGGAGACCGCAGACGTTGTAAACCCTATCCAAAGCAAGGCCGAAGTGAGTTTTCAAAAAAGAGGCGTTTTTCCGCGCATTGCTTTAGCAAGAACTCAAAAGGGCCGCAGTAGATGAATGATGGCTCACGACAGAATCCGGCTTATCGCCTTCCCGATTTTTCAAGGTTATTGAGACTGTTGTCGAATACGGAACTGATTGGTGAGTGCTCCGTGTCTAAGAAACTGTTCAATTCAGTAAAAAACTGAGATGGCTGTTCGATGTAGGGAAAATGACCACAACTATCTAATACAACGATTTCAGATTGAGGAATCGCATTTTTTATCTCTTGGGCTGTCCAGACAGGTACAATGTCTTGTTTACCATGAAGGATAAAAGTTGGCACTGATAGTTTCTCGAGGCTTGGAAATAGATTAATATTTGGTTGGAGCCAAGATGTTTTTGACATCTCTTCCATTACTCTAAAGCCGCTTTGTCCAGATGCTACGCTAAAATTCAGACTTAAATCTTTAATGTCCTTAGGATTGTAAACATAAACAGAAAACAATTTTCGGTATAAATCCGATATTTGCATGGCGTTTAATTTTTTGAAGTCTTCGTATGCGAATAGAGGCTTGATGTCGTTATGAATATTTTTAGTTCTCGCTCCAAATTCGTCTATGAAGGCTTTTTGTCCTTTGTAGTCCGCGGGAGCGCTATTCAATAAGATGAGTCCAATTAAATGATCTTGGTGGAGGGCAGCGTATTGCATTGCAAGAAGTCCGCCCCATGAATGTCCCATTAAGACAAATTTATTGAGGCCAAGTGATTTGCGTAAGTCTTCTAAATCTTCAACAAACTGATGAATATTGATATGGTCTTCATCCAATGACGTTTCAAGAGACTTTCCTGAGCCGCGTTGGTCATAAAAGATTAACCTATGATTTGCAGCTAGCTGTGATAGCTGAGGTTGTAAGTATCCATGATCTAAGCCAGGGCCACCGTGAACAACGATTATTGGAATACCTTGACCCATTTCATTGTAATACAGGTAGCCATCCTTGACCTTAACAAAGCTTTGCTGTTGTTGCGCCATATTTGATTGTGGGCTTTGTTCGTTTGAAAAACCTGCAAACCCTATCCCCATAAATAAGAGAGCAAACGTTGATTTTGATAAAGCCTTCATTGGCTGGATTCCTTATTCAGGTTATTACTTTCTTTTACCCAGGCAAATGCCAATGACCGGAAGGGTCAAAATGATATTGCCAAGGCCAATCATCAATACATAGTGGAATTGACTGCCAACATTGATCCCTTCGGGAGGGAAAAACCCAACGACGATTGTCAAAACACAAGCGGTGATTCCAAGAAAACAAGTCAACGTCCTGGTCCCTTTGGGCATTCTGAACGACCCCGACCCTGATGCAGGACGGCCGAGTTTCAGCCCCGCCGCGCACATGAATATATACATGATCATATACATCTCTGTACTCAGGGCTGTTAAAAACCAATAAAATGCGTTGATGCTTGGCATAAGGACAAATGCAAGGCAGAAAATAGAAACCAATCCCGCTTGCGTGATCATGATTCGGACAGGGACTCCATATGTGTTCTTTTTGGTAAAACCTAAGGGAAGAAAGCCGAAGTGAGATGCCTGCAAGAGCCCTTTTGCAGGAGAAATCAGCCAATTGATCATCCCTCCAAGACTTCCGATAATGATCAAGAGAGCCAAAATGGAGGGCGGAACGGGGATATGAAAATTCATAAAAAACGTCGTAAAAGTTTGCATGATGCCATCTACAAGCCGGATCTCTTTTCCAGGAATCACCATCCCGATCGATAAAGATCCGAGCAAAATTGTGACAACAAGAATAAAGACGGAATAACCCATCGCCTTTGGGAAATTTTTTTGCGGATTTTTGATATCATTGACATGGACGCCGGCCAGCTCAATTCCCAAAAAAGACGCCATGATGGCGATCAGGGAAATCCAATTACCCGAGTCTCCAAGATGAGGGATTAAGTCGTGTATTCCGAATGCAATTTGCAACGGATGGCCCGATGCACACCAGTAAATTCCAAACGCGATGAGCAAGGCCATCGGGAAAAGAGTTCCGATAATGATGCAAAAAGAATTGATCCTGGCAGAAAGTTGGATTCCCAGTAAATTCAATAAAGTCAGCCCCCAAAAAAAGAAGAGAATCGCACAAGCGAGAAATATCTTGTTTTGAGCTAAAACAGGATTGATTAGATAGGCCATGGTTCCCGCAATGAAAGAGAGGATCGTCGGATACCACACAACAGTATTGATCCATTGAAGCCAAATAGCGACCATGGCGGCATGTTCTCCGAAAGCATGCCGCACCCAATGGAATACTCCTCCCTCTTCAGGATATCGGGAAGACAGTTCGGCAGACAAAAGGGAAATCGGGATCAGAAATAAAATGGCTGACAACAGAAAAAAAAAGATCAGCGAGCTGCCAAAGAGGGCTTGAGCAGGCAGATTCCGGATGCTGTCGATCGCAGCAACAACCAGGCAAACCAATGAAAACAGAGAAATCTTTTTCTTCATCGCATACATCCAAAAATGAACAAAGCCGAAATGTTAGCAAAAATGCGGTCTAACCCGCAATCCCCTCGAGTGCTTTCACGCTCTTGGATGCGTTTTATCATAAACCTGTCGTTTGAGCTTTGAAGAGACATGCGTATAAATCGTAGTCGTAGAAAGGGACGCATGCCCAAGAATCATTTGGATTGTTTTCAAATCCATCCCGTTTTCAAGCCAATGAGTGGCAATGGTATGGCGGATGGTATGAGGAGTAATTTTGTCGGAAAGTCCGCTCGCTTTTAAATAAACTGCAAAATTTCGGTCAATGGAGCGACTTGTCAACCTTGTTCCCCATTTATTTAAAAAAACAATCCCCTGCTCTTTTTCTGCTCTTTCAGGATGATTTAAATATTTCATAATCCATTCGGCTGCATTTTTGGTAATAGGGACGATCCTTTGCTTTTTCCCTTTTCCCTGGATAGTAAGGATTTGGTTTTTTAAGTCACAATCTTTTTTACATAATCGAGCGAGTTCACTTAAACGGAGACCGGAACTATAAAAAAGTTCCATAATTACCCGATCTCTTAAACCTAAATAGCGGGAAAGATCCGGCTGGTTAAAAAGGATCTCGATCTCTGCATACGAAATCGATATGGGAAGCTTTTTTTCCTTTTTTGGACTCTCTATCTCTTCTAAAGGATTCTCCTCTATCCATTTTTCTCTCATGGCGAATTTAAAAAAACTTCTATAGCAAGAAAGGCGTCTTAAGATCGTTTGAGCGCTCATTTTCTTTTCATGCAGATGG
Source organism: Chlamydiales bacterium (assembly GCA_035480615.1). Lineage (GTDB taxonomy): Bacteria > Chlamydiota > Chlamydiia > Chlamydiales > SM23-39 > CAIPFQ01. The sequence continues at coordinate 17,372 of DATIHO010000082.1, read as the reverse complement.
GCCAGATAGCGGCGGATCAGCCTTTTTGAGGCAGTTGCAAAACTCGAAGGCAGTGGATTTGTGGACTGTTTTTGACCCATTTCCGCTTTTTGAATAAACGCCTCCAGATCTTGCAAATCAGTCCGATAGGCTCTCATGGTATGTTCCGATGCCCCAAGGGCGATCTCCAAATGGGTTAAAAATCGATTGATCGCCGGATGAAAATCCATCGTTGAAATTCTTTGTCTTTTGTATTATAATGCCCGAAATGATTACTTTAGACAAGATTTCAAAAAGAGTAGGAACTCGCACTTTATTTGAGGAAGTAAGCTTTACGTTCAATGATGGGTGCCGCTATGGGCTCACCGGTCCGAACGGTTCGGGAAAGTCGACGCTGCTAAAAATCGTTATGGGAGTCGAGTCTCAAACAACCGGAACGGTTACTTTGCCGAAAAAGGTTGGCTTTTTAAAGCAGAGCATCGAAGATTTTCAAGATTTTACTGTCATCGATACGGTCATTATGGGCAACTCCCGCTTATGGGATGCTCTTCAGGAGAGAGAGCGCCTTTATCTGGGAGAGATCACGGATGCTGTCGGCCTTCGGTTAGGCGAACTCGAAGAGATCATTGCGGATGAAAACGGCTATTCAGCGGAATCCGAGGCCGAAATTCTTCTCAATGGAATGGCGATTGGCGAAGAGATGCAGCATCAAAAAATGCATGAAATCCCAACAGATAAGCAATTCAGAGCTCTTTTGGCCCAGGCTCTTTTTGGAAATCCTGCGGCGCTTCTGCTCGATGAGCCGACCAACCATCTCGATCTCGATTCGATCGCCTGGCTGGAACAATTCCTTCATAATTATCCGGGGACGCTTGTCGTGGTCAGTCATGATAAGCATTTCCTGAATTCCATTTGCACACATATTGCCGACATCGATTATGATACGATCATTACTTATACCGGCAATTATGACATGATGCTCGTTGCCAAAACAGCGGTCCGTTCAAGAGCGGATGAAGAAAATAAGGCAAAAGAGAAAAAAATCTCCCAATTAAAGGATTTTGTCGCTAAATTTGGCGCCGGAACGCGTGCGAGCCAGGTGCAATCCCGCATTCGTGAAATCCAGCGGCTTCAACCCATGGAACTGAAAAAATCCAATATCCAGCGCCCCTACATCCGCTTCGCGGCCCCTGCAAAACAGTCGGGACAGGTAGTGTTGAAAGCGGAAAATCTCTCAAAACGCTATGAGAACGGCCCTTTTGTCATCCAAAAATTTTCTTTGGAGATCCACCGCGGCGATAAGATCGCGGTCATTGGGAACAATGGGCGAGGCAAAACCACATTGCTCAAGCTCCTTGCAGGCGTATCCACTCCTGATGCGGGCAAAATCGCTTTAGGTCACGCGGCGGAAATTGGATATTGTCCTCAAAATCACGGAGATATTTTGAATAAGCATTCTGATGTCACCGCTTTTGATTGGTTAAAAGGGCGAAAAGAGGTGGTTTACGACCAAGATATCAGAGGCGTCCTAGGGAAGATGCTATTTGGCGGCGATGACGCTTTCAAGCCCCTCCGCGCTCTTTCAGGGGGAGAAACAGCTCGGCTCATCCTCGGCTCTCTCATTCTCACATCGCCGAATTTCCTCATTCTCGATGAACCGAACAACCATCTTGATCTGGAAGCGGTTTCCGCACTGGCATGGGGGCTTGAAGATTTCAATGGGACCGCAGTTGTCGCAACACACGACCGTGAATTGATCAATGGATTTGCGAAAAAAATTATTGCCTTCGAAGAAGATGGGATTCATATCCATGAAGGACCTCTTGAGGAATATTTGGAAAAGAAAAAGACACTGGCCGCGAAGTGACAACCGCCTCTTTTACCAAACGGAAATTCTTGTCGCTTGACTCTAAACAGCGCCATAAAAAATGCGCCGAGCTATTAAGAAGCTATTATCACGGTCTCCATCAAAACGGGGACGTGGATTTCACGGAATACAATACCTGGATCTCCTGGCTGAAACTGCTCCCTTTTCCCTATTTGAACAAAAAAGCTCTTGCCGACCGGTATCATTGGCATCTCAGTGAAGCAGGGCTGTCTTTAAAAGAACACAATCTTCTTCCCGCGATTCGAAAAACAGACCGCGACCCGAAAGAGGATTTTCCCTGTTCCATCGCCATTTATCTCGACCATATCCGCTCTGCCTATAATGTAGGCAGCATTCTTCGCACTGTGGAAGCGCTCCGGGTCGGGACTGTTCATTTTTCCGGAAAAACTCCCTATATCGATAATGAAAAAGTGCGGCGTACGGCAATGGGAGCGGCCGATATCGTCCCTGTCTTTCAAAATACCCCTCTCTCTTCCCTTCCCCGTCCTATTATCGCTTTGGAAACCAGCGAAGAGGCGCAAGGCATTTCCGACTTCGCGTTCCCCGGCCAATTTACTCTCGTTTTGGGCAATGAAGAATATGGCATTTCGGATGAAGCGCTGATGCTTGCAGATGATTTAGTGCAAATCCCACTGGTCGGCATGAAAAATTCGCTCAATGTGGCCTGCGCGTTTGCGATTGCCGCCGCAGCAATCAAAAGCGCGCAAGCAGCAGAAAAAGAAATATCTGGGTATTAGAAGAAGGTATTACCTGGGAAAATCGAATCTTTTGCAATCTTCAGCAGCGAATGCATTTGGAAAAATCGTTCTCGCCTCTTTTTCGAAAAGAGAAGAATCTCGATAGCGCGCTGAAAAATGGGTCAGAATAAGGATTTGCACGCCCGCCTCTTTAGCTATTTCCGCTGCCTGCTTTGCCGTCATATGCTGATATGCATGCGCCAGATCCTTGGCTTCATCAAGATAAGTGCTTTCGCAAAGAAGCATCTTGGCTCCTTTCGCAAGAGCAGAGGCCGCGGGACAGGGCCGTGTGTCTACAATATAAGCAAATACATCGCCTTTTCTCACAGAGCTCACCTCCTTCAAGTGAATGAGCCGCCCGTCAATTTCCACACTCCCCTCTTTTTCAATGCGGCGCACATTGAGTCCCTCAACCCCCCGTTTTTTTAACTCCTCTTTTTGGAATTTAAGAACATCCGCTTCCGTAATCCTCCATCCCACGTTCTCTATTCCATGATCGAGAAATACCGCCTCAATGCAAAAGCGTCCATCATTTTCTATCACACCTATCTCTTTAACGGGGTGCTCGATCACATGGATATGTTCCCGGTACATGCAGCAATAACGAAGCCGGTCGAAATATTTCTTCCCGCTTGCAGGGTAATAACAATGAATCGGATGCGTCACTTTATCCAAATTCAATCGCATCAGCATCGAACCCACTCCCAGGCAATGGTCTCCATGGAAATGACTAATAAAAATGCGAGTGACGCAAGGGGGAGCGACATCGGCAAAAATAAATTGCCTTTGCGTTCCTTCTCCGGGATCAAATAAAAACCCCTCATTGTTCCAACGCAGCAAATAAGCGCCATGATTGCGAAAACGGGTGGGCTGTTGGCTGGAACAGCCCAAAATGATTAAATCCCTCGAACTCACTTTTTGATGACCTTCTGAGCAAAATAGGAAAACCTGCCTACTAGAGCTCCAATAATAGCGCCCGTTATATGCGCGGTATTTGCAATATCAAAAGCAAATCGGTCGCTTGCAAAAAGTTGCAAGAAAAAAGAAACCAGACTAAAAACAAGCATGATCCCAATAAAAAGAGCCAGAAAAAAAATCGTTGTCCGGTTTAACGGATATCCTTCCCAGGGAGCGACCCTTTCACGCATCCAAATAAAACCGGCAAGAGCCATCACAACGCCGGAATAGCCAATGAAAAAAGGGCCACTCACCAAATATTGAATCGTATTGGAACCCACTCCCGAAACAAGAGTAAGGGCGGCGGTTTTAAAGATTCCAATCCTTTGTTCGATCGGCCGTCCAAGAATCCACAGCCAAATCATATTGAAAAGAATATGAAAAAACTGGCTATGCAAAAGCGCAGGAGAAAAAAGGCGCCAAATTTCTCCCTGTGAAATCCTGGAAAAAAGAGGGCCCGAGGCTAAAGAGGTATCTTGCCCTTTGAATTTCAAAATGAGCCAATCATACACTCCCCGCCAATAAGGCGTCTTTTCAATCGCATTGAGGCGCTGCTCCACCTCAGCAGACAAATTGGCCGTTCCCCCCTCTTGCTGCGTCTCTCTTTTTTGAATCATCTTTTCCAATGCTTCGATGGGAGCAGGAACGTCGTAAAGGAGCGCAGCTTGAATCGGAGTCATCAAAAAGACATTTTGCAGTCCTGATTGCAGCAAAGGCAGCTCTTGCAGACCATTGAATAAAAAAATAGCGGAACATACGGCCAGGATGACCACAGTGAATGGGGTGTTTTTCCAGGAGGCGGCTTGAATGCGGGGTTCCTCTTCTTTTGACGCCTCCCCTTCCATCCCCTCCAAACGAAGGGCGACAGGCGCATCGAACTCCACATTGGCGGGTTCTTTTTGAAAACGGACAAAATCGACGCTTGCAGCCTCTATTTTATCTTCATCCAACACCCAAAGATGATAGGCCATTTGACCCGTCTGAGTATCAAATGACACCTCACAATTACTATCAATCCCTTTTTGTTTCAAATACGTAGCGATTCTTCTCGCATAAGATTCATTGGAAAGCGTACCAATTAGACGCATCGGATCTTATCAATTAAGTTTGAAGTAGAAAGAGACTCTATCCGCTGAACCAGATGGAGCCGCCCCCCAATATTTTTCACAGTTTCCGCTTCAATGCATGATTCCCCATATTCAGCTCCGTTTACATGGACATCGGGCCGAATCTTTCGGAGTAATAAAGAAGGCTCCGTCTCTGCAAACCAGGTAACGTAATCGACAAATTCAAGGGCTGCGACTAACTCAAGCCGAAATCGCAACGGGACAATCGGCCGATCCTTAGCCTTGTATTGCTGGATGGAGCTATCCGAATTGAGAGCCACAATCAATCGGTCCGCCTGTTTTGAAGCTTCGTGGATAATAAAAAGATGCCCCGCGTGAAGCAGATCAAATGAACCATTTAAAGTCGCAATAGATAATTTGCAATTTTTCAATTCAGCTACTTTCTGTTCCAAATGATCCGGCTCAATGAGCTTTTTTTGAAGCCATACGGGCGCCATCTTTACGTCCTTTTTCTGGAAAAGCGATTTTAAAAACATCATCGTAATTATCTACAAAGTGAACCTCAAGCCCTTTTTTCAGATAATCGGGCAGTTCATCGTAATCACGTAAATTTTCTTTTGGAAAAATCAGGGTATTTACTTTCGAGCGCCTGGCAGCAATTAGTTTTTCTTTCACTCCGCCAATGGGAAGCACTTTTCCAGTTAAGGTAATTTCCCCAGTCATAGCCAAATTATTGCGAATCGGGCGATTGAGCAATAAGGAAAAGAGCGCCGTCACCATCGTGATTCCGGCAGATGGACCATCCTTTGGAGTCGCCCCTTCGGGAATATGAATATGGATCTGAGATTTTTCAAAAAATGGAGCCTTCCCTGCAAAATGAGGCGCATTGCTTTGGACATACGTCCAGGCGATCTGCGCAGATTCTTTCATCACATCTCCCGCTTGACCCGTGAGTTTCATTTCCGTTTTTTCAGCCGGATACTTGATCGTTTCGATATAAAGAGTAGCGCCGCCCATCGACGTCCAGGCAAGGCCGGTTGCCACTCCAACAGGATTGACCTTATAATAACGATCCGTTGTAAAAATCGGTTTACCCAGATAAGTAGATAAATTCTTTTCAGAAATGATTGTTTTACCGCTTTTCGAGTCTTTCGCAATTTTTAAAGCCACTTTGCGCAAGATTTTCTTAATATTGTTCTCAAAACTGCGGACTCCCGCCTCTCTTGCATAACCATTGATGATCTGGGCAAGAGCTCCTTTTGTAAAAATCACGTTTCCTACTTTGAGTCCCATGGTTTTTCGGTTTCTTGGCACCAAATATTTTTGAGCAATCTGAATTTTTTCAGCCTGGATATAACCGGAAAGGCGCAGAATCTCCATCCGATCTTTTAAAGGCTCTGGAATTGTATCGAGGACATTGGCCGTAACAATAAAAAGGATATTCGATAAATCACAACGAACATCTAAATAGTGGTCGAGAAAATCTTTGTTTTGCTCAGGATCAAGCACTTCTAAAAGAGCGGATGCTGGATCGCCATGATAACTCGCCCCCATCTTGTCGACCTCGTCGAGCATAATGACCGGATTCATCGCTTGGGTATGTTTTAAAGACTGGATGAGTTTGCCCGGCATTGCGCCAATATAAGTGCGCCGATGGCCTTTGATTTCAGCTTCATCGCGCATTCCTCCCACGGAAAAGCGATAAAAGGGGCGATTCAGCGCCCGCGCAACGCTTTTTCCAATGCTCGTTTTTCCAACTCCCGGGGGACCTACCAAACAAATGATGCTCCCTTTCACACCGCCCGTCAATTTGCCGACTCCAATGAATTCGAGAATCCGTTCTTTGATATCCTTCAAACCATAATGGTCTTGCTCAAGAATCCTTTCCGCTTTTTTCAGATCGTGCGTCTCTTTACTGTACATTCCCCAAGGAACAATGGTCAGCCAATCGAGGTAATTGCGGCATACTCCATATTCGGCCGACTGGATCTCCAAGGCGCTGAGCTTATCCATCTCTTCGCGGATCACTTTCATCACATCTTCCGGAACAACCCTCTTTTTCAACCGCTCTTCAAATTTCTCGGCATCGAGCGTTTTATCGTCTTTCTCCATGCCAAGCTCTTTCTTGATCGCCTTAAGCTGCTCGCGCAGAAAAAACTCCCGCTGCGTCTTTGAAATCGTCGCTTCAATTCTTTGGTTGATTGTGCTCTGCAGCCGGCTGATATCCAGCTCTTTTTTCAATAAAAGAAGCGCTTTGTCGATCCGCTTTTCCACTTCGAATGTTTCCAACACTTCCTGGAGTTCTTCCCGGCTCGCGGTCGTTAATGCAACTGCGAAATCGGCAAGCCGGCCAGGCTCGGTAAAATCGGAGTGGCCTAAGAAAATCTGTAATTCTTCTTTAAAAAGAGGATTGAGTTTTAAAAGTTCTTTAATTGTCGTAATAATGCTGATGGAATAGGCTTTTAATTCTTTTGAAAGATGTTCAAGCGACGTATCGTCATGATATTGCACTGCGGCTTGTAAATATTTCCCTTCGACAGCTCGCAAAATGGAAATGCGCTTTTCCATATTCAATACAACTTGCGCCCCGCCCTGCTCCATTGGAATAATCCGCAAAATGCGAGCGACCACGCCTACTTCATAAAGATCTTCAAAACCGATTTTATAAATATTGGCGTCTTCTTTGTGCGTCAAAAAAAGACCAACGCATTTATGATCCGTCTTCGCAACAATTTTTAAAACTTCATAGTAATCGCCAGGCTCGATGACAATAGGCGCTGCCATCCCAGGGAAAAAGGGACGCCGGTTTAAAGGCAAAATATAGAGAGCGTCCGGATAGGCAAGGGTTGGCATCAAGGCACGGGTTTCTTTTTTCGGCACCTCGATTTCTTCTTCAATAATTGGGATATCGTCGTTAGGTTCTGAAGAATCCAAATACACCTCTTTTCAATTTATGGATCTTTATCGCGATTTTGTCCAATTAAGCTTCTGTTTCAAAACATTCTATCTGTTTCCCTCCCTTTTTCGGAACTGTTTTCCCTTCTCCATAGAAAAACGCGAATTTCGGATAAGGCGCTCATAAAAACCGGCAAATGGGTTATAATGCCCTTCATGAAAGGATTGCTTTTTGAAACCAGCGAGGAAACAGGAGTGGCGGCCCTCACCATGAATGGCCGCTTGCTTTCTTTTAAAATGTTAAACGGTGGATCCCAGCTCTCCAAAACTCTTGCCTCCGAAGCCGGAACCCTGACACAAGCGTTTCGTCCCGACTATATTGGTATTGGAACCGGACCCGGATCTTATACCGGCATCCGGGTAGGGGCCTCTCTCGCAAAGGCGCTTGCATTCGGATGGAAAATCCCTCTTTTTGGGTTTTGTAGCTTAAAAGCATTTTCAACAGATCCTTTCGTCCCTGTTTTGGTCGATGCCCGTACGGGAGGTTTCTACGTGCTCAAATATTTGGATGCCGAGCCCCTTCTTTTATCGCCTGCCCAAGCGCAAATGGAATTGCAGCACTGCTCCGAACTCGCTTCCCCCCATCCTTGCCTGATCCAAAAACGACTTTCCCTTCCGGTCCGCTGGATTGAAACATCTCCGAATCTTCCGCTTCTGTCCCAACTGGTTTTCAATCAATTTCTTGCCATGGATTTGAAACCGCTCCACTTATACCCGAAGTGATCTCTTGAATAAAACGATTTCCTTCTTTACAATGGCAAGAGTTTAAACTTTCTATCTTAAAGGAAAAACTACATGCCTAGCGTAAAAGTTCGCATGGGGGAATCAATCGAAAAAGCCCTTCGCGCTCTCAAAAAAAAGTTGGATAAAGAAGGAATTATGAAGGCTGCAAAAGCACATCGATTCTATGACAAACCCTCCGTTAAAAGCAGATTAAAATCAAAAGCCGCAACGAAGCGTACAAAAACAGCACTGCGCCGTGGCTACTAAACTAAAATCGTCTTATGAAAAATTATTATGCAATTCTTGGCATTCCGCAGGAAGCCACTCAAGATGAAATCAAAAAAGCGTATCGCAAGAAAGCTTTAGAGTTCCATCCCGACCGCAATCCCAATGATCCAAAAGCGGAAGAACAATTCAAGCGCGTTTCTGAAGCTTATGAAGTGTTAAGCGATGAAAACAAACGGCGTGTGTACGATCAATATGGAGAAGAGGGCCTGAAAGGCGCCAACATGGGCGGAGGCGGTTTTGGCGGAGGCGGGTTCGCCTCCATGGAAGAGGCGCTTCGCACTTTTATGGGTGCGTTTGGAGGCGCCGGTGGAGGGCGCGGAGAATCCATCTTCGATTTTTTCAGTGGCGGTTTTGAGGGGGTGGTTGATGGAGAAAGGCGGGGAGCCAGCAAAAAAGCGACGGTAAGAATCTCTTTCGAAGAGGCAGCGAGAGGCTTGGAAAAAGAGCTGGTAGTTCAAAATTTTATTACATGTAATACGTGTCATGGCACAGGAGCCCGTTCCAAAAATGGGGTTAAAGTGTGTTCGGGCTGTCAGGGAAAAGGGCAGATTTATCAAAATCGGGGCTTTTTCAATATGTCGAGTACTTGTCCGCACTGCAGCGGGGCAGGACAAATGATTACCGACCCCTGCAAAACCTGTAATGGAGCCGGGCGGAGCAAGGAAAAACAGCGGATCAAAATCCGCATCCCGCCGGGCGTTGACAATGGCATGCGCCTGAAGATGACTGGCTATGGCGATGCAGGAGCAGGGGGCAGTCCTTCAGGGGATTTGTTTGTCTATATTGAAGTAGAACCCCATGAAGCGTTTCAGCGGGATGGCGATAATGTATACGTTGACCTTCCGATTAGTTTCACTGAAGCGGCGCTCGGCAGCAAGAAAGAGGTGCCTACCCCTTTTGGAGAAACGGTAAAAATCCAAATTCCTGAGGGGACTCAAAATGGGAAACTGCTTCGAGTGAGCGGAAAGGGATTTCCGAATGTCCATGGACAGGGACACGGGGATCTTTTAACGCGCATCATTGTCGAAACCCCTATTAAATTATCTGAAAAACAAAAAGAGCTCCTTCGTTCTTTTGAAGCGCTGGAAACTCCTGGAAACCATCCTCGGAAAAAGGGATTTCTAGATAAAATCAAAGTGTTTTTTTCATAAGTTATTTATCGCGATTGATATTAGATAAGCGATCTTAAACTTTCTTCCAGATCCGGGTGAGTTAGAGATGCCACTGCATATAGAGGCCTAGAATCGATTCTCTGAAAAAATGAATAATTTTGGGATGAGAATCGAATGCCGTAAGGCGATTTCTTGTGCTCTTCTAAAAATAACTGCAAACTTTTGAGTCTGCCGTTTTTCCCGTGCTTTACCTCTATGGGCAAAATTTCTCCTATGGGCAAAATTTCTCCGGAAAAATCATAGATGAAATCTACTTCTGCCTGACTGCCTCTTGCATCTCTTTTCCAGAAATATAGGGCTGATTTTTTTTTGGGATGGGAATAGCTGAGGAGTTCTTGCCCAACAAACATCTCCGCTATCTCCCCTCTGTTAATAAATTCGGACCCCGGCTTTAAAAACCATGTTGATAGATCAAGTCCTAATATAGCCTGACATAGAGCTACGTCTAAAAAAATAACCTTAAACCATTCTAAATTTATCTCAGCTCCAAGAGGCAACCCATTTGCCGCGGTATGATGAATTTTATGAATTACATTCGCTTTGCTCAACAAGTCTATACAAGGAGCTAATTCCCTTTTCCTAAAATCTCCATGAATGTTTTTATATTGAAACTGTTGTCCTATAAATAGGGGAATTTGATTGAATAAAAGATCAACATATTTAATTTGATTTTTCTTGGCATATTTTTGAAAATCTTGCCTATATGAATCGATCAAATCATGATGCACTTGAAAGCATTCTTTGGGATTTTTTGACTCAACCCATTTGGCTACTGCTTCTGGCATTCCCCCAATGGCTAAATATTCACCGACTAAATTGATCAATTTAGAGTGGATGAGTTCGCTGATCGGTTGGTGTTGATTACAGTTTAAGATTGGGTCGATGAGTAAAGATTCTTCCTTCGCTGATAGAAACTCCAAAAATGACATTGGATACAGGTAAAAAGTAGATACACGCCCAACTGGCATACCAGTATCTTCAATCGCGAAATCTAGCAATGAACCCGCAGCAATTACATGTAATGAAGGAATGAGTTCAAAGAAATAGCGAAGAGCCTGAATAACCTCAGGGGCGCCTTGCACTTCATCAAAAAAAAGCAAGGTTTTCCCTGGTTCTATTTTTTTCGCAGAAAACAAAGCCAATTCATTCAAAATTCTCTCAGGCTTTAGGTCTTTTTCAAAAATTTGTCTAGCATCTTTGGTCAGTTCAAAATTGATTTCTATGAAATCATCAAAGGTTTTTGCCAAGTTCCTAACAGAATGAGTTTTACCAACTTGACGAGCTCCTCTAATAAGAAGAGCTTTTCGGTTAGTACTTTCCTTCCATTTTAGGAGATGCCAGTCGATCAGACGTTTTAACATTCACTCTCAATGATTTGTCTTACAGACACGGTTAAAATTTATTTTATGGTCAAAAATCAGACACATTATGCCTGTGAAATGGTCGAAAATCAAGGGATCTCGACTAAGCTGCTAATTGTTAGATAGATACATGGATAAAATACCCATGCAATCTCATAAGAAGAGCACTAGCCAATCGATTTTCTGGCCTGGTCTAAATCGTGCTGGAGCTTGTCGAGCGCAGCGACATCTTTCGGTTCATTGGTAAACTGATTATAGTCCTGTTCGATTTTCTGGTTTTGCTCCAAAAGAGATTTTCTATTCAGTTCATTGGCTGTTTCATTTAAAACTCTCATGGCTTTTTGCATGACCTGATTGAATTCTTCCTGCTGATATGGATTGTCTGACTTTACATACTGCTCCAATGCCTTTTGAAATAACTGCGCTCCATGTTTATATTCCTGCTCATACATTTTTTGTTCGCGCGGCGTCATGGGAGATAGATGTCCACTCGACACACTTTCATCATCCGACATAACTTCCTCCTCTTTCCTTTTTCTTGCCAAAAATTATCAAAAAATGCAATACATCATTTTTAATGAAGAAGTTTATAGAAACAGTGGTCAAAAATCGATGGAACCTCCGTTTTGCAACGGTTTCGTTCTTGTTCTTGGCACCGCTCGCTCTTAGAGCTCAACAAGTTCAAGATCAAAGCATTCCCCCTGAACAAATCGAAGAAGAACTCACTCAAGCCGAGCAGCAGTATCAGCATGCACTCGAATTATTCAATCCCTGGTATACTGGCCCTCTCCTCACCCCTTCCGCATCTATGGTTCCTCCCGGGTATGCTCTCTTGCAGCCTTATCTTTTTTTCACCGATAACTATGGTGCATTTAATGAAGATCGCGAACGGGTAGACGCTCCAAACCGATTTTCCATTAGCCCACAACCTGTTTTTTTAGAAATCGGTATTACCCCTTCTGTCGATACAAGCATTTTCATGGGAACCATAGCGAGCTGGCAGCAAGGAGAATTCAGCGGAGGCTTCCAAGACATAAACATAAAACTTGGATTTCTCATCAATAAACAGGGGCTCTATGCCCCGCAAGCCAAATTTTCAATTGGCCAATCTTTTCCTACTGGCGCATACAATCGTCTGGATCCTGATAATTTGGGTCTTGACGCAACAGGCGCCGGAGCCTGGCAAACCTCATTCACCTTAACAATTGCCAAGCTCATTCTCTGGAATACTTTGCATCCGGTCAATACCCGCATCTCGTTTGGATACACTGTATCTACCCCCATTAAAGTAGAAAATTTTAACGCTTATGGAGGAGGATATGGCACAAGAGGGACCGTTCACCCAGGCAATAGCTTCAGTGCCGATCTTGGAATTGAAGTAAGCATCAACGAACCTTGGGTCGTTGCATTGGATATGGTGTATAACTGCACAAATCGGACCACTTTCAGCGGAGCGCCCGGAACCACGACTCCTCGTGGACCCATTCCAGCATCTGTTGGATCCGGATTTAGCGATCAATTGAGCTTCGCCCCCGCCATAGAGTATAACTTTAGTGATTCGATGGGACTGATTGGAGGGTTTTGGTTTACGGTGTACGGACGGAATGCATCAAATTTTATCTCGGGAATTTTTAGCTGGTATTGGGTATTTCCTTAAATAGTCTTCTCACGCTCAACCACACTCCCCTTGAATCCGCGGTTTCCACCACATCAAAATAAGGATCAGCAACGATTTCTTCATCGAAACCCGAGTGATCATATGTCTCAATGCCAAGAAGATGCGCTCGAAGAACAGCTCCGGGGCGGATATGTTGGCGCAGGCAGATTTTAAGAACGTCAAAAAATCGCTCCCCTTCATAGATCACTTCCAACCCCAATTCTTTTTGTAAATTCACAAGCTGCTCTTTAGTGATATTTTTATTGCTTTCTAGCTCTTTTAAAAATTGACTCATTGCTGCTTTCGATACATTGCAACGAGCCGCAAATGCACGAATATCTTCATCCGCATAACGCATCTTATCCAAAAGCAGCTGCTTTTCGATATTTTTTACAAACTCTGGCTTTTTCCGCTCTATTTGCACTTTGGGAGGAAAAAGAAAAATCGTATCAAACTGTCCATTGATCGCGCTATTCCAGGGGATGAGACGAAAGCTTTTTGGATTTGTCGAAGCAATAGCCTCGGGAGCATTTCCTCTTTCACCAATTTGAAGCACATCTCCAAGGGGAAGGGGGGAGCGAATGAATGGTTCCATCCAATATATTTCCGATGGTAAATTTTGAAACCGGAGAGCCGCCTCCTCACATGCTCCATCTTTTTCCTCCAAAAACAATCCCAATTGCTGTAAAAGAATGGCGTCTTCCCGAAATAAAGGGAAAAATCGCTCGAGGATTTGTTTCGCATGATCCATCATCTCCTTTTTTTCATTTTCCAACGCTTGGGCGTACATTTCCTGAATGCGCTTAAAAAAAGAAAAAAAGAGCGTTGCATCCCAATGCGCCTCATGAAGCCGTGTTAAAATAGAGGAAAAATTTTTAGCCTCGGTGTTTAAAGGACCAAAAGTTTGGAAATTCAAACAATTTTGAGGGTATTTGGAAATGAGGGAAACATGAAAATCGGGATGAGAGGTTTTGAAAAAATCGATCGCCCCTTGTTGCAGTTCAGTAAATAAACGGATCGCATGAAAATTGACGGCAAATGAAAAAGCGCCTCCATGATCGCTGGAACGCAAAGGCATTGTCTGCGCCGCTTCTTTTTTGCAGATCCCTCTATCCGCTGCGATGAGCACACAGGTTTGAGGCAAACGGCTGATCACTTTTAGGGCGCCAATCGGAAACAAAAATGAACCGGACGGAAACGATTGGCGATACTCTTCCAAAATGGCATTTGCAATAGGCAATTCAGGATAGTAAGCCTTCTCTACCGGCCTCTCTTTCATCAGCCCTTCGTATAAAACGCCATTCTCAACGTGAAAAATATCCTGAGGGATCGAATCAAAAAAATAATTCGCTAACACCAAATCGGAGCAAGGGATGGGATCCACTATTGGATCCAATACAGCCAACTGTAAGATTTTTTGATCTATCCAATCTTTAAAACAGGGATGGCGCTCCCAAAATGCCCTATTTTTTTTTGCTCCATCCGTGAGAAGATATTGCACTGAAACATTTCGTCTCAGAAGTTCACCGATCAACAAAAAGGCAAACTTCCCACACCCTCCTCCCAACTCCAGGATGGTAAATGGACAATTCCGAAATATTTCGCATGCGATGTCAGCGTACCCCGCCGCGATGCGGGAGTTGTTTGTCATATGGAATGGGACTCTGGATGCTGCCCAGCTTTCCACTCCAAGGCGCTCGTAAGTTTCTCTTTGCTGTTTCCAAATGGAAGACTGTGAAAACCTCTCCATGTGTTTCACATGTTACCTGCCGAATCGACATTCTGTAAAAACAATTCAGATTATTTTACCCTTTCATAAAAACAAGAAAATCGGACAGAATAACTATTCTATCTATGATCGATGCCGTTTCTCTTTCAAAAGCTTATCAAGGAATCCCTGCCTTGCAGGAAGTTTCCCTATCCGTTGCAAAAGGGGATGTTTACGGCATCATCGGAATGAGCGGAGCCGGAAAATCCACGCTCATCCGCTGCCTGTCGCGTTTGATTTTACCCGATGCCGGAAAGATCTTTTTTCAAGGGACTGATCTTGCCGCCCTATCGGCAACACAGCTTCGCTCTTTTCACATGAAAACAGGGATGATTTTCCAACATTTCAATTTATTAAGCTCGCGCACCGTCCTGGGCAATGTCTCTTACCCTTTAGAAATTGCTAAAATACCTAGCGACCAAAGAAAAACGCGCATCGATGAACTGCTCCATTTTGTTGGACTCTCTTCAAAAAAAGATCAATATCCCGCAACATTAAGCGGAGGGGAAAAACAAAGGGTCGGCATTGCCCGCGCCCTTGCAAATCAACCAGAGATTCTTTTTTGCGACGAGGCCACTTCAGCGCTCGATCCAAAAACGACGCAAGAAATCCTCTTACTGCTCAAAAAACTCAATCAACAATTTGCCGTCACCATTATTTTGATTACCCATGATATGGAAGTCATAAAAAAAATCTGCAATAAAACAGCCGTGATCGAAATGGGAAAAATTGTCGAAGAGGGGTCTGTCGCAAAGATTTTCTCTGATCCTCAACATCCTGTCACGCAGCGCTTTATTCAAAGCAGCCACCATGAAATCCCAATCGAGCTGATTCAACCCCCTTCCCCAAATAGAAAACTGCTTCGCCTTCGATTCAAAGGAAAAGCTGCTGCCGAACCGGTGATTTCCCGGATCGTCAAGCAATTTCATGTCGAGGCCAATATTTTGCTCGGGTGGATCGATCATCTGCAGATGGTATCGATCGGCACTTTAGTCATTGAACTCACCGGATCCTCCGAAGGGATCGAAGCATCGCTCCGTTTTTTATCCGAACATTCCGTGCATTGGGAGGCGATCGAACATGCATCCTGATCTCGATTTGGCGCTGACCCTTTTGCCGTCTGCTCTCGGAACTACAATCTACATGGTGTTTGCTTCCGCTTTTTTTGCGATCATCCTCGGGTTTCCCCTGGGAATCACGCTTGCTTTGACCGCAAAAGGACGTCTTTTGGAACGCAGCTTTCTTTATAAAATTTTAGAGACCATAGTCAATATCGGACGATCCTTTCCGTTTGCCATCCTGCTCGTCGCCCTCATCCCTTTTACAAGATGGTTGATCGGGACAAGCCTTGGCACTGCCGCTGCCATCGTCCCTTTGTCGATCGCAGCGGCCCCTTTTTTCGCTCGGCTCGTAGAAACCAATCTCACGGAAGTGGATCGACATCTCATTGACGCCGCGATTGTGATGGGCTCGAACGTAAAGCAAATCGTCTTTAAAATTCTTTTGCCTGAAGCGCTTTCCTCCTTGGTTGCAAGCACCTCCTTGACTCTAGTCAACCTGGTAGGATATAGTGCGATGGCAGGTCTTGTTGGAGGAGGCGGTCTGGGACAAATAGCCATTCAATACGGCTATAATCGTTTTAATACCACCATGATGATTGCAACAGTCGCCCTTTTGATTCTTTTCGTGCAATGCATCCAATGGATGGGGAATAGGACAGCATTTGCTATTTTAAAAAAACGGGGAAAACTTTGAAAAGATATATCACAATTCTTGTCTTCGCCTTTATGGCTACCGGATGTGGAAAAAAAACAAACAGTTTAAAAATAATGGCCACCCCAATGCCCCACGCTCAACTGCTCGAGTTTGTGAAGCCCGACCTGGAAAAGGAGGGGATCCATCTTCAAATCATGATCTCAAACGATTACAATATCCCCAATCGCGCTCTTGCAGAATTTGAAGTCGATGCCAATTTTTTTCAGCATATCCCTTTTTTAAATGAGCAAATCAAAGAATTTGGGTACAAAATCGAAAATTTTGCGGCCATAGAAATTGAGCCCATGGGAATTTACTCGAAAAAAATCCACTCGCTTGCCGATTTGGCAGACGGGGATACAATTGCGATTCCATCCGACCCTACCAACGAAGCAAGAGCCCTTTTGCTTTTGCAAAGAAATGGCCTGATCCAATTAAAAAATCCCGGCGATTTCAATGCCACTCCTCTGGATATCCTATCCAACCCTAAAAACTTGCAATTCAGGGAAATCGACGCTGCCCTTCTTCCTCGATCCCTTGATGATGTCGCCGCAGCAACGATCAACATGAATTATGTCCTAGAGACAACCCTGTCTCCGAAAAAAGACGCATTGGCCTTGGAAAATCCGAAAGACTCTCCCTATGCGAATGTAATCGCGATTCGAATCGGCGAAGAAAAGCGGCCGGATTTAAACGCTTTAAAGAGGGCGATGACCTCTGAAAAAATGCGCCAATTTATCCTGGACACCTATAAAGGCGCCGTTATCCCGGCTTTTTAAGCAATGAACCTTCCGCTCAACCTCTTTGGTGGCTCAGCCTTTGGCCTTGACGGCAATCAGGTCTTACATACCCATTCCGATAACAAACCGTACCAAGGGTCCTCCGATGCAACAGAATTCGTAAACACAACCCTGCGATCCGGAGCCGCTTTGCATTCTGACGCAGCCATTCTCCGTTTTGCTTCCGATCAGGTCAAGGTAGACGGATTATTTATCGAGCTTGGAACCTACAAAGGCAGAACCACGAATTTTCTTGCAGCGCTCAATCCCCATAAAATGATCTACA
>DATIHO010000081.1:0-6915 GCA_035480615.1 Chlamydiales bacterium | reverse complement strand
TATCGTGAACCAGGGCGGTTCGTTTGCCTTCGAGTCTTTTACTCAAAGGCAAAATCTTTTGGCCGTTGGATTTGAAGCAATGGCCAAAGGGGACACAGGTTTCTTTGTGAGCATCGAATATAATGGAGAATTTTTCTCAGGCTACCTCTCCAATCAAGCGCAAGTGCAAATCGGCAAGTATTTTTAACCTGAATAAACCCATTATCATGAAAGTCTACATTGATGGATGCCTGATTCAATACTTGGCTGATGCAATTCTACATCAACGGACGCTCTTTGCGTACCCGAATGATGGGAAGGTCGAAATTTACGTGTAATTGTTTGTGTTGCCTCACGAACGGTATTACGTACGATCTCTTGAACATCGATTGGCATGATCGCGCTAGCATTTTCATCATGCTCTATAAGCTTCAACTGGTTTAAGATGTTTTTAGCCTCTTCACTCAAATCAGTAAGAGGCTTCCAGCCTATACAAACCATTCCGAGCTCGGTTATCAAATTCCTGGGAAGCGAATTCAATGCGGTTGTTATTTCATTGTAACGGTTCTCAGGTATTTGATGGCGATTGCGTAAAGTTACCGCGCTCGCTTCAGGCGTTAAAAAATTACTCATATACCTCCAAAGTGATCATGGTGAACGCCAAGTTTAAAGAATTGTATATATAAAATCAAGGATGAGCGGCAAGCTTCGGCGCTTTGTATCTTGACAGTAGTAGAAAAAAAGGTTATCAACGACCACGTTATTACTGAATCTGGTAAATGATATGGCTGCGATTTGTCCAAATTTTAGTTACAAGAACTCGTTGAACTATATGAGAGAATGCATGCCGGATGAGGCACCCCAAGGGATGATTCTGTTGGGGCCCCCTTCAGCGCCTATTGCACGAGAGCTTGGCTTTCTGGCAGGTATATGTCTTTTTCCGATGATAGCAGGCTCAGCAGGTGTCCGAAGAGTGGGTGGAGCATTCGCTGCGTCGATCTCCAGGCAGAGAAATCTTTTGTTTTTTCAAATCGCAGCTGTGGGGATGAATGCCCTTTTGATGGTAGGGCTCGCGGTTGCAATACCGGATATTCTTTCCAAAGTCGTTCAAAAATGGAACGTGTCCGATTTAGCGGCAAAAACTGTAGTTCAAAAATGGAACATGTCCGATTTAGCTGCAAAAACTGCCGAGTTTATTTTATATACGATGTGGAGTGGATTTTTCTGCACCGCCGTTGTTGTTTGGACAGAGGCCTCGTTCTTTGCCAACCCCCGAAGAGAAATATTTAGCGAGAACCTTCTGCAAGTGCTTTCCCGGCCAGCTGCTGCTCCTGCTGCATGATGCGAAGTGTTCGATTGACAAAGAAGCGCAATCTTGGCCTTTCAAGGACGAGTCTGCCGCGGTTCATCGCTGTTTCTAAACCTGAATAAACCCATTATTCAGGTTTCTAAAGGCAGTTGCGGTATTGGTGCAAAGTGGCATCGCCAAATCGGCGAGATCCAATCCATTTGCATCGTGAAGCCCCCGGTTTTAAGGTCTCGGATCGGATTTCTTCTTCTCTTAGCGATGAAAAAATAGGGGGATCTTGATGATGGCGGCTGCTTGCTTCAAGAAAAAGCAGGCCATTTTCTCGAAGTAAATTCTTATTGAGCAGTGTTGTTACAAAAGAGTCTGCAGAGATATGATAGGGGGGATCGACATAGATAATATCAAAAGAAGATTCGATCCTCTTTAAAGCAGTTTCCACATCTGTGCCAATCACTGTTGATTGCAGAGCGACTTGCAAACTTAAGATATTTTCCCGAATGGCTGCGAGCGCATTTCGGTTTTTTTCAATAAATGTGGCATGTTCGGCTCCTCGGCTTAAAGCCTCAAGCCCCATCGCTCCGCTTCCGGCAAATAAATCAAGAAATTGAGAGCCCTGAATCTCATGTTGACAGATATTGAAGACGGCTCCCCGAAGCATCTCCTGGGTCGGCCGCGTAGTAGAGCCTTTTGGTGCTTGTAGAATCCTTCCCTTAAATTGTCCTGAAACGATCCGAAGGCTCATTTTATTTTGGATATAAATCGACAAGGTAGCCTTCGTAAAGACCGAAAGCCTGGTTTTGCGCCCACTCGGTTTTTAATGATACGTCTCCTTTTTTCGCATTCACGAATGTGATGGTTTTTTTGATATTAAACCATTGATTTTTTCCTTTTCCCTGAACAAATAGGGTAAATTGATCCAGGTGGTTTATCGTTCCCATGATTACATAGGGTTCTGTTTGATAAAGCAATGGCATATGCCTTGATTTGGGATAGAGAGAAATCTTTGTCTGAGGGTGGTGTGCAATGGCAGTCGCTGTTATATTTTTTCCTATTGGATGGCGAATAGCCTTCATTAATTTCAAAAGCTGTCGCTTGATGCCTCTTTTTGTTGGCGCATGGAGGGTTTTTCCCTGATTAAAAGCGGCAGCAGTCTCTAAAATTGTCAAATTGGGATCTCCTTTCACGCCAATTGTAAAGAGCGAAACCCGTCCATTATTATAGTTTGTCCAATCTAACATCAATTCCCTTTGAGCGATTTTTTTATTTAATGGTTCCCCATCAGAAAGTAATATGGCTGTGTGTAGTCCGTCATCCTCAAAAGAGGGCATTGTAAATAGAAGGGGCTTGCAAAGATTGGCTGTAGAAAAGAAACTGCCAAGATGGATGGTTTCCAAAAAATTTCTGGCGGCTTGAATGGATAAAGATGTTGGAAGCAGAGCGGTGGGAGATAATTTTTCAATTTTACTGTCGAATGTAATAATATTAAAGCTGTCGTCTATTTCTAAATTCTCAATTGCTTTTAAAACCGAATTTTTCACAATGCTCAATCGTTCTTTTTGGTTTGAATTTGAACGATCAATTAAAAAGGAATAGTGTTGGTTGAATTTGGGAAAATTAAAGCTTGATTGCGGCACTAAAGTAATCGCAAAAACATAACCTTCGCCGTTTTCCTCTGGCGAAAAAAATATTTCCGTATCGAAAAAGTCAGAGTAGGAATAGGCGCCAAGCTCTGCAAGACTTGGAAAATGGGAAAGCGGCATTTCTTTTTGTAAAAATTGAGCAGAGGGGGCTGGCTGCTCAATTTTTGCAGCAAGGAAATCTGTAGAGCTCATTTCAAAAGAAATGTCTGGTCTTTTTGGTGGGATTGAGACAAATGCCGCGGGAGGATGAGAAAGACAGGAAGGGGCGAATGGCTTGACATCGGAAAAGCGAGGCAATGGGCAAATGAGATTTTTTGGAAGGTTTTCAAAAAGATTTAAAGGTTCAATTGCAGGCAAAGTAAAGGTAGATAGGGAACCGCTTTTTGAGAGTTCGTTGATCAAAGATTCGGCTGTTAAGAAGGAGGGCTTCTCTTCTAGGGGTGCAAAGATTTGCGGCGGCGGCCGCTTCATGCATGGGATGTCGGATGGGAATGAAAAAACTTGAAAAGGTTCTTCCAGAAGGCGGGGTTCGGCATCTGAAAAAGTTTTTTTCCCTATTTCTGTCCCTCTTTCTCGGAAAGAGTCTTGCAACATTTTGTCAGCCCAGGTTTTAGCTATACAAACGCTATTTACCGGAGTGTTGGGTTTTGAATGCTTTTGAATCCATGCAATAGCAACAATATGAGAAATGAAAGATGTCGCAATGCAAATAATAAGAATAATTCGTTTATTCAAAAGCTGGTACATGTGTAGTTATCCGTTGGGTATACCCAGAGTGATTCAAAAGTTGGCCTTTGGGTGGGTTCAAAGCGCCGAAAATCGATTCTTGAAAAGGGGGCTAGTATTGAAGAATACAGCCCCCTGTTCAAGAATCGATTTTCGGCAGCTTTCAATCCCACCCAAGGGCCAACTTTTGAATCACTCTGGGTATAAGCCAGGGATGAGAAGACTCGCATTTAATTTGCAGCAAAAAGTCTTTTGCTTTTGCTTGCAACTCTTTTTGTATGGATACGTCATTTATTAGGGTGGATTTTGCCAGGAAAATTTCATGATCGATATAGTTCATGTAATCTTCGTATATTTGATTTTTCTCAACGTTATGAAGGCGAGCGTAATGATAATCTTTTGATAATACATCATCTGTTTTTTCAAAATCGGATTTTACTTTCTCTAAAAGAAATAATCTTTTTTCAAGAGGGTTCGGGGCTGTTTTTTCTAACAGCTCAACGTATTTTAAAGCCGCTTCAAGATGAATGGGTTCAAATTCCAATCTCTTTTGCAGGATTAAATTTTTCAATTGAGGCGCGGTTTTGTCCTCAGGATACTGTTGAGATATGTAAGCTAAAGCCTTTTCCAAATAAGCTTCGGCAATCGTAATATCCAAGATAGGCCCAATCGCCACTTCTTCTAACAGGCTTAAAGCTTTTTTCTCACATCCTGTCGATTGATAAGCTTTTGCTAAAAGGAGTCTGGATTCGTTTTCAAAGCGCCACTTGGACTCGGGAAAATCATTGTACAATTTCATCAATGTTTCCAATTGAGCGATTTGATTCTCCGTTTGTCCTGTGGAAGCGTAGAGTTTGCCGAGCTGATAGCAGGCTGTTTCATCAAAGTCCGATTGTAAAAAATGAGAAAAAATGGCAATGGCGCGGTCGACATCGAGGGAAACGTACCAATTTCCAAGCCAAAGCAAATTTTCCCTGGAAATGTCAACCTGAGCTAGTGTCTGATTGCGTAAATTCGTTGCAGTATTTGACCCATCTTTATCCCGACGAGCTTTGTGCTTGCGCTCGACAACTTGATGCAAGTTGCTGCCCTGCTCCGCACTTTGCTCGCCCCCCAAATCTGGGTTCAAATACTTGAACGAAAACGGGGCTGGAATATTTGGGATGCGCTCACGGAAGCGATCAAAGGGATTCCTCGTCAATTTTTGGCAAATCGCATGAGCATTGTCCGCCTTTCTTGTGCCTCTCAAAATGCTTCACGCAGAGCTGAAACTGACTGCGCTTTGGAAATCCGGGATGGGAGCGCGTTGGCTTGATGGGGCAACCAGGTTCAAGGCATATTTTTTCCCGTTTCGGGACGATCTGCTTCAGACCGTTGCACGTTTTCTTCCGCTCAAAACAGTAGACGCAGATCATAATAGCAGGGTTCTCCGGATCTACGCGCCATCTTTTTACTATCTTTGTTTTGCAACCAAGATTAGGGCATACTTTGTCCTGTTTTTTTGGTGATTTCAGAGTATCGTTAAAACAAGGTACGCAGAGCTTAGTATTAGGGTCCTTCGGATTTTTGCACCATTTTTTTGATAATAGTGTACCGCACTCAGCGCATGGGGATTTTCCTAGTTTCGGGAAGTTGTAAAAACAAGTCATGCAGAGCCAAAGAGTCTTGTTGTTCGGGTGTTTGCGATGATATTCTCCTCTTTCTGTTGTTTTGCAAAAAGCGCATTTTTTCATTGCGACACCATCTTCTTGATCTTCTTGATCTTCTTGAATCTCATCAGAGGCAGATGGAAGCTGCAAAAGCGATGACGGAGCGCCATCTTCTTGCATCTCATCGGAAACTACAGGGTTAGGAAGTTCAGGGTCAGGTAGAAGCTGCAAATCGGAAACTAAAGGGTCAGGAAGTTCAGGGGCAGGTAGACGCTGCAAAAGCGATGACGAAGCGCCATCTTCTTGATCTTCTTGCACCCCAGAGAGAGATGAAGAATTAAAAAGATTCCAGGTAGGCGAGGAAGATGAAGGGGACGAAGCGCCATCTTCTTGATCTTCTTGCACCCCAGAGAGAGATGAAGAATTCAAAAGATTCCAGGGAAGCGAGGAAGATGAAGGGTTAGAGAGGGGGGCAGAGTTAAAAAAGTCAAAGGGAGTTTCAGAGTTCAAAAGGTTAGAGCGAAGGGGAGGCGAGGAAGATGCATAGTTAGAGGGGGTTGAGGAAGACGCCTGGTTAAAGGGAGTTTCAGAGTTCAAAAGGTTAGAGCGAAAGGGAGGCGAGTAAGATGCATAGTTAGGGGGGGGTGAGGAAGACGCCTGGTTAAAGGGAGTTGCAGAGTGCAAAAGGTTAGAGCGAAAGGGAGGCGAGGAAGATGCATAGTTAGAGGTAAAGGGAGGTGAGTAAGATGCATAGTTAGAGGGGGTTGAGGAAGATGCCTGGTTAAAGGGAGTTGCAGAGTGTAAAAGGTTAGAGCGGAGGGGAGGTGAGGAAGATGCATAGTTAGAGGAGGATGAGGAAAGTGAAGGGTTAAAACGCCGTGCCAAGGAGTCCTCTTCCGGGTTGTCGTTGACTTCTTGGGTGTCGTTGAATTCGAACTCAAACCCAGGATTGAAACCAATTGGTGATGACATATATAATTTCCTTTATATTTAAAATGTTTTTAATTTGTACTGTCGAAAATTGGACAAAATAATCCATAAATTGGACAGAATATTGGTTTTATAATTATCTATAAATTGTATTTTAAAATAAATGTTTGTTTTTGTCATTATAATATCAACTTATCGGGATTATTTTGGCCGATTTTCGATCAAAAAGTGGGGACAAACTCGAATGAATTCATTGCTATGATATCGGTTGAAGCGGGACTATCGTTGTAATGCGTTTTTCTGGCAAACGCAATCTCACTAATGCGATGGCAGGAGCAGAGAGAAATATATACCGAAACAACCTGAAGAATCGGTTTTTGACGACGTCGGCTTGGCAGCATTTTTTTGGGGTTACTCGCGCCTTGCCATAGGCAATGGTCGCTCGACCCAGACGGCAAAAACTCTCGCCGCCTCCTTGTCAAATTCCCGATTCTTCAGGTTGTTTCGGTATACCCAAAAGTGATTTTATCCAAGAAATAAGGTTTTTGGCAGTTTTCAACTCTTGGGTTTGTGTTGACATGAAATATAGGGATAACGCAAAATCATCGTGCTTTTTTATACCGAAACAACCTGAAGAATCGGGAATTTGACAAGGAGGCGGCGCAGTTTTTTGCGTCTGGAG
>DATIHO010000080.1:0-3356 GCA_035480615.1 Chlamydiales bacterium | reverse complement strand
CGATTCTTGAAAAGGGGGTTGTATTCTTCAATACTAGCCCCCTTTTCAAGAATCGATTTTCGGCGCTTTGAACCCGCCCAAAGGCCAACTTTTGAATCACTTCGGGTATAATAAGAGGAAGCGCACAAGGTGTTTTGCTCCAAAGTTTTTTTAACATAAGCTTGGGTATGATTTTATGCAAAATCGTTTTTTGAGTGTGGTTATTCCTGTCTATGGGAACAGCTCGACTTTGAATCCTCTTTATTTGCAGATTAAAAACGTGTTAGAAACACATCAGATTTTCTATGAAGTTCTCTTTGTTAATGATGCTTCTCCCGATGATTCGAAAGAGGTTTTAGCACAGCTGACGCAACGAGATCCTCGCATTCGAATGATTTCTCTCTCGCAAAATTTAGGTCAGAATCGAGCCGTTTTGAAAGGACTTGAAGAAAGCTTAGGAGAGCGCGTTGTGGTTCTCGACGCCGATTTGCAAGATCCACCTGAGGTGATTCCTTCTCTGCTTTTCGCTTTGGATGAAGGAGCGGATGCCGTCTTTGCTGGCCGAAGAGGGAAATACGAGTCGTGGGTACGTCTTTTAGGTTCTAGAGGTTTTAAGTGGCTTCTCCATAAAATCGCCAAAACTCCTATCGATGCGGGTCTATTCGTGGCCTTAGATCGAAGTGTTGTCTCCTCTCTTCTCAAAATGAGCCGAATATCTTCTTATCTGGTTGGTATGATTGGATTTGCAGCTAAAAACATTCGATCGATTCCAGTGGTTCGCAATCGACGCGCAGAAGGTTTTTCCACATACTCTTGTGCGCAGCGCATCAAATTGGGCTCAAAAGCTCTGTACGAAATGCTTTCTCTCAAATGGTTTTTTTTTCGAAAGGTATTTATGAAAGCAGAAGATCAGGTCAAACGACGCAAATAAAAGTTCTGAATGCGTCTCTAAAAGCCAAAGTCAGTAAAAAATTCTGATGAGTCTTAGTCCACAAAAGAAGAGGAGAATGCTTAAAGCTACGCTGAGAAATGCATAGAGAATAGCTAAATAATAAAACCCTTTTTCATAAAGCAATCCAAATTCAATCGCAAAAGCTGAGAATGTTGTAAAACCACCCAACAATCCTTGAATTAAAAAATGTCGAATATCGATAGAAGGATTCCAAAAAAAGGTCATAACCTCAATCAAAATACCTGCGACGAAGCATCCTACTACATTAATACAAAGAATTTTCAAAGGAATATTAAAAACAGAAAGAGGGAATAATGCAGACATTCCCACTCGTGCTATCGCCCCGATTGCACCTCCCAAACCAACCCAAAAATAAGGACTGTTCATCAAACTTGTACTCTAATCTTTTGATCTCCAAAGTCTAAATTATAAAAAAATTTAAGTTTTTTCCAATCAAAAGTTCTGAACATGTCCAATCGCCTTCATTCCGTCCGGACCATTTTCCCGACCTTTTTTATTAACCCGAATGAATCCATTATTCAGGTTGTTAACTCACAACTACATAATTTTCAGGTGTTTGCGTAAATTTCCTGCGCATATTGACGCAATATTGAGTCAATATAATGTTGACGCAAAGAAATGTCAAATATATGTTGACTCAGTATTGCGTCATCTTGTATAGTGCAAGAAAAAAGAGATGCTTATAATGTTGCCCATTTGCTGTTGTTGCAACCAGCCATTCCTTGCAGGTGAGACTTTTCGATACGGATTACACGAAAAATGTTTCAGGGAATGCTTTGAGATTTATGAAGATTTTGTTGACCTTATAGCTCGCTCTCAATCCGCACTTCCAAGGCCAGAAAGTCAAGGTCCCAAAAATATTAGCTTTTTTCATGGAGCATATCGTATTTTGATAAAATACCCAGAAGACAATTTGTGTTTCGTCACGAAAAATTTTATGTCAGATTTAAGCTCATCTACGCTCGATCACATTTATCATTTTGTAGTTGATGGAAAAAAACACGACTGCGAAAGCCTTATTGAAATCATTGGGGAGAAAACGCAAAGAAAAAGAGAACAGGAAAGGTTTGTCTTTCTTACTTTAGCAGATAGCTTGATCGGTAACCATGACCGTCATGGCCGCAATTTAGCTTTTATTCGATCTGCTAAAGGTATCTGGCTTTCTCCTTTCTACGACAACCCATCTGCACTTGCCTTGGAAGACCCATCAATATTAGGTGCCGATTTACAACCACGAGGATCGATTTTTACAAAAGACTCCGACAAACCAACGATAAAAGATTATGTTTTGGAATGGAATCGGTTGGGTTATAGCCATGTTATCCAAAGTTTTAAGAAAAAATTGCATCTCGAAACAATCGAAACCCTGATAGAGAAGAGCCACATAAGCGAAAAAAGAAAAAAAGCTTTGTTTCATCTCATTTCAAAAAGAAGTGAGGAACTATGAGGTCATTAAAAACCATTGGCGTATTTGTATTTTTAAAGAAAAGGAAAACTCAGACACTTGTCGGAAGATTATACAAAATTGATCAAAAGTTCACTTTTACTTATGAAGATTCTTATCTCAATGCTAGGTATAATATTGCTCTTGGTCCCGAATTTCCTCTGACTCAACGAGAATTTTCCTCGAATCAATTATTTCCATCTCTTGAAGATCGTATTCCTTCTACTCAAAATCCCGCTTATTCAGAATACTGCCTAGCTATGGGTATTGACCCCAAAGAACAAGACCCTTTTATCCTCTTGTCCACGGTAGGAAGCAAAGGCCCATCCTCTTTCATTTTTTATCCTATTTTTAAACGGGACATAACTTCCAAAAATATCGTCGAATTCAGAAATATGTTGGGACTCACTACACGTGAATTTTCAGCTGTTTTTGAATTTTCTCAGAATTCACTAAATGCCCTCGAGAGGGGGCGGATAACAGGTAGTGAAATATTAAAACGATTAGAAATTCTCCTGAACTTTCCTGATGTTACATCATATTTCTTGTTGGTTAATAGTGGTTATTTAATTCATGAAAAATGGGTGTTTGCAACTGAAAAACTCAAAGAGATGCTTCAAAAATAAACTGCAAAAAATTGTCACGCTCTCAGAGACTGTCTACGAACTTCGGTTTCGTCGAATTTTTGGATTATTTTGGCCGCTTTTTGGTTCTTTTTGCGGGGGTTGTATACGAAGTTTGATACTACCCCCGCAAAAAGAACCAAAAAGCGACTCAAAAGAACCGAAAAATCGACAGAAACGCAGTTTGTAGACAGTCTCTTAGTTGACTATATCATTGCGAACGAGAAATCGATTGTTAAATTTCATGGGAATCCCCTCACCATCATATAAAAAATCCTCACCCTTAACTACATGCATATGCAAATGCGGCTCTGATGTGTTTCCTGAATTTCCAACG
>DATIHO010000079.1:0-4509 GCA_035480615.1 Chlamydiales bacterium | reverse complement strand
AGAGAGGCCTCCGGCCTCTCTTTTTTTTGCCGGTGAAAAAACGCCCCCGATGGGGCGTTTTTAGGACTCGAAATGAAGGGGCCCGTTCGAAATGTCCGGGGGACATTTCGAATGGGAACGACGGCGTCTCGACGAAGTACGAATCGGCTTTCGTGCGCGGGACACGCGTTTCGCGTGCCCGGCCGAAAGGAGTCCGGTCACCGGCCTTTTTGGCCGCCCGTCTCGGGCGGCCCTTCCCGCCGATCTCTTGACCGCGCCAGCGGCAAGAGATCGTGCGGAATTCATTTTTTCGGGTGCCCAGTTGTCAATAAATTCTTGTTTTTGGTATCATGCAGCCATGATCCCGCATGGTAACCGTGTGTTAACCAGGCGAACACCACAGGCTGATACCTGTGGTTTTTTTTTGGTACGATGAATGAAGCGCGACCGAGTTATCTCCTTTATCGATGGTTTTAATCTGTACCATGCCATTCTCACCTTGAATGACCCGCAACTCAAGTGGCTTGATCTTAGAAAGCTTTCCCAGGAATTCGTTCATCCTTTACGAGAAGAGTTAGTTCAGGTTTTTTATTTTTCCACAATCGCAAGTCATCGCAACCTGGCTGCTCAGGTAAGACAGAAAACATATTTGCGCGCCCTGGAACTACGTGGAGTAAAAACGATTTTGGGGCAGTTTAAACAAAAAAACCGGGACTGCCCTAAATGCTTCGCCAAATACGTTGGGCATGAAGAAAAAGAAACTGATGTAAATATTGCGCTGGCGCTCATAGATCTCGCTTATCAAGATGTGTATGACCGAGCGATATTGATAACGAACGATTCTGATCAGGTCCCCTCCATTCGCAAGGTATTGGATCGGTTCCCCAATAAGAAAATCACGATATTGATCCCCCCTTATTCTCGGGAATGCAACGAACTAATCCAGGTTGCATCCAATAAGGCCAAAATTACACCTGATCATCTCAAGAATTGCCTCCTTCCGGAGATCGTGAGTGATGCTTCGGGGCAGATATCCGTTAGACGGCCCAAAGAGTATGACCCTGCCTTGGTAGGACGTCCTTGATAGAGAAACAACCCCTTCTAGACTCACTCATACTCAATTGTCTAAATTCAGCAGATATCGAAAGAGTAGAACTCAGGTTGGTTTGAAAATCCACTTAAGTGTAGGATGCACGATATATGGCTAAAAAAGAAAAGTCCTCATTGCTCGATGCGCTGCGACAACTCTTGATGGCTAAAAAAGCCAGTAGCCAAGAGGCCATTTCTTCCACCCTTGCCAAATATGGGTACGAAGTGAATCAGACTAAAGTATCCAGACTGCTTCGTGAAATTGGTGCTGTAAAAATGAAAAATGCACAAGGCCAAGTGGTCTATTCTCTGGCTAAAGAACCGGCCCCCCTTTCCATGGACTCCCAGATTAGAAACCTCATTTTAGAAATCTCTTCCAACGAGGTGTTAGTCGTTATCTTGACTAGCCCAGGCGCTGCTTCCATGGTAGCCCGTGTGATTGATTACAACCAAATTGAGACCGATGTTTTGGGGACCATCGCAGGGGACGATACGATTTTTGTGGCCCCTAAATCGGTCGGAGATACCCCTAAACTCCTTACTGAAATCAAGAAGCTGCTCCTCTATCCTTGAATATTTATTCATTTCCATTAATCGTAAGTACTTTAAAATAAGTCATTTAAAATTATATTCTCATTGAATATTGAATATAAATTCACTTTTTTGTATAATTAATATGTAATTAACGTGAAAATTGGAGTTTTATATGAAAGCAAAGCTGAAAAAGAAGTTTAAAAAAGTTGTAAAACCAAAAAAGCAGAAGAAAATAAAGAAGGTAAAACATGTCTAGCACATTCGAGATGTCTGCATGCCAAGCATATATTGGGATGCAGCCTGTTACATTGACTCAAACCTTAGGTTGTCTTCCTGGGCAAAAACCTCGTCCTGATTATCTATTGGCCTATCTGATCGAGAACGAAGAAATTATCGATGAGGATAGTTACGACGACGAAGAAGAAGATGAATGAGAAACATTTCGGAGAGATTTGATTGAACAGCTTAATTTCTGTCTCCTCAGCTACTCTCTGATGCCGAGCTTGTCTTTGGAAGCGAAATAACGTACGCTGTCTTAATTCTTCTTGGCCTTGTTGCATAATTCTTCGCTGTTAGACGGTTTAATAACCACCGAGCACACCGAGATCACCGAGAAGAGGAAAAAGGACCTAAAATTCTCCTCGGTGCTCTCGGTGATCTCGGTGGTTAATTTGATTTATGCAACAACACCATTCTTCTTGGCAAACGTCAAGCAGTGAGAGCCTTTCTGCCACAGGCAGAGATTGTTTTTGGGATCATGCAGGCATGATCCCGCATGGTAACCGCGTGTTAACCAGGCGAACACCACAGGCTGATACCTGTGGTTTTTTTTACCTGAAAGGTGGTAATCCTTAACCATTTGAATACGTCCTTTGCCGCTAGTGATTGGGTTGTCGGCGCCGACAAAGTGATGGTTGGGATCGTTTATCGAAAAGGCTAAAACGGCTTGCGTAAACTCTAAATCGATTATAATCAACCATTTTCATGAGGTCATGAAAATGGTCAGTTTGGGCTCAGACTCTGCTAGAGAGATCCAAGATATAATGCTCTCACGCTTTGCCTGCTATCTAATTGCTCAGAATGGAGATTCGCGTAAGGCGCCTATAGCTTTTGCTCAAAGTTATTTTGCTTTGCAGACGAGAAAACAAGAGCTGTTAGAAAAACATATTGCCATGGCAGAGCGTGTAGTGGCTCGGCATAAACTAACGCAAACTGAAAAAGAGCTCGCTTCCACACTTTATCAACATGGGGTAGATGACCAGGGTTTTGCGCGAATTCGAAGTAAGGGAGATCAGGCCCTTTTCGGGGAGGTGCGGAGGGCCTCCCTCCGCTATGCCGCCGATCTCGAAGAGATCGCGCGGAACTTAAGTATTCCCATTGCCTTTAAGAATTTATTTTCTGTAAAATACTTTTTTCATATTTTTTGTGGTGGGTTCATGGATAAAAGTAAAGATCTCGAGAGTTCATCGGGGAAACTTGTTGTTTTTCAAGAAAAGAAGATCCGCCGCGCTTTTCACGACGGCGAATGGTACTTTTCAATCATTGATGTCGTTGAAGTTCTGACAGACAGTTCCAGCTCTCGAAGATATTGGTCAGATTTAAAATCGCAGTTGGCTGAGGATGAGGGATTTACTCAACTGTACGGAAAAATCGTACAGTTGAAGTTGACGGCTCTTGATGGGAAGATGCGAGAGACCGACACAGCCAATACAGAGACTCTTTTCCGGATTATCCAGTCGATCCCTTCTCCAAAAGCTGAACCCTTCAAACGATGGCTAGCAAAGGTTGGTTACGAGCGTATTCAGGAGATAGAAGACCCCGAACTTGCTGCTAAACGAAGCCGAGCTATATACAAGGCCAAAGGCTACCCTGACGATTGGATCGAGAAGCGGATGCGTGGGATAGCCATCCGGGAGCAATTAACGAATGAGTGGGAAAAGCGTGGGGTGAAAGAGGACAAGGAATATGCGATCCTTACAGCCGAAATTGCTGAAGCGACTTTTGGGTTAAAACCTTCGGATCATAAAAAGCTGAAAGGTCTTCAAAGGCAAAATCTCAGAGATCACATGACCAATCTCGAATTAATTTTTACGATGCTAGGAGAAGCTTCAACAACAGAAATTGCTGTCCGGAAGGATGCTCAAGGTTTTCGTCAAAACAAGAAGGCCGCTAAAGAGGGCGGTGAAATTGCCGGCGATGCAAGACGTGCGCTAGAGAAAAAAAGCGGTCATAAAGTGGTTAGCAAATCTAATTTTTTAGATGTTAACCCCTCCGAAGTAGAGCTGATTCCAGAGAAGTGAAGCAGATTTTTCCAATTTTGTTTATTTTTGTTGATTTTGTTTTGTTTGTTATAATTCGTGCAAAATTGGAGATTTTATGTTATTAGATACGATTAATTTGAATGATCAAATTCTGAAACCAAATACTTCTGCAAATCACTTAAGTTGCACGTCTTTGAAACCAAACGCATACGAATTATTGTGGCTTGAGCCAACTCAAGAAAATATGGAGCGATATTTAGATGAGTTGAATAGGGAGATTCCCGATGAAATCCCGAGCCATCTTAGTGAGATTGAAGCACTATGGTTAACCAATAAGTTAATATCGCGAAGAACGATTTATATCTATTTAGGCCACCTCCAAGAGGCCGCTGCAGATGTCGAAAAAATCGTCTCTGTGTATCCAACAGATGAAGATGATGAAGGTACTATTAGCTTTGAAATCGATCCGTTTTATTATTTTGCCATAGGCGCTGAGGAAGAGGGATATGCAGCTCTAAATGATCTTGCTAAAGAGGGATCAGCCTTGGCGATTCTCTTTCTAAAAATCAAAGGAAAACCAATCCCCGATATTGAATATATTTCCTATATTTCTCACTACTCTCCAAGTCCATCTATCGCAGAGGAT
>DATIHO010000078.1:0-21497 GCA_035480615.1 Chlamydiales bacterium | reverse complement strand
GTTTTTCGGCTTAACCCCGTGGATGGATCTCAATATCATTCCTCAATTTTTCATCAATTCGACTCACGGGAAGACGTCAGGCGGTTTTGGCGATTTTTCAGTGGGGCTGGATTTCCAACTCTATTCAAGTACTTTTCCTTTTTGGTTTCCCGGCATTAAATTCGCTGTCCAGGAAATTTTTCCAACAGGAGTGTTTCAAAATTTTCATCCCCATCTTTTGGGCACGGATCAAACAGGGGCAGGAACTTTCGGGACTGTTTTACAGTTGGTATTATATAAAATCTATCAACTTGCAGATTCTTATTTCATGAGCTTGAATATCAGCGGGACCTATCAGGTGAATACTCCTGTCGAGGTGCATGGATATAACGCTTATGGAGGAGGAAAAGGGACGAAAGGGCGCGTGGTTGTGGGAAATAGTTTTGAATGCATCATTAGCTTTGAATTTACCTTGAATCAAAATTGGGTCTTTGCCATGGACAATGTGTACACCCATACGGACGCGAGTTCCTTTTACGGCACTCCCGGTACAATCAACGGATCCCCTGCAAGCGTCGGGCTGCCTTCCTCGGAACAGTTTAGCTTTGCTCCCGCAATTGAATATAATTTTAGCGCAAACCTTGGGCTGATTGGAGGCTGTTGGTTTAGCGCAGCGGGCCGAAACAGCACCCGCTTCGCCAGCGGGGTCATTGAATTTGTCTATGTTTATTAGAACGTTTGATTGGAAGAAGCTCAAAGAAAAACTTATAATTTTCTCACACAACACGAGCAAACCGTCCGGGAGTACCCGCGATCGTACATACATTCTCATAGCGCCCCAAGGAATCCCCTGGGGCAAATGAATCAATCTAAGAAATTCCTTTCAAAATAAGACGAATTCCCCACAAAAGGCAGTACCACGGAAGAATTCTTTTCATTGAAAAGTCTTTTTTGAAGAAGAGCTTGCTGAATGCAAACTCAATTAATAACGATGATATGAAAAGACCAAAAAGGGGAGAATTTAAAAACTGAATTAGAAAGTTGTCTAGATTAAGCATAGGATTAGCTCTTGTCAGTTGAGTTAACGTCCGAACCATTTGTCGGCTCGTTTCTACTTTCACCGGTTATCGGATCTGTATTACTACGAGTTCCTTCGCACCATTTTTCCCACGCATTTCCATAATTACCATTCAATGTTTCTCTCAAAACATGATCTCTGGTTTGCTGGTCCGGAAGTCCACAAGGCTTAATGATCTTAGAGGCTGTCTCATCTGCTTTTTTAGTAGTTTGAGATCGTGTGATGTTTTGACCGGAATTTGTGCTATTCAATGCTGCGCCTACTGCTCCTGATGCAAATCCACTGCTAACTGCGCTAAACCAACTCATTTTTTACTCCTGTTTTTATGATGCTTGGGTTTTTTATTTGATAATTGTTTGAAGATTCTGGATTTGAAATTGAATACCATGCTGATTGTATCAGTTCAACTATCTTGCGTATTAAAGGCGATAGGATTCTTTCCATTAAAGCAAAGGCAGCTCCACCTAGGAACGCTCCTATTACATATTCTTTTGTGATAGCGGACATGTTGTTTCTCCCGGTTATTGTACGGCACAGTTTTCTGAATTTTGAGCCACTCTGCTTCCATAAGCGGCAACTCCAGCTCCACCAGCAACACTTGCAGTTATGGGGGCTCCGGCAATGCTTGCAGCTATTCCCCCGCATATCAAAGTTTGTTCCAATGGGGAAAACGGAACTTTCATATGGCCATCGGCATCAGTTAATGGCTTGTTGTCTCTGTCTTTTGGAATTGGATTCTTTTCCACGTTATAGCTATCGATTTTTTTTGCGACTTCAACCGCTTTGTTAAAAGCGTGAGCTCCAGCGGCAGCTGAAGCCCCTGAAGCAAATCCTCTTAGGATATCTGTTGAAGATACAGTCATTACATCCTCCTTTTATTAGCGAGTTTTAAGAAGTAGACACTCTTTAAAAAATGTGGCCCCATCCGCCAAACTTGGCGGTTGAACTTTCTAAAACAACAAGAGCCACAAGCCATGAATGATCGCACAAAAACCATTAAGCGTACAAACAAAGCTCTCGCAGCGGCCACTTTTGAGGGGCCGCCGCCTATGATCTTCAACCGAAAAAAATCCATTATTCAGGTTAATAGTCTCAAAAATTTTGTTCGAGAAGATTGTCCAGATAGGTCAGGCATTGTTCCTGGATGTGGAGCGATGAGACAAGGGGAGCGTCTGGATGGTTGATCCCTTCACAACGAGCCCCTGCCTCGATCCAGTCAGATTGACTTTTGAGAAAATGGATCCACCAAGGAAATGTCCGGCATTGGGCAGGTCTTGCTTCATAAACGACGCACTCCTTATTTTTTAAAAAAATGCAGTCGGCTGTAGAGGGTCGGTCAATCAGAGAGAGCCTGTCGTCTACTCTATATGTGTAACGCGCCATAAATTCTTCGATGGATAAAGAAAAATGCTCTGCCAACTTTGCTAAATCAGACTGCGAGAGAAACACATATCCCGGACTGCCGGTGCAGCATTTGCCGCATCCGGTGCATTTGAATCTTAAACCTTCTGAAAACCAGGGTGTTTCTTTTATCGTTTCCACTCAAAAGTCTCTGTTCGAAAAGGATTCCAATGAGATTGCCATTTATACGCGGTCACTTTGCAATGATCGGACATCAAGTCAATTAAATTCCAGGTGCCCTGATTGCCTTGAACGCAGCAGCCGCTATCAAGAAGGATAGGCAAATGATTCGGTTGAAGATCGGCTATCGCGTGACGGTGAGTGTGTCCATGGAGATAGAGGCGGATTTGAGGAAATTGCTTTAAAAGATTTTCCAGACAATCGCCCCTCTCCAAGTTTCTGTGATCCTGATCTTGCGGGAAAAAAGGATAATGGTTGAAACAAATCACCGAATCGTCAGGAGGGATAAGATTTAAGATTTCAACAACGTATTCTTCAGCTTTTTGAGAAAAAATGCCGCGTGAAGAAGCGAAATGGGTAGGGCGGGCCGTGTCGAGCGCTAAAATCCACCAGCCAGGTGCCATGCGATGTGCTTCAACGCCATGGTCTTTGAGGGTGAAAAAATCAACAGGGTGCGCGATGGGTCCTTTCTGATTGGAAAAATAGAGATAAAAATGTTTCTTTCGAAAGCTTCGATATGTGTAATGATCATGGTTGCCTGGGATAGCGATCCATTGTGTAGGCAATTTTTGCACAAATTCCAAAGCAGTCTCATATTCTTCCATCAGGGAGGTGGTTGTCAAGTCCCCCCCCAAAAGAACAAGGTCCACTTTTAATTCCCGAAATAATTCAGGCAGAGGATCTAAGAGTTTTTTCGCGTGCAAAGACTTGCGTTTGAACAACCAGTTGAAATTGCCTAGGATTCTTTTAGAGAAAAGACGAAAGGGATTCCATGTGAGACAGGTGAAATGAAAATCAGAAATCTGAACAAGGCGCATCGGTTTAAATTCTCGGCGTTTTTTTCTTTGTAGGTTTTGCCACTTTCGGTTTAGCGGTGTTCCGATCAAAGACGGGCACCCGGTGCTTCATGATTTTATTGCGCTCCTCTTCAGAAGGGTGGATCGGAATATGCGCCAGCCGTTCCTGACGGATGGTCCGTTTTACTTTTTTTCTTTTTTCCTGCTCCGATTCCCAAAATTGAGGCAATCCGCCTTCCTCTATTGACTCTTCGCGAAGATCCGAACGGATAATGCGCCGATTTAATTTTTTGATATGATGGGGTAAATCTTTCATAAGATGAATCATCTCCTATATTAATTTTAATAAATTTGAGATTTAATATCATTTAATTACTCAAGATTTTGCAGTTTAAAATTTTAATCACATCTTTTTCAGAAATAAACAATTTCCAGCGTTTGCGCAGAGCTTTCATGTTCATAAGCCAGCGGGGGGGGCAGATATGGTGCCCCGGATACCAGCCTGTTTTCCATAAAGGCATTTGCTCTCCGGTCCCCGCGATGACAAGGTGGGGAATTTGCAAGAGAGAAGCTAGATGCGCTGTCCCGGAATCGTTGCCCAGGAAGGCTCCCGATTCATAAATAAATGAAGCCAAATCGTGAAGGGTGGGAAAAACAGGGCTGTTCCATTCAGGAGCTTCTTCAGGCGAGACGGTAAAGACCGGTTCATAGCCATGCTCTTTCAAAAAGGCGGCCACGTTTAAAAATTTATGACGGGGCCAAATTTTCTCAATACTCGAAGCGGTTGGATGGATAGCGACCCGCTGTTTGAAGCGTCTATGGATGAGTGTTGGGGGGGCGTTGAATCCGTACACCCAAAGTGATTCAAAAGTTGGCCTTTGGGCAGGTTCAAAGCGCCGAAAATCGATTCTTGAACAGGGGGCTGGTATTGAAGAATACAACCCCCTGTTCAAGAATCTATTTTCGGCAGCTTTCAATCCCGCCCAAAGGCCAACTTTTGAATCACTTTGGGTATATCCGTCTATTTTAGTCTGGAAAAATTGCAAACAGGCATGAGACAAGTTTTCGACCATGGTTTTGGATCGATCGCAAAGATAGTCCCATTTTTTTTGGAAATTTCCATGTTTTGAAGGAAGATGCGATCCGTAAAACGTAAAAACGGGAATCCCAAGTGTTTTTATTTGAAATGCTTTTGGACTATTGTCATGCTGTAAAAAAATGGCGTCGAATGGGGAGAATATTGTCGCCATGTTTTCCGGCGTAGGCTGTGGGGCGGAGTCGGAGAAGGTCCAGGAACCAAAACTTTTAAGATGGTCGCTGAAAATCGTCGCTTCCCAACCTTGTGCGCGTAGGGCAAAAGACGCGGTTTGAAAAATGAGAGCGTCGCCGATGCCGGATGCGCAAACAATAGCCAATTTCATCACTGATAATATTTGGGTTGAAAGAGAAACGCTTTTCCGGATAGAGGGGGGAGTTCAAAGAAAAAAACACCGGCGTTCAATTCTTTTTCAACCGATTTGCCTTCCATCAAATCAATTGCCCAAGTGTCTTGGATCGCTGGGAGCATGATTTTTTCCTGGACAGGGGATTTGCCGAAATTGACAGCTAAAAGATGGAAAAAATAGCTTTTTGGCAAACGATGGAGCAGAAGAAGAACCGATCGATTCGCGGATGGAGGGATGTCGATGAGCTCGCCCATTGCGATTGTACTTTGCGCGCGAATGGCCAAGATCTTTTTCAAATGCGAG
The DNA here is from genome assembly GCA_035480615.1 of Chlamydiales bacterium. Taxonomy (GTDB): domain Bacteria; phylum Chlamydiota; class Chlamydiia; order Chlamydiales; family SM23-39; genus CAIPFQ01. Next base: position 16,314 of record DATIHO010000078.1, on the reverse strand, counting down.
GCAAAGGAGCTCGGGGATTTTATTTGATCGCCGAGCAAATCTTCCAGGGTGAGGGAAAAAATGCCGGGTTGCATCGCATAAGTAAAAGCGAGAAGAAGATGGGCTTTTTGGATCTCTTCACTTTTGCGCCCGATGTCCACAGATGGATATTTCAGAGAACATAACCGGCTCCAGTTTTGTGTGTGGGAACTCTCCTGTAAATGAGCAAGGTCTTCTTTTAAAAGGCGTTCTCGAAGCAATTGCCCAGTGATTTTTTCTTCTCCATAAAGGTAGTATTTTCCGGGATTCATGAGAAACTCGGCCCAATCACAAGAAAACGGCTCCATGGAATGGACAAGGCGCATGGTTTGAATCCCTTGTTGCAGGTAAAGTCGGTAAATCAGCCGCAGCGCTTCCGCGTTTTCAGTGCTCATCGCATGTAAAAGGGCCTGTCTTGTTGGAGCATCGTCGATGGCATCAGTTTTGGCCGCCTGCATTTCCCTCAAGGTGCCATTTGTCGATTGAATGGAATAACCGCCGATTTTTCGGATCCAAAGGGCCAAATTTTCTTGGGCAAAAGAGGGGATCATAGCGTCGATCGCCAACGCCTTTTGGCCAAGGCGATACAGCGAATCAAGCGCGTCAGCTGATGCAATCCGGTCTGCGCCGAATGAAGAGGTAAGCCAGGAAAGGAGCGGCTCGTTTTGCTTGTCTTTTAAATAGATCCATCGCCTCTCTTTGCCATCTCTGCATTTGATGTTTCCGGTGGCATTCCATGCGCTTGAGTTTATATAAGGATTTGCGGCTTCAGGGATATATCCCTTTTTATTCAGTTCATTGAGAGTGAGCCAGGGGATATTGGCCATGTTCATTCCAATGGGAACTTTTGGAAGCAGCGGCCAATCCTCAGGAAGGATCTCAATCAAATGGTAGAGCTGTCTGAAATCTTTGACATTTTGCACAGCCAATGAAAAATCTTCTCCACTTCCTGTTTTTGCCCCAATGAGATCTCCAATCAAAGCGATGTTGTAAGAAGCCGCTACGGTTTTGAGTTGATCCCAACCGGCTCCCCATTTTGCGTCGATATCAAATCCTGTGCGGGCTTTTCCTCCCTCTTTCAAACATTGGATCTTCATCCCGTTCAATCCGATGTCTTGCAAAATCCTCCAAAAAGAATCGTTGGCTAATGTTTCAAGAACTGTTTGTCCTTCTTGCGCCGAGATCGTATTGAGATCCACCGAAATCCAGGAATTCGTTTTTTCAAGAAAAGAGGTGATTTGAGGAGTTGAGGAAGGGGGAGGTTGTTTGGCAATCTTTTGGGCATGATTTTGTCCAATCGACTCTGCATCAATCAGCATGGATCCAAATAGCAGAGTCGAAATAACACCAAATATCAAGCCAAACACTCATTTATCATCGACGATAACAACCTCGGATAGAAGAGCGATTCCTGCCATGGAGACTGCGTGAGCCAGGCTGTTTTTTACCACTTTGACCGGATCGATCACACCCGATTGAAATAGATCTTCCACTTTTTCTAGAATTGCATTGAACCCAAATGTCTTTTCTTCGTGTGCAAGCGCTTCGTGCAACACGATAGAAGCGTCCAAACCGGCATTCAGTACGATTTGTCTAAAAGGTGCTTCGCACGCTTTGAGCAGAATCGAGGCGCCGATCGCTTCTTCTTTTGAGAGCTCGGGAAGTGAAAGGGATTGTGCCGCGCGAAGAAGCGTAATGCCGCCTCCAGCGACGATCCCCTCTTCAAGAGCGGCGCGAGTGGCATTGAGGCTGTCTTCAAAAAGCTGTTTCTTTTGCTTCATTTCCGCCTCAGTAGGCGCGCCCACTTTGATGACAGCAACCCCTCCCTGTAATTTCGCTTTTCGTTCCTCAAGCTTTTCTGTGTCGTAATTGGAAGAGGCGCTCTTGATTTCGGCATCGATTTGAGCGATGCGCGCCTTGATCTCATTTGGGTTCCCTTTGCCTCCAATAATGGTTGTTTTTTCTTTGCCGATGATGATTTGGTTTGCTTTCCCAAGAACATCCGGCTCGGCCTCGCGAAGCAGCATCCCCTTCTCTTCGCTCACTACCTGGCCGCCTGTGAGAATCGCAATATCTTCGAGCATTGCTTTTCTTCGGTCTCCAAATGCCGGAGCTTTTAGGGCCGCTACCTTTATGATACCGCGCAGTTTATTGATCACCAGGGTCGAGAGCGCGTCTCCATCAATGTCATCCGCGATAATCACCAATTCCTGTCCGGTTGAAGCGACATGCTGCAAAAGCGGGAGGATTTCCTGGGCGGAAGTGATTTTTTTGTCGGTAATGAGGAGATTCGGCTCCATCATCTCCGCCAGCATTCTCTCTCCATTCGTACAGAAATAAGCGCTTGCATAGCCTTTGTCGAATTGCATGCCTTCCACAATTTCGATCGATGTTTCGGTCGCTTTTCCCTCTTCAATCGTGACGACTCCGGTTTTTCCTACTTTATTAAAACATTCGCCGATCAAATTGCCGATCTCTTCGTTCGCGGAAGCGGATACTGTGGCGATATTTCGGGTATCCCGTCCATCCTTGACTAGAGTTGCCATTGCATCGATCTCTTTGAAAAGAACCCCCAACGTTTTATCCATGCCCCGTTTGATTGCGATAGGGCTGGCTCCTGCGGCGATATTTTTTACCCCCGCCTGAACAAGCGCGCGCAAAAGGACAATCCCTGTTGTCGTCCCGTCTCCCGATTTTTCCTTAATTTTCGCTGCTGTTTCCTTGGCCATTGAAGCGCCGGTATTGATAAAAGAATCTTTGATTTCAATATCTTTTGCGATGCTGTTGCCGTCGCTTGTAATCGTCGGAGATCCCCACGATGCTTGCAGACCGACATTGCGTCCGCGAGGACCGAGAGTGATCGCAACCACGTCGGCGATTTGGTTGATTCCATCGACGAGAGCCTCAAGGGCTTCTTCTGCAAAAATGATTTTTTTTGAATTTGCGCTCATATACTTGCCTCAATCAGATGTTGAATTGTTTGGGTATACAGATCATGCCTGAAAATCAGTTTTCAGAGAATAGATTTTTTTGTAAACGACGCTTTTCGGAAGCTTTAAAAAACGGGCGGCCTGCTTGATCGCTTCTTTGAGAGAAAGGCCGTGCATTTCCTGCAGCAATTGGACACATTCTTCCATATCCATCGATATTTCCGGCGCGCCCTGCGGCCCAATCACTAACACGATCTCTCCTTTTGGCAACTTTTTCGTAAAATGCTGTAAAAGCTCTGCCGCGATGCCCCGCCTGCATTCTTCAAACATTTTGGTCATCTCCCGGGCTACGGCCAATGAGCGCTTCGGATCGAGCGCGTCAATCATCCGCAAGGACGCATTCAATCTTTCAGGGCTTTCAAAGGCGATGCTGACTCCTGGATAGAAAAGGGCGCTTTTTAAGACGGCTTTGGCGTTTTTGGGAAGATAGCCGATAAATTGGAACGTTTTTGTTTCAAAAGCGGAGAGTACAAGAGCGTTGATCAGGCTGCAGGGGCCTGGGATAGCGGTAAAAGGGAGGTTTCGATGGGCGCAGGCGGCAATTAAGCGCCCTCCCGGATCATTGATGCAAGGCGTCCCCGCATCTGAACAAAGGGCGATCTGTTCTTCCGATGCGATTCGATTTAAAATATTTTCTAATGATTTCGCCTCATTGAATTTATGGTAGGGAACGAGTTCTTTTTTTAGGCCGTAATGGCGCAGCAAGATAGCGGTGCGCCTCGTGTCTTCGCATAAAATAGCATCGCATTCTCCTAAAACTTTGAGAGCTCTTTGGGAAATGTCTTCGAGATTGCCAATAGGAGTTGCGACAATATAAAGAGGCAATTGCAAAACTCATAGATTTAATGAAGGTGGCACTCGGATTCGAACCGAGGATGGGGGCTTTGCAGGCCCCTGCCTTACCACTTGGCTATGCCACCCGAGAAATGGCATCCATTGTGCAAGAAATGGGAAATGAGGTCAACTCATTCGCTGATCCGAAGGGACGAAGCCTGCAATTGCCAACCCTTTAAGGTTTGGTGTTTTTGGCGTAATTAAGAAGGTGGGCTTTTTTGGCCTCTTTTATAAAATCAGAGTGTCCAATGGGCGTAACTTCCTCATCATTGATTTTCCAATAGGCATTCTCGCTTCTTACATAGGCGATTTCATGGCCGCTGTACTCGCCTTTAGCGTTCTTGCTGCGGCTGCGGCTATGCACCGTAAAACTTTGCAGTGTATAACCAAGGTCGTCCTCCTGAGCAGACGAAATGAGGTGTTCTCTTGGGAATTCCAAAGAGAAAGGAACGTCGATTTCAGCAGGATTATAGTTTACGTTCATTGCTCCACGCTGTATAAGGATTGGCAAGATGGCAGGGGCTTTTTCGAAAAGCTCAACACGACCCACATCTTTGGAGACGAATGAGCTTTTGAAAGCTTCTGTAAAATTTCCGTTCTTGGGTACAGGCACTTTAATCTCAGGATATTGTGGTGTTTCGTTATTCATTAGAAGTTCTACTATGAATTTGTTGTCGACCTCATCTTCATACACAGAAGCGCGTTTCACCAAGAGTTCTTGGAGTTCTTGGGTCTTTTCTTCTTCCATCATCTCAATAAGTTTCACTAAGTATTCATGAGCATCTTGCTGTCCGTGTTCGGCTTGTAATTGTGGTAGAAATTGTTCACGAAGCGTCTGCGAAGGTAACGCTGTATCGATGCCTCGGCGTTGTCGATCTTCATAGAGATTCGCTATTTCAGAGATCTCGCGATTCTTACTGGCTTTCAGCGCATTTTTCCAAATTGGGTTGGCAAGCATTGTTTGAAGGAGTGCATTCAATGAGCAATCGCTGCCATCATTGACAAAGCCAATGGGGCTCTGTTTCTTGACGGCATTGGATTGGGGATCTTGGGTCAAGGTGGCGAGGGCAGTGGATTTGTGTTTTTTGAGCGTCTCGAACAAACCATTCCATTGCTGAAACTCGGATACCGACCCAGCCCCAGGCGGAGCCAATTTTTGTTCCGTGATTGTTTTCTGTTGTCTTGTCAAACTTAGTTTAGCCTTGGTTGTTGCAGTCTCTCCGAAGCTCAATGTTACGGTATCCCCTTTTTGTACGGAGAATGGTAGTTGTGTTAAGAAGCGCTCACGAAGCAATGTTTTGATTGCGTTTGTATCTACACCTTGAGGCAGCTTGCATGTCACTACCCATCTGCCCTGATCAGTTTCAATCTCTAGTTTGTGCTCCTTGACTTCCACCGGAGAATCTGATATCTCTATGCTGTTGGCTGATTCCGCACCTATCAAAGTGACAAGAACACCCAGACCCAAAATTGTTAGTAGCCTCTGCTGCCAATTGGGGGCAGAAGTCGGGGCTGCTTTCACGGGTTCTGCTGTAACGGGGACTACTTTAACTGACTCTGCGCCGCCGTTATTGGCTTCAACCTTGATTGGATTATTCGGGCCACTCGGGCTTGGAGTCGGGCCTTTGCCACCCTGGGCTGGAGTCGGACCTGGGGTCGGGGTTTTTGGTGGAGTTGCAGTCGGGCCGGGGGTCGGGGTTTTTGGAGTTGCAGTCGGACCCAGCATGGGGGCTGCAGTCGGGACTCGGGGCGGAGCTGCGCTATTCGGGATTCTGCTACTCGGACTTGCAGTCGGGATGCTGCTACTCGGGCTTGGACTTGCAGTCGGGGGTATGTTAGTCAGGATTGCAGTCGGGCCTGTGTTATTCGGGCTTGCAGCTGCTGGATTACCCAGGCCCAAGATACTTTGTGCCTTCTGCCAAATGAGGGCTGCAGTCTGGACTAGAGTCGGGGCTGCTTTAGCGGGTTCTGCTTTACCGGGTTCTGCTTTACCGGGTTCTGCTTTACCGAGTTCTGCTTTACCGAGTTCTGCTTTAACGGATTTTGCGCCATCGTTATTTGGGACTGCGTTCAGGTCTGCGCCGTTACCCTTGTCTTCAACCTGGCCTGTGTTATTCGGGCCTGCAGTCGGGGCTTCTGTTGGGGCTGCGCCGCCGTTATTCAGTTTTGCCTTCAGGACTACGTCGCCATCCTGATTCAGGACTACGACGCTATCCTGATCCAGGACTACGACGACCTTGTCCCGGAATACGGCTACGACGGTATCCTGATCCAGGACTACGCCGCCGTTCTTCAGGGCTGTAACGTTTGGAGTGGGAGCTTCGCTAGAAGGACCTGATTCAAGAATTGAGTCTAAGGTGGGGGAAGAGAGAAAATTTTGTGTTCTTCGAATAATAAGGGGGTCTTCACTAGCTGCCTGCCAGTATGGCATGAGAGCTGTTGATGCAGATCCGCTTGTGTCAGTGGTTGAATTTGGGGCTGTGCCGTTAGTCAAGGCTATATCGTTACTCGGACCTGTAAAGCTTTGAGCGAAATCATTGTCGCTTAAGTCTAAGACGGTATACTCATATAGATTGGATCTCAGACTTGGGTCTAAGACGGTATACTTATGTGGATTGGCGCTTGATCTCAGAGTTGAGTCTAAGCCGACATAATCATATAGATTATTGAAGTATTTTGGTGCATTGAGTCTGCCATAATAATTTGACTCGAACGTTATTCTGTTTCGGAGCGAATTTACGGGCAATGGCGGCGGTGCTGAGATGGGCACTGCTGGCGGTAACCAGGAAATGGTCATAATTATGGTTCCTTTTTTTAACTAGATTTTAACATAATTAGTATTAATTTTCAATTAATTATAATTATGATTTTGTTATTTTGTTATTTCTGTAAATTATAAAAAATTTCTCTTGTATCCCTTTAAAAAAACAGTTATAAATAACGAGATAAAAAGTAGAGATGTTATGCGCAATATCCCCTTATCCCAGATTGCACAAAGCTTGGAGATCGCATGGAATAAACCATTGCCCGTGGCCGGCTATCAAATAGATAGCCGAAACATCAGGCAAAACGAGCTGTTTTTTGCTTTGAAGGGGGAACAAACCGACGGGCATCGATTTTTAGGCGAGGTCAGCCGAAGAGGGGCGTTAGGAGCAGTGGTGGAAAAAAGTTATACCGGACCCAATTTTGGCCTTTATCTATTTCCTGTCCAAAACGTCCAGGCTGCCCTTCAGGAATTGGCGCGTGAAGATCTATCGGCAAGCGGCGCTAAAGTAATCGGGATAACGGGTTCAGTTGGCAAAACGACGACCAAGGATTTTCTCGCTGAATTGTTAATGGCAAAATATAGAGTCGGGTGCACGCCCGGAAATTATAATACAAAACTGACTTTGCCCCTTTCGATTTTAAATCGGGAAGGGGGGGAAGAGATTTTTGTCCTCGAGATGGGGATGAGCGAGCCGGGAGATATCGCCGCTCTTCTTCAGATTGCCCAGCCAGAGGTGGCTCTTGTGACAAAAGTGGCGCTTGCCCATGCGGCCCACTTTCCGGGAGGGCTTGAAGAAATCGCTAAGGCCAAGGCGGAAATTTTCTCCAGCCCGAAACTCAAAACCGCTATCTATTTTCAAGAGCTGTCCCAATATTCGAGTTTTCGAAATGCGCCCGGGGAAAAGGTGGTCTTTTCTTTGAAGGATCGGGGAGCCGATTATTTCCTCTCTTCGCAAGGGAGCCATTTCGTGCTCGATGAAAGAGGCGTGCGGGCCTATCAGTTCGATCTGCCGTTTCAAGCGACTCATTTGCTTCATAATTTTTTAGCCGCAGCCGGCGCCGCGCGCCTGTTGAAACTTGAATGGGACCAAATCAATGCGCGTCTTCCTTTTTTAAAACCGCCCAAGATGCGTTTTGAAAAAATAGAAAAAGAGGGGATCGTGTTTATCAATGACGCTTATAATGCGAACCCGGAATCGATGAAGGCGGCTTTTTGCAGTTTGCCGCAGCCGGAAAAAGGGGGCAAACGGATCGCCGTTTTGGGAACGATGTCGCCGCTTGGGAGTTTTTCCAAAAATGCGCATGAAGAAATTGGGGAGCTCGCGCTAGAATATTTTGATATCGCCCTCGTATTTGGCGAGGAGGCAAAGCCGCTTTTCGAAAGTTTTTCAATAAAAAAGCCGGCTGAATTTTTTATGGATCTCAAAAAACTGAAAGCCCGTTTAACGAATCTCATGAGTCCGGGCGATGTGGTTTTAGTGAAAGGATCTCGAAATATGCAAATGGATGCCCTTTTTCTCTGATGCTTCTTTTAGTTTGTGAATGGCTGCGCGACTTTTTTCATTTAAAAGTACCCTCTGCGTTTCTCTATTTTTCAACACGGATGATTTTTGCTGCCGCGACATCCCTTTTGTTTACCATTTTGCTTGGGCCCCGTTTTATTAAAAAACTCTATGAATTGAAGATCGGCCAAACGATTCGGATAGAAGAATGTCCCCTTCTTGCGGAGCTTCATGGAAAGAAAAAAGACACTCCTACAATGGGAGGCGTTTTGATCCTTTCCTCGATGATCGCTTCTTTGATGTTATGGATGGATTTGCGCAGCGCTTTCACTTTGCTCCTTTTCTTGACCACGCTTTGGCTGGGAATCCTGGGAGCTGTCGACGATTATCTCAAGCTCCGATACAAAAATAGCAAAGGGCTCAAAGCGAAAAAGAAGTTCCTGGTTCAAGTCCTTTTTTCTTCTCTCATCGCTTTCTACCTTTTATGTCCCAGCGTTACCAATATGATTGCCGGAAAAAAAATGTTTCGGCCTCCAACCGCAAAAGAGCAAATTTTATTCACTGGATCAACAAACAAAGGGAAGGGGCATAGCCGCAGCAGGCCGCTTGCCGCGTCCGGACTGAGTCAGGAAGGAGGGCCAAAACGGCTTGCGACAGTGCAACTAAATACGCGTGAGTATATCGAACAATTTTATGTCCCTTTTTGGAAAGATCCCGTTTGGATTTTCGACGGGTGGTTAAGGATTCTTTCTTTTTTACTCATCGTGGTGGTCATCACAGGAGCATCGAATGCGGTGAATTTGACGGATGGGTTGGATGGATTGGCATCGGGATGCTTGTTGATGGTGTCTCTTGTTTTATCTATTTTCGCGTTTTTATCGAACCATATCGATTTGGCTCGCTACCTGAATATTCTCTACATTGAAGGAAGCGGAGAGATCGCCGTCTATCTCTTTGCGCTTGCCGGAGCAGCGCTCGGTTTTTTATGGTACAACGGCTATCCTGCGCAAGTGTTTATGGGCGATACGGGGTCGCTTGCGATGGGAGGGGTGCTGGGCGTTTCTGCTGTGTTATTAAGGCGCGAGATCATTTTAGCGATTGCCGGCGCTATTTTTGTCGCTGAAGCGCTTTCAGTGATTTTACAGGTATTAAGTTATCGCTATAGAAATAAAAAGAGAATTTTCCTGATCGCTCCTTTGCATCATCATTTTGAATACAAAGGCTGGCCTGAAACGAAAGTGGTTCTCCGCTTTTGGATCATCAGCCTTCTTTTTGCAATCATCTCTATCGCTTCTCTAAAATTTCAGTAGAATTTGACGCCTTGGGTGTGAAGATGCAAGTAACGTCATTTCCCCATCCGTCGATAAACTGCCAAGTTAAAGAAGAGGGGGAACAGATCGTATGATCTCTATAAGCTGGTCCATTTGGCGCTGTTACTACTCTTTGAGAAAAGTTAGCAATCGTTTGAGCAACACAACCGCCGTCTTTCGGATCAACCGATCCCGTATTGCAACTGTGTAATACAATCTGACAATCGGGCGGTAATAAATTCAACACCTGTGCAAAACGTTTTTTACTCAATTCAGATTTTCTCGCAAATGAGTGTTTGTTATCATTGTCAATGAAGAACCCTTTTGTAGTCCCATGAGCGCAGATCCACAAAGCTTGAATCATTCTATCTTGGTTAGACAAGACTTCTATTGAACGAGCAATATCAGAAAATTTGGAAATCGTTTTTTTGACAACTTCATAATCTTGATTTTCAATATTTTTTATTGTAATTTTCGGAAAAGAAGTAAATGCACCATTATAATCATTTTCTGATCGGACAAGCAACACAACTTTCTTCTTATTACTAGGACTTGACTCATCTGGCGATTCTTGAAACTCTATCTTTTCATCCGTCCATTTGACCCATTTTTCACTCAAATCAAATAATCCCTTCAATAATACAAAAAGGATGAGCGGCGTGATGATTAATTCTGGAGTTAATGGAGGCAATGGGGAAACAGAAGTACCGATTAATGCTGTTATATCTGTCGCATACAGTACAGCCACACTGTAGAATAATGCTGCAGTTAGCGTGAGGCCTACAATACCCGCGAATATACGCAGATACTTACGATAACGAAATACACAGGTGTCAACCTCATTGAATCGTGTCTCTGCAACCGCAGAGACCCTCTCGCATAAAGAGAGATTACTTGGAGAAGCATCGTCCTCTTTGCTTACCATCAGTTGGTAAGCGACGGCATCACCTGAGCTAATAGGAGCAACAGACATAAAATATCCATGTAAAAAATTATTTATTTAAATAAAACTATATGTTACAACTTATTTATTTAAAGTATAACTATGTATAGAATATTTTACAACTTATTTATTTAGACGTCTTGAATCTCCGATGAATAAACCCATTATTCAGGTTATGAAATGGACCCAAAACTCAGGTCAGTAGTCAAAATGCTTGCGGCTGCGATGGGCGCGGTCTCTGCGCGCAAAGTATATGCGCTTAAAGAGACTCCTTGAGCTTTTTTATGGAGCAGTGCGATCTCTCTTGGAGAAAATCCTTTTTCCGGTCCGCTGATAAAAATCAGGCGATGATTTTTATAACCTGAATGAACCTTTATTTTTGTGCTCGTGTCTCCAAAAAGAAAAAGAGCTTCTTTATGCAAGACGGAATCGAGAGAAGAGAGGATTTCGATAGATGGCAGATAGAGTCTTCCCGATTGTTTGAGAGACGAGATCATTAAAAGGGAAAATCGTTCGAGATGGCGCGGCATGATCTCTATTTTTTCCGAAAAATCTGCCCGGTAAAAAACAAATCCGGAGGCGCCGAGTTCCGTCCCCTTTTCTACCACCCATTCCAATTTGGAGGGACGAAGGAGTGCGGTTGCGAGAAAAAGCTGCTTTGTCGCTTCCTTTTCGTGTTCCGTTTGCAAGATCCGGATCGTTGCCTTTTTTTTATCCAATGCAATGATTTGTCCACGAGCCAAATCTCCTTTTCCATTGACGAATTCTACCACATCATCAGCAGCATGTCTCATCACATGCAAAAGGTGGTGATGCTCTCCGCCTTCGAGAAAAAAAGAGGCCCCTTTTTGAAAATCGGCATTGAGAAAAAAACGGCTAACCCCCATTTCTCACGCTCCCCGGAAAAAGCAATGAAAAAGTCAATTCCATAATGATCCGGGCCGGCAAAGGGCGCGTTTAAAAATTTCCGATAGATGATCTTGTAGACAATTTGGACCTTTTTTCAGATGGGGTTTTGCGAGTGCGTACAAATCTTCCAAAGTAATGACTTCAAATGCGCTTAAAGAAAGATAGTGGCGGCGAAGAGATTCATAGCCTGAAAAATTAAACACGAGTTTAAAGCGATAATCATAAAGGCGCGTCTCCTCAATGGACTTATAGAAAAAAGTTTCGTTTGCCTCAATCAATTTGCAGTTGCGGCTCCAATCCGGTGCGCAAAGAAATAGAAAATCGAGAGGATAAATTTCTTTCAATGTATCCAGATGGACTGCGATGGATCGAAGTTTTTGTTCATCAGAGGGAAGAACGAGGCAGATCGCATCATAGCGGAATCGCTTATAGACATTGCGAGGAGTTTGCTGTTTCCAACGATTGTGCTGCCAGAGCCATTCGCCAGGTCTTTTTTTAATACTCGCTTGCAGCAAATGAAGCGCTTCTCCCATCATTCGGGGGATCTCCTGTTCCATCGACCGCTCGAGGTTGGGCCAAATAGGATCGGAGTAACGGATGCGATAGCCTCCAGCAGCGCGGCGCGTTTCAGCGAATATGAGAGGAGAATGAGTGCGATACGCGAGAAGGGCGGGAGCCGTCGATGTCCAGGCTTTTCTGCCCAAAAAAGAACAAGAGTAGCCGCTGCTTGGCATAGCCTGGTCGCCGACGATTCCTATAAATGCCCCTTGCTTCAAAGCCCGAAGCCCTGCTTTTATACACTGACTTTGGGGGATGATTTTTCCTCCATATTTTTCCCGAATTTTCAGGATCCAATGATAAAGCCGCATATTTTTGATCGGTTTTCCAATTGCAATTCCTTTCATCCGGCTTGTCCCTTCAAGAAAAAGGATTTCCCAATTAGATAAGTGGGCGCAGAAAAACACAATCCCTTTTTTTTGGCGATGCAACTGGTCGGCAATTTCTGGATTTTCACAAAAAATTTGGGAAGAGAGCTTTTTTTCGCGGTAAAGACGGGGATATTCGAGACAAACGGTCACGAGATTTTGCATCGATTCTTTTGCGATGCGGATCTGCTCTTTTTGAGAAAGGCCAAGTTCTTGCGCAAGAGCCAGATTGCTCAGTGTCCTTTTGCGGTATTTATGCAGAAAGAAAAAGGCGATCGTTCCAATGCGCCTCCCAATGATTTGGATCCAGGAATAGGGCATCCACTCAAAAGGAAACGCAGCGAGGCGCACAAGCCAATAAAAACACGATTCTTTCAACATGCATCCATCAATTTTGCCAGCTGATTGGAAAAATCGAAGGAGGCGATCTCCGAACGAATCTCATTTGCGCTTGTCACGGTTTTGCGAAAATAAAGAGAGCGCTCCAGAGCCGCTAAAATTGATGCGGGCGAGATCTCATCGAAGCCTATCCCGGTTTTTTCTTTAAGAATTTCATGGCCGCCATTCGCTTTCGAGGAAATCACGAAAAGCCCAAAACTCAGCGCTTCCAAGGTCACATTGGCAAATGGATCATAAAAAGAGGGGATCGTTAATACATCGGCCATTTGATAAAAGGGAATGACCCCATTTTGAGCTCCGAAAAATCGGACGCGGCTATCGATTTTCAAGCGAGCCGCTAAAGCGCGGAAACGATCGATCCGTTTCTCTTTTCCCACCACTGAAAGATGAAAATCTTTGAATTTCCAAAGAGAAAGGGCGGTAAGAAGCGGTTCCAATCCCTTTCTTTGATAGCCATTACCGATGAAAAGAAGATGAAACGCGTGCGGATCTAAACCAAATTTTTCAAAAAAAATGAATCTTTCTCTTTGCCAATTGGAAAAAGGCTTTTCGAACTCTTGCCATTCAACTCCATTATAAATGACCTCGATTTTCGCAGGATCGACGTGATAATGTCGAAGCACCTCTTTTTGAACCATGCGGGAATTGACAAATATTTTTTTTAATTTAGGGCATTCAAAAGCCGCTTTTTCCAATTCGAGAATTTTCCGGTGCAAAGGATTGATTTGGCAGATTCCATATTTCATCCACCCTTCCGATGTGCGCCGCATTTTTAAAAAAGCTGCATGGACTCCATTGCCTGCACGGAGATGGGTTTGGATGCGATTTCTCTCCATTCCGAAAACGATATCGGGAGAGTGTTGTTTCACCCAGCGGCTCACACATTTGTCGAACTGCTCGAGTTTTACAAAGGTGGGCCAGGATCGGACAGGAAACACGCAAGAGGGGATTTGTTCTATTTTCCCGGTGGTCAAACAAGTGATCTCGTCTCCTCTTTTTAAAAAAGCGGAAGCAATGCGGATTGCATATTTTTCCAAGCCGCCGCGCGTGCTCGCATGCATTTTCAAAAGCGCAATTTTCACGACATTAGACCTCTGGCGTGATCAAAATCGAATTTGCTTGCAGCAAGATATTGAGATGAAGTTTTTTATGATTCGGAGTGTACAAGCGAAAGCGATTTATGTAGCTGCGGAAACGGTTGCGCAAAAAATCTTCTCGCAAATGAGGAAGAATATCGCTAATTTCATCTCCTGACTCAGAGATCATTTTAGCGACGAAGCGATCTTCCAGATCGCTTGGATGGATCAATTGGATATTCCAAAGAAGATGCTCCTGTTCCGATTTGGGCGATGCGATAATTGTCAACTCGATCCGATCTTTTACAAGCTCTAAAAAACTGTGGCTGACCCCATACGCGCAAAGGGGAGCCATGATCATTTTCACTCCGTTTTTTTTCACAATGAAATCGTTGGTTGCAAGGTCGCACGTTTCAGGATTGAGGATTTTGGAAGATTTGGGAGGGAAAAAAATAGTCACTGGGATTGGTGTGTCAATAGGGAGGAGATCTTGTCTTGAAAAAACAATTCTTAATCCTTTGGCTTGCGGATCGTCGATCTCAATGGGAGTGTCAGACAGGGTAGGAAGGGCAATTTTTTTCCAGGAATTGGGTACGAAATAACTGATTGCATCTACAGTTCTTGATTGATTCGCACTTGTTTGTAAAGTATCGAGTTCGGATTTCGAAATATTGTTTAAATTGAACGTCAGTTTCACGCCGCCTCGAGCTTTCAGCCTTTTCACCGCTTCTTCAGGTCCTGTGACTGTCAGATTTAGCCGATAAGGAAAAACGTCCAGGCATTGATACCCTTTTGGCGCCTCGCCGATAGGTTGCGTGACCATGACCGGGATTTTTTCAGTGACCAGCCTGCTTTGGCGAATTGTTTTTTCTATTGCCGTGACCTTTGAGATCGATTTGAGCGGATTGAAATCGGGATTGCGGCTGACGAGATCCTTTTTTCCGATCAAAGCGACCCATTCATTGGGTTTTCCCTCGGCATCTAAAACAATTTCAATGTCTTTTTCCGAAATTTCTTCAAGGGCCGATTTATTGCCCTGAATGGAAAGGGTAAGCCGTTCCTGAAGAATGCCGCTTGCCTGCATCCCCGCAATTGTTTTCCCGGATGAAAGATGAATGACCCGGATGGGGACATTTTGGACGGTTTTAGTCGACGTCATCGAACGGTTCATGACCATCCAGATGATCATCGCCAAAAGAATGGATAGAAGTTTCCGAAGCCAATGATCTAAAAAGAGCCGTTTGAGGAGGGAAATCATGTTTTTAACCTCAGGTTTTTAGCCACTCGATGAAATTAAATTTTGTTTTTAAAGTCATTTTGGGAGGAGGATTGAAAACACTTCGGATGATTCCTTTAAAGCGATCGATTTTTACTCCTCGCGTCATAATTCCTTCGCGCGCGATGGACACTTTTCCCGTTTCTTCGGAAATGACAATCACCAGCGAATCGGTCATATGGCTTAAGCCCAAACCTGCCCTGTGCCGAGTGCCCATTGTTTTTGCTAATTGGGAAGCGTCTTCTGCGAGAGGCAAAATCACCGCAGCTGCCAGAACAGTTTTGTCGCGCAAAATCACAGCTCCGTCATGCAAAGGAGTGTGTACTGAAAAAATCGTTTCCAGTAATTCAGGAGAAAACTCGCCATTGAGCATGACTGCCCTTTGTGCATATTCATCCAGTGAATCCTCATTTTCCAACGCAATCAGAGCGCCGATCCGTTTTTCCGACATTTTGTAGACGGAATTGGCCAGTTGGTCAAGAAACTTGTCAAATTCGGTGATTTCCCGGTAACGGCGCCCCTTGAGACTCAATTTCGAAAGAGCCATCCGCAGCTCGGGTTGAAAGATGATAATGACGGCAATCATTAACACATTTCCGATTAAAACCATGATCCTGTGAAGAACGGGGAGGTTAAACCAGCTTGATGCGGCAAGAATAAAAAGAAATGCGAAAAATCCGAGGACGAGATCCATCGATTTTGTATTCCAAAAAAGAGAGAGGATATAATTGAGCATCACGGCAATAATGATGACTTCGATAAAAGGGATCATGGAATGAAAAAAATTCATAAAATAGGCAAGAATATAAGAGGGTGTCTACAATGTGAGCTTCTGTCGATTTTTGGGTTCTTTTGAACCGATTTTCGATTCAAATTGTGGGGGTCATATAAACTTTCGTATATGACCCCCACAATTTGAATCGAAAATCGGCCAAAATAATCCCAGAAATCGACGAAGCCTCACTTTGTAGACGCCCTCTTAGCCATTTTAAGGAGAACCAGGATGTTTTTGCAAGTAGATCTTCAAACTGATAGCATCTCCCGCAGTTGCGAAAGAGGTCTATACCCAAAGGTCGATTCTTGAATCATTTTGGGTATATTATCGATCGATGGATTGTTTTTTATTTTTCTGTACGTAATAAAGGGGTAAGAGGCTCTCTTTCTCTCTTTAGGAAATGATGCAGCGTTTTATCTATTTTTTTTCTTTTTTTCTTTTAAATAGCGCCGCTCTTCTCGGCACTACGCTGACGGTGAATTCGTCGCTCGATACTCCCCCTGGAACGAGTAGTGGTGCTGCTACGGGTCAATTGCGCGCGGTGTTGAATTACGCGAATCAAAATCCAGGACTGAGTCCATTTACGGTTG
>DATIHO010000077.1:0-11621 GCA_035480615.1 Chlamydiales bacterium | reverse complement strand
ATTCTTTTTCCATCGAACATGCCCTAGACTATACCAAAAATCCTGAAAAATCATTGAGGGGAAAATCACACCTAGCTTATCCTTACAGACCTTTGCCTGAATAGCTCAGTTGGTAGAGCAGCGCATTCGTAATGCGAAGGTCGTCAGTTCGATTCTGGCTTCAGGCAACCATTAATTCTTGAGCCCGTTTTAGGAGGTATGTCCGAGGGCAAGCCATTAGGTCCTCCAGATCCAAGTTTTTCGGCGACTCCACTGCCGTGGACCAATCCTGGACCAAATGAGCACAGCAAGCCACCGCAGCCCACAGTAAGTTCTTCAGTAGCTGACCCAACTTTTAAACTAAAAAACAGGGTCATCGACATGAAGCAACTAGAAGCTCTCAAAAAACGTTTACCACCAGGTATAGATATTCGAATTACTTCCAACAACACCATCAAATTCCGCGCCCGTTTTCGCCGTACAGGCAATCCAGACCTCATCAAAACCTTTACAGATCTCCAGGCAGCCAAAAAATGGTTCAACGAGCAGCAACGTAATCTCGATCTTGGTATCTACCTTCCCAACGCCCTAGCAGCCAAAAGAACCTTTGCTGAAGCAATCGCTCGCTATTACAAAGAAGAGCTACCCAAAAAGGGCAAAGATGCACGTAACCGCAAGCACCATCTCGACTGGTGGAATCGCCATCTTGGCGCTTATCCTTTAGCTCAAGTCCGCCCTTCCGCCATCAAAGAAACGATCGCTATTCTTGAAACAGAAGATTCTGCCAAGAAAGCCAAACGTGCGCCTGGAACTATCGTCCGCTATATTGCTTCCCTTTCTCATGTCCTCTCAGTTGCTCACAAGGAATGGGAGTGGATACCTGAAAATCCCGTTTTCAAAATCGCCAAGCCTTCTCTTTTCAATACTAGACATCGTTATCTTACCTCTGATGAAAGAGTTGCGCTTATCAACGAGGTCAAAAAAAGTAAATGTTCAGTTCTTCTCCACATCGTAATCCTTGCTCTTTCTACTGGCATGAGAGCAGGAGAAATCATGAATCTTACTTGGGAAGACATCGATTTTACAGAAGAAGTCATCCGACTACGCACGTCTAAAAATGGAGAACCTAGGATTGTTCCTCTACGCGGATATGCACTAACGCTTCTTATTGATCTTAAAAATACCGTTGGCAACATATCTGGCAGAATACTGCTTTTCCCTGCACCAAACGACTCTTCTAGACCGTATGACATTAGAAGCGCCTGGGAAGCAGCTCTTCAACGCGCCAATATCCAAGATTTCCATTTCCACGATTTACGCCACGCCACAGCTACAACGCTTCGGAAATTAGGGAAAGACCTGTACGAAGTCGGTGCTTTGCTCGGTCATAAAGACGCGCGTAGCACGGCTCGTTATACGATCATACCAACGGAGCAAAAAACGAAAATGGTCGAGGATCTCGATCGAGAACTTTTTGGGAGCATAGTTTTATGAGTTTAGAAATACCTTCTTTTGATGTTCAATGGTTAGAACGTGGCTGGTGGACTGCTACAGAGGCATTTTGTGTGTTTGTTGGCGTTCCTCCAGACACTCAGAATGATGATTATGTGCTTCAAGGGCTCAGAAGGAGATTTTCTCATATATACGATCTTGTTGTTTCTGCAGAAATTGACAAGGCCGTTCAGGATATGACAAGAATGCCTTCTGGCATTTTGCAAGCCTCTTGTAAAAGTTGGATCTCTTGGGGGCTTACCAAACAATCGATAGCAGTTAATTTGGGAGAAGATTTGACTGAAGCTGTTGGTATTGATTTTGACAAACTTCGTTCGCTAGCTTCCTATCGGCCAGAAGGGGAGCTTCTTTTAAAAATTCAATTCCAAGCTGTAGCGAGAGTGGCAATTCATATTTCTCCGAAAGCACGGCTGGAAGATATAAAATCGCTTATGAGAGCAGCCAATATATCGAATGAACTTCTTTCAGATAAGACTTTGAGAAAATGGGTAAACGAAATGGGTGTCCATTTAACCCCGACCCGCCCTTCAGATGACGATATTCAAGAAACTTTGGCTAAATTTAATCTATAACAGCTTCCAGCTTCTGATAACCTAAGACACCATCTTCTCCCTGAGAAATAAGCTGGAACTTGGGGATAAGCTCCTCAACGAGGAAGTTTTTCACTGCGGGGAACTGACTTAATCTAAGTCATTCGGTTTTAATTTCTTTCATAACGCACATTAAGGAGCGCTTATGATAGATGGCAAAAAGAACACCAGATTAATCCCGCTGACAAAATGGAATGATTACCACGTCTGGCCTTCGCTAGGAGGGTTAAGGCACCTATATGCTTTTAGAGTCAAAAAAGAATGCGAGAAAGTTTTTTTCAAAGCTGCCGGTCGTGTTTTGATAGATGAAGAAGCGTTTTTTCTTTGGGCCCGCGATAGCAGGCCCGCTCTAGCAGACACTAGGAAATAATGGTCAGACTGATGAACGGATATTTCCGCATGCCACGTTCATTAACCCGAACTCTGTTATGGAAGGATGCTACCCCAGAAGTTAAGGTCATCTTTTTAACAATTTTAGATCATGTGCTTTTCGTGGAAACGCAGTTTGATGACCATGGGAAGATACTCACATTATTTCCCGGACAATTCTGCGCATCTTTGGAGGAAATCGCCCGCTTATGTGGCAGATCAGTCACCAAGTCGGATGTTCAAAGAGGGTTGATCCGGTTAGAGAAATTCGGATTTTTGAAACAAGAAGTGATACATGTCAAAACAGTTTTAACTATCACGCATAAAGATACATACGATCTGATTTATAAGGCTGGAGATACGAAATATGATCCAAGAGTGATGCAAGAAAGATATCGCAATGAAACACAAAGGGAGAATGAGATGAACGAAGAGAAAAAACAGAATATAGCTCAATCCACAGAGCTACTTCATAACAAAACCGTCACGATCACCTTTTCATTTGAGAAGAGGATTTTTGAAAACATTCTTGAGATAGACATGCGTGGTTGGGAAGAAGCATATCCCGCCGTAAATGTCAGAAAAGAACTGCCTCAAATGGTTGAGTGGTGTCTTGGCAATCCAACTAAAGCGAAATCCAAAAAATTGTGGAGAAAATTTATTACAAACTGGCTTGCCAAGAGGAATGAAGAAAATATCAATAAGCAGGCTCGATTACAGAGCTCTCAAAAATTTGAGAAGTTAGAAAGAGATGCTACCGCATCTGATCCGGGTAAGGTATTAGATTTTTCAGAGGGGATATGAGTTGGGAAGATAGAGCTAGAGGATTTAACATCGGCAAGATGTATTGGGATGCCCATTTAGAAAACGCCTCCCTGTTACCTAATAAATTACTGGCTTTTGGACGAGACTGGATCAAGAGTTCAAATAAGCAGTCTCTATATCTCTCAGGTGTACCTGGTTGTGGGAAAACTTATTTTTCAGTAGCGCTTCTGAAAGGATTATTTGAAAAAAATGAGTTTGGGCTTTTTGTAAAAAGTGGAGATCTTGATTTAGAACTACTGCGAGCTGCTCGAGAGGGTGATGAATTTAGTGTTTTACGAAAGTATGCTGAAACTGATGTTCTCTTCATCGATGATTTTGGAGTCGAGAGAGATTCTGATCGGATGATCCGGCAATGGTATTTCATCATAGATAGCCGTATAGAAAATAACCGCCCTACAATAATCAGCTCAAATCGAAGGAAAAGTGAGGCTAGCCTCGACCCTCGAATCATCTCCAGGCTAGAACTTGCCTTAGAACTAAAATTTCCTACAAAGGATCTACGAAAAGGTTTTCAGATTCAATAAGATGGATTGTTCTTCAGTTGTTAGAAGGGATTATGAAAGAGCCAAAAAAACGAATAGGAGCTCCAATTGGAAACCAAAATGGAGTCGGTCATGGAAGGCCGCCTAATTGTGGTTTTTCCAATCATGAGTTGTTAGTTCTTGGAGAGGAACTGCTGCTTTGGATGGAGCAAACCGATGAAAATGGGACAGAGGTTGTGCATTTATCCGAATGGTATTCAGCCATTAAGCACATTCCTCGCTCTCAGTGGAAATCTCTCATTCAAAGAGATTGCTTTTTGCCCTATTACGAGAAGGCGATGGATTGGCTAGGCGTAAAGCTCCTAAAGAATAAGAACCTCCCGGTGGCTTACGGGAGTCGATTTTTAGGGATATATTTCAGGGAAATTCGAGAATATGAACAAACAGTTATGCAAGAGAAAATAGATTACGAATTAGCGCAAAAAAGCGTATATGATCGTCAAGGGTTAGAGCCTGAAAAAATTATAAAGGAGCTCAGAAAAGGGGTTCAAGAACTTACCGGGCACAAATGATTTCAAAAATCAGAGTATTGTGCTCAATAAAGCGGTTACACCAAATCCTAAGATAGTTACCCCTGCAATCCGGTTGATCCATATCATCACTTTTTGGCTGACTTTTTTGCGGAATAAAGTTACGCCTTCGCTCAAGAGAAGCCACCACATGCCAGAGCCTAAGAACACTCCTAACACTAATTCGCCAGCCTGAAAATAACTGCCGTGAACGCTAGAAAGCCCGAGCCCTGCAAAGACAGCCAAGAAGGAGAGAATAGTCATTGGATTAGTAATCGTAAGAAAAAAGGTAGAAATGAAATCGTTGAACAAAGTTGTGTGAGGGATATTTTTCGACTCTGAAGCTGGCTTAGCAATAAATGTTTTCCATCCCAGATAAAGCAAAAAACAACCTCCAATAAGACGAAACCAAAGTTGTCCTGCTAGAAGAAAGCTGGAAATGGCCGTGAGTCCAAAGGCTGCGATAATAGCATAAATAGAATCTGCAAAAGCTGCTCCAAGGCCTGAACAAAGGCCAGAAAATCTACCAAATTGCAATGTTTTCCGAATGCAAAGCACACCTATTGGTCCTACTGGCGCGGCAATCGAGAATCCAAGGATGATTCCCTTTAACAAAAAATCAAGGCTCATTTGACTCCAGGGGTAAAATAGTTCTCTCCAAAGGCGACGAGAGGGCGATTAGAGTATGTGTACGTAAAATACCTGGGATTGGTTTGAGCTTTTCTCCTAAAACGGTTTCAAAATGACTGATATTTCTACACCTGACTTTCAGTAGATAGGACCATTCTCCCGTAATGTGGTGACATTCTAAAATCTCAGGAATTTTTGAGATTTCGGTTAAAAATTCCTCTTCATCGCATCTTTCACCTAAAAGAACTTGAACAAAAGACAAAACATCAAGGCCAACCTTTTGAGGACAAATATTTGCTCCCCATCCAGTAATTACTCCTTGTTTTTGGAGTCTTTTGATTCGTTCATTCACAGCAGAGACAGAAAGCCCAACGATTGAACTCATCTTCTCGCAAGAGGTTCTCCCTTCAGCTTGCAGTAAAGAAACGATTGTTTTGTCTATAGCGTCCATGAATACACCTCAGGCCTTTGGCTGCTTTTTACTCCAGGAATCTTTTAGTGTGACAATTCGATTGAATACTAACCTTCCAGGCTTCGAATCAATAGGATCTACAAAAAAGTAGCCTTGTCTTTCAAATTGATACCGATCTCCAAGCGCAGCTGATTCAAGAGAAGGTTCTAGTCGACAATCTGTTAAAGTTTCAAGTGAGTTAGGGTTGATATGTGATAAAAAATCATGATCTTGTCCTAAATGAGCTTCAGAGAGCAGTCGATCGTAAAGACGAACTTCTCCTATCAGCGCACGAGAAGATACCCAATGGATTGTTCCTTTCACTTTTCTGCCTATAGGAGATCCCCCACTTTTGGTTTCTGGGTCATAGGTACAATGAATAGCTGTAATCTCTCCTGTAGACACATCTTTGTCGACGTGAGTACAGGTTATGCAATACCCATATCGCAGACGAACTTCTCTCCGTGGGGCTAGTCTGAAGAAGTCTTTTGGCGGATTTTCAAGGAAATCATCTTTCTCAATATACAGCTCTTTAGTGAAGGGGACAATGCGAGAGCCAACTTTTGGGATATCGTGGGGCCAGTAAGAGGCTTCCAATTCTTCAACTTGCTCTTCTGGATAATTATCGATAATTACTTTTAAGGGTCTTACAACAGCCATCACTCGAGGAGCCTTGGCGTTCAAATCATCTCTTAGGCAAAATTCAAATTGCGCCATTTCGACTGAACTGTTTGATTTTGCGATTCCAACCAGTTCACAGAATTTTTTGATGGATTCGGGCGTGCATCCACGTCTTCGCAATCCAGCAATCGTCGGCAGACGTGGATCATCCCATCCATTCACATATTTATTTTCGACCAATTGAAGTAATTTCCGCTTACTCATCACAGTATATTGAAGATCAAGTCTCGCAAATTCGTACTGATGTGGCTTATAGGCAAACTTTGCATGAATGTTGTTCAATACCCAGTCATATAATTCTCGATTATTTTCAAATTCAAGAGTGCAGATGGAGTGGGTGATTCCTTCTACAGCATCTGAAATAGGATGAGCATAATCATACATTGGGTAAATGCACCATTTGTTACCCGTTTTATAATGGTGAGCATGACGAATCCGATATAAAAGAGGATCTCTCATTTTCATGTTAGGAGAGGTCATATCGATTCGCGCTCGCAACACACAAAATCCGTCAGGAAATTCACCAGATTTCATTCTGTGAAATAGATTTAAGTTTTCTTCAACAGAACGTTTTGCATATGGACTGAGTCGCCCCGGAGAGGTGACAGTACCTCGATATTCTCGAATTTCCTCTTCATTCAGCTCGCATACGTATGCTTTTTGGGATTTGATCAGTTCGACAGCGTAGTCATACATTTGATCAAAATAGTCTGAAGCGTGAAAAAGATTGCCCTTCCAATCAAACCCAAGCCAGCGCACATCTTCTTGGATGGATTTCTCATACTTGGCATCTTCTTTCGTAGGATCAGTATCATCAAACCGAAGATGGCACGCGCCATTGTATTCTTCCGCAATCCCAAAGTTTAAACAAATTGATTTTGCATGCCCAATGTGCAAAAATCCGTTCGGTTCGGGAGGAAATCGAGTCACGACTTTACCCTCATGGCGACCTACAAGGACATCCTCGTCTATAATGCGACGGATAAAGTCTCTACCTGTCGACCTGTCTAGGTCTTGTGAATTTTCCATTTAAATCTCTCCTTTTTAGTAAATTTAACTGAAAATCGAGTTATTTTCAGCAAAAATCTCAATCCGTTCTGTATTCTGTGTAATAAAAGCTCTCATTGACTTTTAATGAGTTCTTTTGTTACACATAGAAATATGAAACCATCTAAGTATCAGCAGCTTCTCGATCCTCTTTTAAAGGAGCCTATATTCAAGGCTAGCGAGGCTCGTTCCAGAGGGATCCCTTCTCGAATGCTAGCGCATTTTTGTCGAAAAGGGGTCATTGAAAGGGTCGGACGTGGGCTCTACCGGGTGGCAGAGGCCCTTAGTGGCATAAATCTTGATTTTGAAGAGCTTGTGCTAACTGCCTCGAGTATTCCTCGAGGCGTTATTTGTCTTGTTTCGGCGCTTTGCTACTATGACCTAACTGATCAGATCATGAGGGACTATTGGATTGCCATTCCCAACACGGATAAAAGCCCGAAGCGCTCCCACACCCGAATTGTTCGAATGAGGAATATGAGTCTCGGGCTAACAACCGTAAAGATGGGGAAATATGAAGTGAAAATCTTTGATCGAGAAAGGACTATTGTCGACTCATTTCGATATTTGAGCGATGAAATTGCCATCAAAGCTCTTCAAGCTTATCTAAACCCTTCTTCCGGGCCAAAAGCAGATTTGCCAAAACTTTCAAAATATGCCAAGGCGCTAAGAATTAATATTAATAAATATATTGTGGCTTTAACAACATGACATCCGCGTTGGAACAATCATTTAAAAAACGACTACGCCTCATTGCCAAGGAAAGGAATGTAACTCCTGCTGAAGTCTGGCAAAACGTGATTACAGAAAGATTTCTTGTTCGCCTATGCCGATCGCCTTACCACTCGCATTTTGTTCTGAAAGGAGGAACTCTATTGGCTCGGTACGTGGATATCGGTAGAGAAACTAAAGATCTGGATTTTACGATCCAACGATTCAGCAATGAAATCAGCGCTTTGCAGAAAACTTTTAATGATATTTTACGGGTTGAGATTGAAGATGGATTTGCTTTTATGAATCCGGTCGTCGCTCCTCTCGAACATTTTCACATGGAGTATCCCGGCGCTCACGTCAAAATAGAGGTTCGCTTTGGGAAGGCCAAATTTCCTCTCTTCATCGATCTAGGATTCGGCGATCTGGTCCAAACTCATAAGAAGGAGCTTTTGCTTCTCTCAAATTCCAAGGGGCCATTGTTTGAACCGTCGCTAACGGTAAATTGTTACCCAATGGAGTTCATATTTGCCGAGAAGCTAGAGACGGCAATCTTCCGAGGGGCTGATAATAGTCGGATGAAGGATTTTCACGATCTCTACACTCTTGCCAGTTCGGAGAAAATGCTGAACTGGGCTGATACTTCAAAAGCTATTCGTTTAGTGTTTGAGCATCGCAAAACGCCGTTGCGATTGCCAATACAGTTCGATCCTTCAGCGCTTGGGGCGTTGCAGCAATACTGGGGACGGTATCGCCATTCTGTGACACTTGCAAAGGTCTTGCCTGAGCAGATCGAAGCGGTGATAGCGGTGATTAATAAATTGATTGATAAAGTCATGTAGGTGCGTCAATGGAAAAGCTTGATGTTATTGCTTCTAACTTGTTCGATGAAGAGAGGGATTGCCTATGAAGTATTTATACGAACAAACTTTGATCTGGATCGGAAAGTATTTCCCGTCAATTCCGCGTTTTTTTGGCCTCAAAATTTTAATCATCGGCTACACCGATATCACTCCGGATATTGGATGTGGCGGTAAGCCCAACGGGAGAATAGTAGAATCGAAAATTTCATGGCTTGTAAAAAGCGAATGGGGCGCTCCTATACCCGCAAAGATCGTCATGGCTTGCGTGCAATTTCAGGATGTTTGGGCCCAGGTGTATCCTGTAAACCAAGCGCTGCATGGAGGTTGGAATAGAGATGTGTCTTGCGGAGAAGAAAAATTCGATTCCGATCTAAGACAGAAATGCAAAAGTACCATAATTCCCGCTTATGGGTTATTGAAAGTTGATCATTTCGCTGGACAGCATCCGCATCCTTCCTGTGGGAGTGATTTTGCATTTCAGTTGAAGCCGGACGATCCTAGCGTAATTATCCTTCACAGAGATTTCTTCAATCAAAAAGGCACAAAATGGCGGGATTGGATTTTTCGAGGCCTGATAGCAGTTGCTATATTTGCAACTATGGGCTGGGGTGTCGTATATCTTTGGGTGCAGTATGGGCTGCCAGTTTGGAAGCTCCTCTTTTCTTGATTCCACGATTTTATGGCCAAAACCCGAGTCAAGGCGTCCTTGATCAAGAGCTCACTAAAATTTTTTAAGGGCTCGTTCCATGATGGTGTCAACTTCTTTGGTGAACTGAATAATTTTTTTACCAAGCGGGGAAATGTCGATGCGCTCTCTTGGTGTGGGATTATGTCCCACGCCGAGTTTCGGGAGCCCGGAAAGGCTTGCGTCGTACACAAGTCCCTTGGAGAGCAGCGAGTCGAAACACAACTGGAATTCTGCCTTGTTGTCGAACCCGAAGGGGGGCGATATTCCAGATAAGCTAGCGCCAGACGGTGATGGATGTTTGTCGAGCGCGAGCAACAAATACATTTCGCTGTCGTTCAAGTCGGCAAGGATTTCGACAAATTGAAACTGCCAGCCCACGGAAGCAGTGGGTCGCGTTGTCAGGGCGTTTGCTGCTGATAACCGCGCAAAAAAATCTGCCCTTTCTTTGGCTTTTCGTATCATTACCTTTCTTGCAATGTGTTGGAGTAAATCCGAAAAATCTTCCGACTTCAAGTAGTCAATATCGATCAAAGATTCTTGGACTTGGGCTAGATTTTTCAGAACAGCATCGATGTATTCGTCGCGGCGGTTTTGAACAAGACGGCTAGGAGTTTCGAAAAATGCTTCTACTAGAAGCGGGCCGACTCCAGGTACGAGGCCAAGGGCGACTTTCGCTACCCCGATCGCGGCTTCTTTGCCAAGTTCCCCCTCTAAATAAGATCCTTCCATTGCATTTCCCCTATTGGAATGAGGTATTTTATCCTAAACGGCTGTCTGTGCCAAGCGCTTCTGTTGCGTGGACCAATCCTGGACCAAAAGGGGGCGGGAATCTACCCCAAACCAGTGCATGTCGCAGTAGATCGAAACGGACGGATCGGTTACACTCTCCTCGTGTCAGCTGCTGCGGATTGCAGCGGCGTGAGGCGCGGCCTGCATATTCGTAATGCGAAGGTGATCGGTTCGATCCCGGTTTCAGGCAATTTGCTTCAAATTATCAGGCCGAGCTGCTTCTTCAAAATAATATCCTGGGAAATTTGGCGGCATGGAGCTTGGATTCAAAATATTTATACAAACTTAATTGTTGGGTCGTAAACTTCCCGCCCATTGTAAAAACTGGAGGTTTATGGCCGCTGTTGTCTCTTCTTCACCTAAGTTCGACCCAAGAATCTATGCGGTTTTGGGCCTCTATGGAGGGTATTTTAGTAAACAGTTCACTTATCCTGTTGAGCACCTTGAGACCGTTCGTACTGGAAGCAGCATGGTGGTTCAACCTTCCGCAGAAAAATATTCTCGCTTCACAGCGATCTTTCTCGATGGTAGAGGTACTCCAATGATCAAGGTCTTTACCTTGCAAGGGGATCAAATCAAATGTGAACGGGATGTGTACAAGTCGTTCAAAGCGTTTCTTGAGTTTCATGAGGCAAGTGTGAAAGTACCCAGTTACAAAGAGGTGGCAACGAGAGCGAATCCTGTGGCTGAACTGGTTAAGAAGCGGGATGCTATGATTTCGAATTTCCCGAAAGAGCGGCGAGTTTTTCGTTGAGATAGGGGAGCATCTCTGGGTCGTTAGTGGTTAGCCACTCCTTCACCGCGTCCATCGAGTCGTTGATCGATTTGTGTTTGGCGGTGTCTTTGGGCATGCCTTCAATGCGAAAGAAACTGCCGATGTCAATTTGATAGGCCTTGTGGCCGTCGAATCCATAATTGCGTAGGAAAGAGCGGTCTCTGTTCAGGATCCCCTTTTCAGCTCTATCGACGACCGCGGCGATGAGGGCGTCGAGGATGCGTTGGGCCTGGGGTGTGTCGCCGGTGCGGCGCGCTTCTTGAAAGGCCTTCATCAGAATGGGCCGTTTATATTGGAGGACAAAAGAGGTTTTCTCAAGGGGCAGGAGATGCTTGCATCCTAATGCGTCGATGAGGGTTAGCTTTTTGTTTTTGGAGGCGCTTTGGCCTAGGTGGATGGCTAGGATGGCGGTTTGCTCTTGCAGCTCCTCGAAGGCGATGTGCATGCTGTCGATGATGAACTTCTCCCGCTCAGCTCGGTCGATGCGCATTCGGTTGCGAAGCGATGGGAATGGAAGGACGCGGACCCAAAGGGGGAGCTTGTAGATATCGGTTCGGGGGAGTTTGACGACATATTTGCCGTCCTCGCTGGCGAAGGCAAAGCACTGCCGCCCTCGCCCAATGTACGAATAGGTTTGGGTGAGCGCTTGCTCCGCTTCAG
>DATIHO010000076.1:0-9349 GCA_035480615.1 Chlamydiales bacterium | reverse complement strand
CAGAAAATTTTTTCGCATAGATGAATATACTGCTCTTTCGGAGAAAATTTTCGTAAAGAGCAGGTTATACCCAGAATGATTCGAGAATCGGCCTTTGGGCGGGTTCAGAGACTGTTAACGGATTTCGCTTCTGTCGATTTTGGGGTTCTTTTGAACCGATTTTCGGTTTGTTTTTTGGGGGTAATATCGACCAAATGTATATTACCCCCCAAAAACAAACCGAAAATCGGCCAAAATAATCCCCAAAATCGACAGAAGCGAAATCCGTTAACAGTCTCTCAAAGCGCCGAAAATCGACGATCGTAAGTCGATTTCTCAGTTGCAATTTACCGCTGAGAAGATTCTTGATTTTCTGAAAAGCTTGCCAGTGCTTTGACTTCGAGATGAGATTCGGCGAGAAGAATTTTTTTATTTTCGACCTGAACAATATACAGCATTGTTTTTGCGCTAATCATCCGTTTTTCTAAAACTTCAATCGATCTCTCTCCCACCCCCTTTTGCAGCCGATTTTGAATCAATCTTCGCAAAAACCAATAGCTTGCATACAAAAGAGCGACCAGGGCAATGAGCGTAAGAAGCATTTTGAAAAGAGCCATCCCCATATCGGAAGGCGGAATGGGAGTCTCTGCGACAGAGGCAGAGAAAGACATTAAATCTCCCTTTTCATCCGGAATAAACACAGCATCTGCTAAAAACATCACTTTGGGTATAGTTAATTATCTATTGTTTTTCAATGAAAAGCTATCCACTGCAATTCCCATAGCATGCATGCCATTATCGACATACAGCACCGTTCCTGTAATTGCGGATGCAAGCGGGGAGAGGAGGAATGCGGAAGCGGCGCCTATCTCTTCCCCTTCAAGATCTTTTTGTAAAGGCGCATTCGCCTTGGAATAAACAATCATATCGTCAATCATCCCAATAGCCCGGGCCGCACGGCTTCTAAATGGCCCTGCTGAAACAGCGTTCACGCGAAGATTCCATTTCCGTCCTGCTTCCCAGGCTAAGGTGCGAGTATCGCTTTCAAGCGCCGCTTTTGCGGAACTCATCCCGCCACCATAGCCGGGAATGACTCGCTCAGAAGCAATATAAGTTAAAGAGAGAGCCGATCCGCCTGAATTCATAAACGGGCCAAAATGAGACAGTAGACTGATGAAAGAATAGGTTGAAGAGCTGATCGCAGCCAAATATCCTTTACGAGACGTTTCAAGCAGAGGTTTTGTCACTTCCGGCGCATTGGCAAGGCTGTGAACTAAAATATCGATTTTTCCAAAATCGGCCTCTATCTGCTTTGCGACGTCGGCAATACAATAATCGGAGAGTTCGGCGTAGCGTTTGTTTTCTCGAATGTCTTGAGGAACATCTTCCATGTTGTCGAAGACCGCATCGATCGGATAGATTTTTGCAAATTCAAGCATTTTTCCATTTTTTAATTTTCGCGATTCGTCGAATTTGCCATTTGCAAGGGAAGTTTTAAAAATTTTTAGAATCGGCGCCCATGTGCCAATGATGATTTCAGCGCCTGCAAGGCTTAAGGATTTAGCAATGGCCCAGCCAAAACCATGATCATCTCCTACTCCTGCGATAAAGGCTTTTTTTCCCTTTAAATCGATTCCAAACATACGATTCCTCTATTTTTCTGGAAAACATCAGCTTTTGCACGTAAAAAAGAACTTATTTCTTTTTTTTCTCCATGAGCCGGCGCCACCCTTCTGCGGTCAGTACGCGCTCGTGCGAGATTGCTTGCAACGACAACGATTTTGTTTTCTGGGGCCTTGGTTTTTCCTTTACAGGAGAAAAAGCTGGTTTTTTCTTTTTGAAAAAAATCACGGATTTTAGGATACCTGTCATCAAGATCTTTTGTCAAGGCTTTGTAATTGGTAAAATTTTTTGTGAAATTACGTAATCAAGTTTTAGATGAGTATCGCCCGTTTCTCACACCTGAAATCATCAACGATTTATTTCAGGCTGCGTCTTTACTGAAAAACTGCAAAATCGTACACGTCAACTCCACGCGAGAAGGTGGGGGCGTTGCTGAAATTTTATCCAGAATGATTCCTTTAACAAAAGCTTTAGGTTTGGATGTTCATTGGAAAGTGCTGCAGGGCACTGATGCATTTTTTCAATGCACGAAAATGTTTCACAATTCGCTGCAGGGCCAACAGGGCGTTTTTCCAGATGCTGCCCTTTTGCAGGCCTACGAAGAAACAACCGCAAAAAATGCCGCGCTCTTAAAAGATACTCTACAAAATGCGGATATTGTTTTTATACACGATCCTCAACCGCTGGCTCTTCTTGCCCATTTTCCGGATCGAAAAGGAAAGTGGATTTGGCGCTGCCATATTGATCTCTCCTCTCCATCGAAAGATGCCTGGCAATACCTTAAAAACCAAATCGATCGTTATGATGCTACAATTTTTTCTTTAAAAGAGTTTGCTCAAAATCTCCCTCATCCCACCTATTTTATCCCTCCGAGCATCGATCCGCTCAGCGAAAAGAACATCGAACTTAAGCAAGAAGAAATTCAACACACCTGCAATCAACTCGGCATCGATATAAACCGCTCCTTTATTCTGCAAGTATCGAGGTTCGATCGTTTTAAAGACCCTCTAGGAGTCATCGAAGCCTATCGGCTGGCGAAGCTGGAATTTCCCGGACTTCAACTTGCTTTAGCCGGCAGCGAAGCCGTCGACGATCCTGAAGGGACCGTTGTGTTGAAAGAGGTGAAGGTCCGGGCTAAAGAAGATCCTGACATTCATATTTTACTGCTTCCCCCTGCCTCCCATCGGGCAATTAATGCATTACAACGGAGAGCCGCAATTATCCTTCAGAAATCTTTAAAAGAGGGTTTTGGGCTCACTGTTTCCGAAGCTTTATGGAAATCGAAACCAGTGATTGGAGGCAATGCGGGAGGGATTCGATTGCAGGTCATCGATCAACAAACCGGATTTATTATTCATACGATTCAAGAAGCTGCACACCGCATCAAATTTCTGCTTCAAAATCCGGACATCGGGCAAAAATTTGGGGAAAAAGGAAAGCAGCTAGTGCGAGAAAAATTTTTGATGCCCAGGCATTTAAGAGATTATTTAACTGTTATGGCCGCTCATTGGCATTGATTTTTATATTGATAGCGGCCGTTTTCGCTGCCACGGTGAATTTTTGTTTGCGCAAAAATTTTGAATTTCAAAAGTCGGCGCAAGGCTATCTGTGTTTATATTTTATTTTTTCATTCCTCATTTCATTTGTTTTTCAATTGGATCTCAGCTTCCACTCATTCAGTATGATCACGGGATCGATTGGCCTCTTTGCTGGAGTGCTTAATTTCATGATGATGCTGCTCATTGCTTATGCTGTGCAAATCGGTCCTTCCGGATTGACCTTTGCTTTCCAAAATTCTGCATCAATGGTTCCTGCTTTTTTTTTATTTTTTCTATTTGGCGCGTCGTTTGGATTTCATTTGCAATGGCCTCTCATTATTGGATTTATTTTTCTAACAGCAGGGATATTTCTTTCTCTTATTCAGGAAAAAAATTCCGCATCTTTTTTAACAAGCGCTTCTCATTTTGGCAAATGGTTGCTTGTAGCGGTTGCGATTTTTTTGATACAGGGGCTTATCCTCTCGATTTTTCAGTGGCGTTCTCTTCTTTTGCAATTTCCGAAAAGCCATGTCTTGATCCCATGGGCCTGTTCGATTCAAGAAGACATGTGGTTTATGCCGGGATTTTTCCTGGTTCCGGCATTGGTTCAGTCTGTCCGTTTTTATCTCTCTGAACGAAGATGGTTCTATTATAAAGAAATTTTTTTAGGAATAATTGCGGGGTTGTTAAATGGAGGCGCTACTTTTTGTTTGTTGATGGCAACTCGGGATCCTGGCTTGAAATTTCGTCCGGTTTTATTCCCGCTTTTTGCAGTGACTGTGATTTTGTTATGCAATCTTTGGGGAAAAAAATTCTATCAGGAGCGGCTGGATTGGAGGGGCGTGGTTCTTTGTCTTGCGGGTGTATTGATCAGTTCCTTGTGACTGGGCTTTGCCCATTTACAGGTCAAATCTTAACATTTGTGCGGTCGCTGCGCTCCCCAGCAAATGCCAAGATTTGACCTGTTAATCGACAAGAGAAAAGCATCTCATATTATTGTCCA
The DNA here is from genome assembly GCA_035480615.1 of Chlamydiales bacterium. Classification (GTDB taxonomy): domain Bacteria; phylum Chlamydiota; class Chlamydiia; order Chlamydiales; family SM23-39; genus CAIPFQ01. Next base: position 5,206 of record DATIHO010000076.1, on the reverse strand, counting down.
TTCATATAAAGGAAGGCATCCAAGCATTCCGCCTTGAATAGTCGGCTTATTCAGGTTATTATACCCAATCGTGGAGTAGAATATGACAAAAATGAAAATTCAGTATTTAGGAAATTTCCGCATGGAATGCATCCATTCGGACTCCGGTGTGGCAATAGTGACCGACGCTCCAAAAGATATCGGAGGGCAAGGGGCCTCTTTTTCTCCGACCGATTTATTCGCAGTCAGCTTGGCGAGTTGCATGTTGACGATTATGGCGATGACAGGCAAGAAAATGGGGTTTGATTTGGAAGGGGCAACCGCTGAGGTTGAAAAGCAAATGGTTTCCGCTCCAACGCGGCGCATTGGCAAGCTCATCGTTCGGATCCGTGTTCCCTCCTTGCCATCTCCCCAAATTCGCGAGAAACTGGAAGCGGTAGCGTTTCAATGTCCTGTTCATGCTTCCATTCATCCGGATGTAGTGCAAGAGATCGATTTCGTTTGGGGAATATAAGACGAGATGCGCTATCAAAATTTACGGGCCTTTCAAAAGCATTTATCTTCTGCCGCTCCCGATCATCTTTGCAAATGTTATCTGATAGCGGTTGCTGATGATTATGAAAGAAAGGCGGCGATTCAGGCAATCCTTGCGCATTTTCCAGGGCGTCCCTGTGTCCGCCTCAATGGAGCTGACGCGCCTTTAGTCAAAATTATCGATTCGCTACTGAGTCCCACCCTGTTTGGAGGGGAGCCGGTTGTTCTCCTCGAAGAGGCGCAAGATTTGGAGAAGCAGGAGCTTCAAGGGCTGATTCGTTGCTGCAGCTCTGCATTTTATGGGTATCTTCTCTGTGCGACGAGATCTAAAACGCCTTTATCTGCCGCAATAGAAAAAGCGGGAGTGGTGCTTGATTCTTTGGAAGAAAAGCCTTGGGAGAAAGAAAAACGACTTGAAGAACACATTGCTCAAAGAGCGCAAAACGGGGGAAAATGGCTTGCGCCGGATGCGGCCGCTCTTTTATTCGAAAGGCTGGGGGCTGATGCATCTCTTTTGGATAGTGAAATGGATAAGCTGATTTGTTTTGTGGGAAAACGGCCTACTATTGAGCGTTCTGATGTGTTTTGTATCTCATCTTTCAGCCGTTCCAGCACGATTTGGGCTACGGCTGAAGAGATCGTTTGGGAAAGACAAAAAGCCACACTTGGATCGAACCCTTTTCAAGGCTTGGTTCCGGCGATCCGGTCTCAATTACAGACGGGATTGAAAATCACAGAACTGGCCGCACAAAATACACCGCGTGAAAAATGGGGCAGCTATTTCCCTAAGCTTTGGCCCAGGCTGTTAGAAAAAAGAATCACACAAGCTGCAAAGCTTGGCCGCCTATATTTTCAAAATGGGTTAGATCTCCTTTTTCAAGTAGAGTGCCATTCGCGTATAGGCGCCTCTCGGGAAGGTCCGCTTTTAGATTATTTCCAAATTTCTTTACACTCTATCCAATGCTCACATCTTCGAAACTGATTTTACTTCCAAATGTTTTAGATGAATCGCTTCCTGCGGATCCATTTTTGCCGTCTTCCGTGCAAACCATAGTTTCTCAACTTGATGGACTGATCGCTGAAAGTGAAAAAAGCGCCAGACGCTATTTGCGCAGATTTCTTTCTCATGAAAGAATGGCGATGCTGCCTTTGCGGTTATTAAATGAACACACTTCTCCAAAAGAAAAAAAAGCGTTATTGGAGCCTATTTTGGAGGGACAAACCTGGGGCTTGTTGACAGACGCAGGACTTCCTTGCATCGCTGATCCTGGATCGGATCTTGTGGCAGCCGCGCGCTATTTTTCGATTGAAGTCCAGGGAATCCCGGGGCCCTGTTCTTTGCTTCTCGCATTGCAGCTTTCAGGATTTTCCGGTCAACAATTTTCCTTTCACGGATATTTGCCCAGGGATGCTGAGGAATTGACACAAAAGGTGAAAGAGTTGGAAGCGCGATCCCAGAGAGGGGAGACCCAAATCTGGATCGAAACGCCTTATCGATCTGCAAAGATGTTAGAGTTTTTGAAAAATACACTTTTGCCAAAAACGCTTCTTTGCGTTGCGGCGAACCTCACAACTCTTCAGCAAAAGATTGGATCCTATCCTGTCTATCAATGGAGGTCTTTTTCTTTCGAATTGGGTAAAGAACCTGCGGTATTTTTAACGGCTAAGTGCTCGTGATTACAATATTGTGCAGCAATCATCTAGATCTTTTGGTGGCACGTAAAAGGTTCCTTCTGCAGATTTGGCCACCTTTTTTGCCATACTTTCGGTGCCCAAAAAACAGGATTCTTGTCTTCCATTAGGATGGATTTTAGTCGCTTGAAACCCCGAACCTCGTTTCATATAAGTCATAACCTCAGCATTTGCAGGTACAAAAGGAATATGGAACTGTCTTGCTAACTGTTTTGCATTTTCTTCTACATTTTTCGTTGTATATTTATCGTGTGAATGTATTGCAGCACCCATGTGAGTGGAGTTACCATCAAAAGTTTGAATCACAATATCATTGCTATTTGTTGTTATCCATTGGGTTTGTAGCTTCATAGATTTTTCCTTTTGTTTTCCGATCGGGGTCAATATAGCATATTTTTTATCTTACTTCAATCCCATTTTTCCCATGTGTGAAAATTGGACTTAATCTGACACCCGTGCTATGTCTTAAAGAAATTTTAGAATTAGCTATCAAGGTACGAACAATAGACTTTTGTCCGATATACCGAAACAACCTGAAGAATCGGGAATTTGACAAGGAGGCGGCGCAGTTTTTTGCGTCTGGAGCGAGCGACCATTGCCGAATGGCAAGGCGCGAGCGAAGACAAAAAAAATGCTGCCAAGTCGACGTCGTCAAAAACCGATTCTTCGGGTTGTTTCGGTATACCCCAAACAACCGTCTTTTGAAATTTATTAAAGTGTTGATTCTCTTGAAAAAATGAGATATGCTTGTGGGCAAAAAGAGAAAACCAAAAGTGCATATTGAAAAACCCGTTTCCGTTCTCGATGTTGCTGCATACATCATCAAAGAACAGCCTAAAAAACAGCCTCTGACCGCTTGGAAACTCCAAAAGTTAGTCTACTATTGTCAAGCATGGTCTCTGGTCTGGGATGAGAAGCCCCTCTTCAGGGAAAGCATCCTGGCGTGGGCAAATGGTCCAGTCGTTAGAGAACTATACCAACAGCATAAAAGGATGTTTTACGTAAAAGACATGCCCAAAGGAAGTCCAAATAATCTATCTGCGAATCAGAAAGATACTATTGATCATGTTCTGAATGCTTATGGGGATAAAACAGCTCAATGGCTAAGCGACTTGACTCACTTAGAAGATCCTTGGAAAGAAGCGCGTAAGGGTCTGAAACCAGGTGAACGCGGCGATGCAGAGATCAAGCTTTCCTTAATGCTTGAGTATTACAGTGCGGTCGATCTAGAGGGGCAACCCATCAATAATCAATAATTACTTGTCCTTATTTTCAGCAATATGTCCGATTGGAATCGAAAGAAAGTCGCCAAATCCTTTAATTTCCCTTCAGAATCTAAGACTCCAAAAGCGGGTATTTTCCCCTCTGACCGTCTCTGTATTGAGTTTAGGGCGGATCAAATGGATAGGGAAGGTCCTTGGGGTTGGGATCAATTTGATCCCTTACAAATAAAAGAACTATTGCAAAAGATTTTCAAAAATCAAAAATTGACATGGCAGGATCTGCGTAATAATGGTTCTCATTTCGTCAACCGAAGCGATCTTTGTCCCGAAGCACAAAAACGTCTAATGCAAATAAAAAAAGATGATTTGGATCAGTTATTTTCTTTACGCATCACTGGTCGCAAGAGATTGTGGGGCATCAAAGAAGGAAATGTGCTTTGGTTGTTATGGTGGGATCCCGAACATACAGTTTGCCCCAGTCTGAAAAAGCATACCTGAGCATATTCGGATCTCGTTTGAATCCAACTCATTTTGGGTATAAACCCATTACTTTGTTTTAAAGGAGATCTTTTTTCCGCGAGACTCAGACGATTTGTCAAACACGATTTTCATCACCCCGTCTTGGTACATTGCATCAGGCTTTTTGCTCTCATCAATGCCTCCTGGTGTTTGCAAACGGTAGGAAAAGGAACGCGCACTTTTCTTGAAATATTTTTTCCCTTTATCCTCTTTTTCTTCTTTGTGTTCTCCTCGAATCCAAAGAATTCCATGCTCAAAGGTCATTTCAATTTCATTTGCTTTTAAGCCGGGAAGCTCTGCTTCCACGTATACGTGTTTTTTATCTTCTGATACGGAAAGTCCTGTTTGGTAGCCGCTTTCCCAAAAGTCGGAAAAAGGAAAAACTGTACGGAGCGATCGCTCATTTTTTTCCATAGTAAAGCCTCCAATTACATATGATTTAATTAACACCCGGTTGAATTAATTGCAAATCTCAACTATACCCAAAGTGATTCAAAAGTTGGCCTTTGGGCGGGATTGAAAGCTGCCGAAAATCGATTCTTGAAAAGGGGGCTAGTATTGAAGAATACAACCCCCTTTTCAAGAATCGATTTTCGGCGCTTTGAACCCGCCCAATTGCAGCCTATTTTGGAAGGACAAACTTGGGGTTTGTTGACAGACGCAGGACTTCCTTGCATCGCTGATCCTGGATCGGATCTTGTGGCAGCCGCGCGCTATTTTTCGATTGAAGTCCAGGGAATCCCGGGGCCCTGTTCTTTTCTTCTCGCATTGCAGCTTTCAGGATTTTCCGGTCAACGATTTTCTTCTCACGGATATTTGCCAAGGGATGCTGAGGAATTGACACAAAAGGTGAAAGAGTTGGAGGCGCGATCCCAGAGAGGGGAGACCCAAATCTGGATCGAAACGCCTTATCGATCTGCAAAGATGTTAGAGTTTCTGAAAAATGCACTTTTGCCAAAAACGCTTCTTTGCGTTGCAGCGAACCTCACAACCCTCAGGCAAAAGATCGGATCCTATCCTGTCTATCAATGGAAGTCTTTTTCTTTCGAATTGGGTAAAGAACCTTCGGTATTTTTAACGGCTAAGAGACCGTCTACGAACTTCGGTTTCGTCGAATTTTTGGATTATTTTGGCCGCTTTTTGGTTCTTTTTGCGGGGGTTGTATACGAAGTTTGATACTACCCCCGCAAAAAGAACCAAAAAGCGGCTCAAAAGAACCGAAAAATCGACAGAAACGAAGTTTGTAGACAGTCTCTAAG
>DATIHO010000075.1:0-2622 GCA_035480615.1 Chlamydiales bacterium | reverse complement strand
TTCGGATTCTTTTGAGCCGATTTTCTTGTTTTTTTGGGGGGATTGTATCAACATTCGTATACTATCCCCCCAAAAAAACAAGAAAATCGGCCAAAATAATTCCGAAAATCGACGAACCCTTAGTTACGAAAGAGGTCTATTGGCTAAAAATTGCTTTCACCCTTTTTCTAGGCACTGCCTATGCCCTCTTCCAAGAGATTCATACCGATGATGAGACCTGGTTCTTCCAAGTGATCAGCCGATTTTTAGCGGGGGAATCGCTCTACAAAGACATTTTCCTGGGAGTAGGCCCCTTATCTGTATATTGCACAGCTTTTGTTTGCCTCTTATTTGGCCAAGAATTATTTATCGCAAGGCTTGTACTTGTTAGCTATTTTACAATTGGTGTTTTTCTAATGCTTCAGATCCTCACAGAATTGAAACTCGATCGCTATCGCACATTTCTTTTTGTTTTGACTTGTTTCATTTTGGCTCATCCGCAGAGCAATTGGGGATTTTCCGCTTATAATCCTTTGTCTAAAGTGTTGTTTCTGGCTGTCTTCTGGATGACTTTGAAATGGAGCGCTTCGCTCGAAAAAACATGGCTTCTCAAAGCCTCTTGCTTTTCGGCTCTTTGTTTCACAGCCAAGCAAAATGTAGGCGCCATTGCAGCTCTTTGTGTCAGCCTGGAGATTTTCGCAAAGCGAAGGGGACATTGGCTACTTTGCTTCCAAGAACTCTGTTTGCATGCAGCGATTTTCTCTGCAACAGCAGCGATCATTTTCTTTCCTGTTATTATAAGTGGAGGAATTGCTCCCTTTTTCGATTATGGAGTAATCAATAAGTTTCGCTATTTGGCTTTGAGAGACAATAATTACTTCCTCGATTTTAAAGATTTCAGCCTTTATTCCCTGCTTATTTATGCCACTCCTTTTGCGTTGATTTTCGGATGGCTCTTCTTCTCTTTTCAAAAGAGGGAAAGAAATCAATACTCGACCAGGTCTCTTTTCATTTTTCTTTGCGGCAGTGCTCTGGCCCTCTTTCCAAGGCCCGATAACATGCAAAAAATCGCCTTTGTCCCATTCGCACTTCTGGGGACTCTTTATTTCTATTCAGCACTGGGTTCCTTGATTCCTTTCTGGATAAAGAAAAGTGCAAAATATGTACTCACTTTTTTCTTTTCTTGTTACATTCTCAACTCTCTGGAAGGACCGTGTCATCGGTGGATACAGGGGCATTGCGTCTCTTCTAAAATTCCCAAATTCAGGTGGATTGTCATGGATCGGGCGTGTCATAGACATTGGCGTAGGATGCAAAAAGAATTTTCTTTCCCGCACGGCCCCCTTTTTTTTCTCAGCACGCATGCTGGCTTTTACTATCTTCTATTCGATCTGCAAAATCCAACTCCTTTTGACATCCCTTTCCATCCTGCACTGGGATCCAAGGGAGAGCAAGAACTGATTCGAGCGATCCAAGAGGGGATGTGCCTGGCACGCGATCATCTTTGCTGGTCAAATTGGCCCACTTTACATCCCTTGAATCATCCTGCTGATCTTGAGACATTCATCCAATCCAATATGAAGCCACTTCCACCGCAGGCTGGGTTCGAGACGATTTTCGAAACATATACAAGGTAAAGATGGATCCTCAGGAGCATATTTTATATCAGAAACAATACTTCGAAACCAATGAGAAGAAATCGATGCAGCCCCGCCCATCGGCCTATATCGAACGGCAAATAGAGCGAATGATCGATGCGGCTCAATTCACAAAAAAAGATCGGCTGATCGATATTGGATGCGGTATCGGAAAATATACGATCGCCTTGTTACGACGAGGATATCGCGTGGAAGGGCTCGATATCGCAGAAGGACTTTTACAGCAGCTACAAAGCCACAATCAGACAGGACTTCCTCTTCCTGTCCACTCTGCCGATATTGCCAAGCCTCCCAAAGCCCTCTGGGAGCAATACGATGCAGCCATTGGCTTTTTTGCCCTTCATCACATGTTTGATCTCGATCAAGCTTTCCAGGGAATTGCAAAACTATTAAAACCAAAAGGCAAGCTGATTTTCATAGAACCGAATCCCTATAATTTTTTCTATTACATCCAGATCTTATGCACTCCCAAAATGACCTGGAAGGGCGAAAAAGGAATTCTCAAGATGCGCCCTGCATCTCTGTTGCCCGCAATGAAAAGGGCTGGATTTCTTCACCCGGCTGTCCATCGCTCGGGGTTTTTGCCGCCCTTTCTCGCTGATCTAAAAGGGGGAATCGCTCTCGAAAAAACACTGGAAGCATTCCCCCTTTGGAAGGGGCTTCTTCCCTTCCAAATCTTTACGGCACAAAAAGAATAATACCATTTATAAAAAATAATGTTCACTTTGGCAAGGAAGCTGCACAAATTTTTGTGTCTGGAGCGAGCGACCATTGCCGAATGGCAAGGCGCGAGTATACCCAAAAATTTGTTGCAAAGCTGACGTAGCCAAAGTGAACATTATTTTGGTTCATCCGACAAATGCGTACCTGGATTCATGTAGGTGGTAGAGTCGCAGTTTGAAATATTCAATATCTCGGAATCCATATGCCTGCCTTTTCATCGTTTTAATCTTGTTGTTTATACCCTCTGCTCCAGCGTTCGAAA
>DATIHO010000074.1:0-6168 GCA_035480615.1 Chlamydiales bacterium | reverse complement strand
TGGGGCTCTTGATTAACTTTAACGTAAAGATTCTTAAGGATGGTATTCAGCGGATGCGTGCTTAAGTTCTTCTCTCTGTGGTATCTATCTCTGTGGTTCATTTTGCAACATGCTGATAATTAAGGCTCATAAAAACTGCGGACTTAATGCCCTTACCCGCTACAGGTACTCATTTGTCGGAAGAACCAAAACTGTTTTTAAAGGTGTGCCTTCATGGAAGGACACCTTTATCAAAAAGTGGGCTTCCCAGAAAGCATACCTTTTTGATATGATAAAGAAATGGACAGAGAACTCAAGAGAAGTACAGAGCAGTTATTATTGGAATTTTATGAGCGGCTTCCTATTCCCCTACATCGCCGCAATATGAAAATTGTCGAGCTCCCAAAAAAAATCTCAACAATCTTGGGAATGAGACGCATCGGAAAGAGCCACCTCCTTTACCAAAGGATCAACGAACTTCTGGAAACAGGGGTCACTCGCGAGCAGATCTATTATTTAAATCTCGAGGATGATCGTCTTCCCGAATTCGATAAAGGAACGCTGGGAGAACTCATCGATGGTTTTTATGAATTGTATCCTCAAAATCACCAGCGCCATTGCTATCTTTTCTTGGATGAGGTCCAAAACGCGCCCGATTGGTCTAAACTCATGCGGCGACTACACGACACCAAGGATGTTTCTCTCTACCTTTCCGGTTCTTCCGCCCGCCTCTTAAGCAAAGAAATCGCCACAGAACTACGCGGACGGGCTATTTCTACCGAAGTTTGGCCCTATAGCCTTTCCGAATTTCTCCAAGCCAGCCATTTGCCAAAGGTCGCAGCAGGCCCGATGAGTCCCCGGGCAAGAGATGAATACTTGGCTCTCTTGCGTGATTATTTGCTAAAGGGGGGGTTCCCCGAACCGATCGATTATTCCGAAATCGACCGTCGAAGAGTCCATCAAGATTACGTGAGCGTGACCATCTTAAGAGATATCTTGGAAAGGCACGAGGTAAAAAACGAACATTTAGTGCGTTATCTAATAAAATTCGCATTAGGCAACACAGGAAAATTAATCACTTTCAACAAACTGTTCCATGACTTACAAAGCCAAGGATATAAAATCGGGAAATCCACTATTTACGAATATTTCGGATACATTACCGATTGTTATTTGATCGCACTGATCCCTCTTTATTCTGAATCGCGGAGAAAACAAGAGAGCAACCCTCGAAAAGTCTATGCGGTTGATACCGGTTTAGCCAGATCGCACATGATTGGAATCACTCAGAATCTGGGACGGTTATTTGAAACGCTCGTTTACTTGGATTTACGTCGCCATGGATGCGAAGAAGTATATTACTATACAACAGAGTCAGGAAAAGAGGTCGATTTTATCGCCCATGGATTTGACGGCCGTTTGCACCTCATGCAAGTCTGCTATGATATCCAGGAAAAAGATACCTTCCAACGAGAGCAAAACGCTCTCAATGAAGCAGAAAAAGAATTAGGCGTAAAAGGTCTCATTGTTACCCGTGAAAATTATCTCGATTTCCTTGCGTCATTCGAAACAAATGATCATTCCTGATTTCAATCGATTCGGGCGGCGAGCGCGGGCACGAAAGGCAGTTGTCAAAAACTGTAAACAAAAAAAGAGCCGGGCTGTTTTACAGCCCGGCTCGGTGCACTGTATACCCAATTTGTTACGATGGGTACTACGCTGGAGAATTGATAGCGCGAAGCGCGTTGGCCAGAGCGTTGGCCTGATCTCCCTGCTGCTGTTGCTGCTGTTGCGCATTCTGCGCCGCAGTATTTTGCACCTGGTTGAAATTTTGTGTGACTTGCTGCAACGCTTCCGCACGCGCTTTATCCTGGCCCGATTCCACAGCGTCCTTAGCAGCGATCATGTCGGAACCACCTTTGGCGGCGTTGGTGCCTGCTCCGTTGCCTATGTTCAGGAAATTCACCTGGGTTTGGAGCTTGCCATCGAAGCTACGCACGTGATTTGTCGCATTCTCCGTCTGTTTTTCGGCTTCTTTGAGAGCTGCCGAATATCCCGGGCCTGCCTCACTTTTCAAAGCCGCCGCCGCCGCTTTCGTATCGACGTCTTTATCATTATAATTATGGATATTAATCCCGTCCCTCAACTCATTTTTACGGGTAGCAGGATTGATTACCTGTCCCAGGTTAGGATTCGGTGCGCCATCAAGCGCATCAGCCTCCACTTCCGCCACATTTGCTGCAACCTTATCAGCCGGATTAACCCCTTTCAACATGGTTTGATACTTTTGGGCATTTCCCAATCCGAGGTCAGCAGCTTTTTTCTCTGTAGAAGCAAACATACCACTCGATGTATTTCGTAGGCCTGACCAGATCGTCAGTCCCGTAGTCAAAACGCCTACGCCTGCACCAATGAGCGACCCCCACGCTTGATCCGTCATTTGCTGGCCTGTTTTAGTAGCGGCATTCATGCCCTGCTCGACCCAGATTTCGATTAACCCTGATTGGTTATTCTTATCATCACCGATCATGGTTTTTACGGAATCCATCACTGCTTGATAATTTTGTTGAGACATCTGGTTTAGGTACTTGAGTATCTCAAAAAATGCGAGCATGATCATCATCCCCATGCCAAATGGCAGCGTAGTGGGATCGAAGATGCCAGTCTGCTGCGACGCTTCGGTTTTCGGCGCACTTGTCTTCTCCATGGGACCCGAGTTATTGATTCCCGGATCATTTGTTGCAATATAATCGTTTTGTACTAAACTACTACTACTCATAATTCACCTTTTTTATCCTTTCATTCTTTTAAATTTGTTAACAGTATTTTATCCATTAAGCGGCAATTGGCCCTTGTGCGCTGGCTCCGTTTGATAAAACTCCGATGACCGCTTTCCCTGCATCCGAAACGGGTTGCCCTGCGGAACTTGCGTTTTGCAATGCGCTGACGCACGACTTGATTTCCGCATCCCCTGTCGAAGTGTATTGTCCCGATGTCGATTGGACCGCTGTCGCCTCCTGCGCTAAAATCCCGTTCCAAATAGGCGCTTTGTCCGAATAAGTACCCCATTGAGCCGCAACAAGCGATTGCAATGTGGTGACTGCATCCATACACCAATCGTTCACCGAGTATTGTGTTAAATTGCTAAAAATATCCGATAACTTCATATTATTAATATTGTTTTCAACCTCCCAGATAGCCTCGTCCAGACTTCCGGCAGCTGGCTTCGGCTTGCCCTTCGTAGCTTCTGTGCCCATATTATCTTGAAATTCCAGCCAATTATTACCAATATTTTGCGTACTTGTGCTCCAAAGATTCGATATTGCGTTCAGCGCGCTCAAGCTACCGGTATTCGCCTGTAAAACTTCAATCACCGCGTTTGTAAATACAGATGTACTACTCATTTTAAAAATCCCCTGTTATACAATATTTAAACTTTGATAATATGCTAATAACTCTTCTACCGTACCGGCCAATTTGAAAACGTTGTCCAGATTTTGTCCTAAATACGAAGCGCTCGATTTGATCGTTTCAATAATGTTTTGAAAACTGTTGACCTGCAAATCGAATTTGCTTTGATCCAAATCTTTCTGTACGTTGTCTTGAGCGGCATTCACCACTTTGGACGGATCACGGATGGAAGCCGCCATATCGTTGGAGTAGTTCAGCGAATCCGTCGCAATCTGATCTATCCATTGCTGGTTCAAACCAATCAGCGGAAGCCCCAGTTTAATCCCCTGCAAAGCTGTCGTAATCTGAGCCCAAAGGTTCTCAGTGTTCTCGGCGCCAACGCCTTTTGCTATAGCAGCATAGCCCATCATAACCCATTACCCCCTTACCTGGTTGTTCACATTCTGGTTGATCATGTCGAGCGTACTCTTCATCAAAGAACTGTAGAATGCCTGCTCGTTTTGCGTGAAAGCGGTCGCTTGCGAAACCTGTTGGTTCAGCGCCGCGTTGATGTTTTGAGTAATGGAGCCCAAAGTCTGGAAAGCTTGTGTAAGCTGTTTCGAAGCCTCTACCGCATGGCCTACATCGTCTTTGCTCGACATGTTCGTATTCATGGCATGGAAGCTCATGAGCTTCGGGGGGTTTTCGTTATCGAGTCCATCCTCCTTCCCGGATGGTTGAGCGTTAAGAGTGCCATCCGCATTCGTTGGAGAAAAATATTCCTGCATAGTACCTTGAATCGACTTAAGCTGTTGAACGATAGAGCTTCTCGAGCTTGCATCAAACGAACCTACCACACTTGCATAGTCTTTGTTTAAAGGGTTGGTGAACACGTCAATCAACTGACCGACGGCATTGTTCATGGTGCCTACCTGCATATTCTCAGGAACGCTTGAAGTGGAGATGTTGTCGGAAAAGAGGTTTTGCAAATCGGTCGACAGCCTGGTTTCTCCTGCCGATGCAGACATCGCTTGACCCAATACATTCGTCTGGTCGCCGGCAAGCCCTAAAATGTTTGCATTATTATCCGGGTTTGTCGAAGCCATGACAACATAGAGAAAATAGATCAAAGCAAGTTCAGGATTCTTACCCTGAAGGTATTTATTCATCTGCTCTATGACTGTGTTGTGATAATTTTTGGCATCCTCCGTTTGTTGATTTACAGCCGATGCGTGCGCGTCGCAGCTCGATATTAAATTTTGATAATCATCTTGAAAAGTCCAACTCACTAAACCTGTCATTTTTAACCTTGCCTTTTTTTATTTTTTAGATATTTCGTATAGTTCGAGCGCTTCTTCAACGCTTAAGCCCGCTGCAGCGAAAAGCCGCTCTATAAAGAGCCGGCTGTCAAATCCCAAAGAATTCGCGACTGTTTCAATGTTTTTCCAAACATCTGCATATAAGTCATTTAGGTGTTTCTCGGCACCCTCATCTTGGGGGACGCCTGCCGCATACTGAACCTGAAAAGCCTCAAAGGCTTCCGTTAACTGGGCTATCTGAGGATTTTGCCCTTCTTTGCTTCTTTTTAAGGTTTTCTGTTTTGTTTTGTTCATCATCTATTCCACCTTTCTAATCATGATAATATCATATTTAAAATTTATTTAATATATGTTTTTATCCCATTATTCAAATCTATATAATTATATATTTACTTCTTAATAAATAAGTGCTATAATATAGATAAAGAGGAGATATTATTAATATGGCAAGCCCCATCCCCCCCGGATTCGATTTTTCAGCTGTTTACGTTGACGATAAGAAGCCCAAAATCAAAGGAATTGGAGGGGTCGTCCTTTATAGCAAAGTATGCCTTCCCGATGGCATATACCGTATTCCCATCACACAAATAGACCCGAGCGATGACAAGTATGAAGGTTCTAAAGATCAAAAGATCAACAACTTAGCTAACGACACCCTGAAGGCTCTCGACGCGTATGTCCGTGAGAGGCAAGGGGATCTCTCGTGCCCCAATGCACGAAAACTGGAGGTCAACTGGACGTCGGGAATCATTAGTTATGAAGACGGGTTCAAACTTATATCCTTAAGTTTTAAAGAGATACAAGATACCGATCTCCAACGGAACGCGTTCATTGCTGGAAAACAAATTGCATCTCCCATGACAACGGATCCGGACATCGGCTCAAACCGACCGCTCGTCCAAAATAAACCGTTGCAGATCAGCACTCAAAGCTGGCATCAGGCGCACCATATTTCGAAAGAAAAGTATCTTGAGCAGCATCACGCTTCCCTGGACGCCTCTTTACAAGCCTATGCACCGGGCGGCTTGGCTGATTCGGCGACGCAAAAAATTGACGCAGCCGACGCTTTTATCCGAAAGCTGCGAGAAGAATTAGAGACGCTGCGAGACGCTAAACGAGTCGAGCTCGCAAACATCCCTATCGATCACGGAGCGAAGAAGCAAAAAACGCTGCGCGAACTTCGCCAGCTCGAGGAACTGATCGCGCAATTGGCGCAAAGCAACCTCGATACCCAGGCGATCTTCAGAAGCGTCCCTTATGCAAATGACGAGCTCAATGGTTTAACCGAGGTGGAGCAACTGACCCGGGCGGAGTTATCCGCAGAGGAAATGCGCGGCCATTTGTATAAGCAGCATCGATATCAATCTGACAGACTCAACAAATGGCTTGGAAAGCCGGAACCCATATTTTTAGACGCTTACAGCCAGGACAAAGGGGATCTCCTCATTCATAAACAAAGCGACTATGAAGCAAGGGTGGA
>DATIHO010000073.1:0-29439 GCA_035480615.1 Chlamydiales bacterium | reverse complement strand
TGGGGCTCTTGATTAACTTTAACGTAAAGATTCTTAAGGATGGTATTCAGCGGATGCGTGCTTAAGTTCTTCTCTCTGTGGTATCTATCTCTGTGGTTCATTTTGCAACATGCTGATAATTAAGGCTCATAAAAACTGCGGGCTTAATGCCCTTACCCGCTACAGGTACTCATTTGTCGGAAGAACCATAAAAGGAAATTTAGACAGCTTTGAATCAGCCAATGCGTTTTTGCTTGTCCGAGCTTGCGAGGAGAGAAAAAACTCATCGGCTTATCCAAAACTCGCGTTAATACAGCGACCCTTTCTCTTTTTTGGTATGGGTTTTAGCCAGATGTTTACGGAGGCGGCTGTTTTTGATGCTGAATCCAAAATAGACAATGAATCCAAGAACCAACCATCCTGCGAGCTGAATCCAGATGATTACTGGAAAGACGGTCATCTGTCCCAAGCAGGCCAAGATCCCAAGGATCGGCACATAGGGAGAAAAAGGGACTTTGAAAGGCCGTTTTACTTCCGGGTGCGTATAACGGAGGATCAGCACCGCAAAGCAGGAGATGGCGAAGATCAGAAGCGTGGCCATGGAGCAGAATTCGCCGAGGATATTGATCGGAAACAGTCCGCAGATGGCAATCATGATGATAAAAGTGACGACGGAAGAAAAAACAGGGCTGCGGGTGCGCGGGTGGACAGCGCCGAAGGAATGGGAAATCAATCCGTCGCGCCCCATCGCGAAAAAGATCCGTGTTTGCGTCAGGATGTCGATCAGGACGACCGATGCGAGTCCTGCCAGGATGGCGATCTTGATAAGGAATGCGACCCAGAAAAACTTCGGCCCCATGGCGTTCAATGCGACGGCCATCGGGTCGGGCACACCGAGCAGTTTATAGTTCACGACTCCCGTAAGGACTAAGGAAACCGCTATGTAGGCGATCGCGCAAATGCAAAGGGAGGCGAGGATGCCTTTCGGGAGATTCTTTTGAGGGTTGATCGCATCTTTCGCCAGTGTCGAGACGGCATCGAATCCGATATAAGCGAAAAAGACCATGCCGGCTCCCCGAAAGATACCGCTCCATCCGAACTCTCCGAAGACGCCGGTATTTGCCGGAATAAAAGGGATCCAGTTTTCTGGATGGAGGTTGAAAAGGCCGATAGCTATGAACACTACAACCGTAGCCAATTTGATCAAAACCATCAAATAATTGAAAAAGGTCGCCGCCCTGATTCCAACCACGACGAGGATTCCGAGAAGCAGCACGAGACAGATCGCCGGAATATTGAGTACGTTTCCGTTCAACGCCCATCCCAGAGCAGGACTATGCTGCAGGGGAGCTGCGGTCAAATAAGAGGGGATGGCTATCCCGAAGTCAGCTAAGAAACTGACGAAATAGCCTGACCAGCCTACGCTGACCGTTGAGCCGAGAAACAGGTACTGGGCCGACATCATCCATCCCACGACCCAAGCGGGCAGCTCGCCGAGGGCGACATAAGAGTAAGAATAGGCTCCTCCGGGAAATGCGATGAGCGAAGCGAGTTCGGCATAGCAGAGCGCTGCCAATATGCAGATGAATCCTGAGACGAGGAATGAAATGAGAATGCCTGGTCCGGCGTAGTTCGCTGCGGCTTGGCCTGTGATCACAAAAATCCCTGCTCCGATGATCGCCCCGATCCCGATCGCCGTCAGGTTGCGGGCATTCAAGTGCCGTTTCAGCCCTTTGTGTTCATCTTCGAGTTCATCGAAGCGGTCTTTCATTGATTTGCGTAGGAAGAGTTTGAGCTTTGCCATAATGCTCTTATTTAGAAAAATTCGAGATTATATACAAGCACCTTGCAAAAATCCTCCCCTTCCCTTTATTTCTTGCAAATGGAATAATGGAACAAGGGTTTCAGTGTTCGTAAAATAGAGGTGAGATGTTTTTACCTCCACTTTATGAGCAGTGGCGTTCAGAAATTTCTGGAAAAACTTTCTACCGAATTGTCCACCCCTGCCGCGCAAAAGGCCGCGGAAAAAGGCAGCGATGGGAAAACCTATACATTTTATTTTGCCGAAGGCACTGAAATCGACTTTATCGATCTGTATCCAGGCGTCGAGATGCGCGGCGCTATTGCTGTTTGCCCGGTCGGCAAAAGAGAGGATTTATTCCTTTACTTGATGCGGGCAAATCTACTCGGACAAGGAACGGGGGGCGCACGGATCGGGTTGGACGAAAATGAGAAGAACTTGACACTGTCTCTCGGCTTGCCCTATGAAATGGAATACCGCGCCTTCAAAGAAGCTTTTGAAGAATTTGCCAATCACCTTGTGTATTGGCGAGATGTTGTAGCGAAATTTGAAAAAAATGAAACCATGTAATAGCGCATGCCGGCACATCTAATCGTAGAAGAGGGGCCTCTTCGCGGACTCCTTTTTCCTCTGGATACTGGAGAAGAATGGATTCTTGGGCGCGATCCCGACGAATCCCAATTCGTCGTCGAAGATGATGCGATGGATCAAAAAGCTGCCCGCTTGATTCGAGAGGCAGATGAAATCTATATTGAAAATCTAAGCAGCGTCAATCCCGTTTTAATCAATGGCGAAGAAATCAGGGAACTCGTTTCTTTAAAAGAGGGAGACCGTATTCAAATAGGACATACGGTTTTTCTTTTTTCCCAAAATGACCCAGCTAATGATGCTGACGCCCCGTCAAAAGAAGAAGAGCTGCGCGCTCCGACAAAAAAAAGGGGGAAAAAAGCCGCTTCCTCTTCAAATGCCCACGACACAATCTTTGAAGATTTGGATGCGGAAGAACCCGAGATCCCCTTCAGCCTTCTTTCAGAAACGCCCCTTCTTTTAAAAGTAGTTTCGGGTCCAAACGCCGGAGCTGAAATCGGCATTGAAAAAGGGAGATCGTACACCCTCGGCAAAGATCCTGCGGCCTGCGATATCGTCTTTCAGGATTTAAGCGTTTCGCGCAGCCACGCGCGGCTGGACGTCAGTTCAGACGGCGAGATGGAGATCGAAGATCTCAACTCGAAAAACGGCACGGTCCTCAACGGCTTCCCCATTGAGGAAAAGACCCCCCTCGCAAATCAGGATATGATAGCGATGGGCACCACTGTTTTTTTAGTGATCGATCGCGGCGCTCCGGAAGAAACCATCTATTCTCCTGTCGCTTTGGGGCGCGAATTACCGAAAGAAGAAGCGCCTGTTTTGCAAGAAGCGCCTCCGGAAGAGCCTTTAGTAGACATCGAAGAGAAAAAAACAGACTGGAAAACAGTGCCCATCCCTGGGAAATATCTCATTGCAGTCTCTTCTTTCGCGACGATTTTTCTCATTGTATTTTTAAGTTTTTTTTCCCTTTTTAAATCAGAGCAGGTTGAAATCGTTCAAAAAGAACCGGTGAGCCAAATCCAAAAAGCCCTTGCCAAATACGAAGACGTACAATTTTCATTCAACCCTGCGAGCGGAACGCTCTTTCTTGTCGGACACGTCCTGACAGCGGTGGATGCGGAAGAAATGCGCTTTAGGATCGGAGAAATCGGTTTCATTGATGCGGTAGAAGACAATGTCGTGATTGACGAAGGAGTCAATCGCACCATGAACGATGTTTTAAGCGGCCATCCTGAATTGAGAGGAGTGGTCATTCAATCTCCGCAGGCAGGAAAATTTGTGGTTTTAGGCTATGTAGACACCAACGCTGAAGCGCTGCAGCTATCCGATTACCTCACAGTCAACTTTCCCTACCTCGACAGGCTGGAAAACAAAATCGTAATTGGGGAAATTTTAAATGCGCAAATTACAGCGCTTCTCCAATCCAAAGGATTTCTCTCGTTGACATTTCAATATGTCAATGGAGAGATTGTATTATCCGGAAGCTACAGCAATAAAATGGAAAAGGAATTGAAGGATTTAATCAAACAGATCGATCAGATAAAAGGAGTCGCTGGCGTAAAAAATTATGCCGTTACCGTAAATCCCAGTTCCGCTGCGATCGATATTTCCGATCAATACCGCCTCACAGGAATTTCCGAGCATGACGGAAAAGGTTTCGGCGCAATTCTCAATGGAAAAATCTATACTTTGGGCCATCTTGTGAATGGAATGACAATCACGGAAATTGATCCCACAATGATTCTACTTGAAAAAGATGGAATAAAGTATAAAATCAATTACATGCGGTGACTAAGGAGAGCATATGTACGGTATGGAAGAAAAAGAGAAGCGAGAAAAATTTGTCTTTGATTTAGAAAAACGAATCAAAAATGAACCGGAACATTTAAAAGAAATTCTGAGCAAAGCAGAAAAGCGTATGGCGGAGATCAAAAAACAGTTGCGAGAAGGGGCGAATGCAAAAGAATTCGACCGGCTCGGCGTCCTTCTTCACGGCTATGCAGCGCTTCAAAAAGTATTAAAAAAAGCTGGAAAATAAGGAGCTGAAATCATGAAAACCCCGGGCCTCACAATTTCGTTCACCTCTCTAATCAGTCAATATAAAAGATTACAGTCGCAATTATTAAGCCAAGTCCGCGCTCTTGCAAGTAAAATCAGTACTGCGACTCCCGGTTCTTTTATCCTCCTGCAGTTCCAGATGAGCCAAATTACCCAGATTGGCGAATCGATTTCCAACTTGATCGCTCAGGTCAACTCCGTGATTAACCACGCAGTACAAAATCAAGGTAAACAATAAGGATGAACAAAATGACATCATGGAAAGAATACAAAGACGATTGGCTCCTTTTTACGGAGGCGGGCTTTATCGCTGTCAATCAGGCAGATGAAGACGCCGCTTTCAAACTTTTTAAAGCAGGCGAGCTGCTCCATCCTGAAAATACCTTGCCGCGCATCGGATTTGGATATCTTCATTTGCACAAGCTGGAATTAAAACAAGCCGTGCAGGTGTTCGAGGCAATCATCGAAAAAGAGCCGGAAAATGACATGGCGAAGACATTTCTCGGCCTTTGTTTAGGCATGATGCCAAATGCGACGACTAAAGGGGAAACCCTTTTGGAGCAAACCGCAAGATCCAAGGATCCCTTGATCCACCAGCTCTCGGACACCGCGCTCCACTTCATCGACAAATTCGTTAAAAAAACACCGGGACCGGCAGGACAGTAGAACGTGTCAATCCCTCAAACGCCCGCTCCGGATGAAAGTCCCGGAAAAATCGCTCCCTCGAAATCATTGGAGCCAGCTGACCGGCCCATGCACCAGCCTCAGCAAGGCAGTTCATTTGAATCTTATGTAGAAAAAGGACCTGCTCCAACGCAGCCGGGCGCTTCCGGTCCAACCCCTATGGAGCTGGCCCGCCCCCCCTCTCGCCCCGAGGGCCCTCCAACCATGGATTCTTTGCACACGCAAGCGCAATCAGCGCAGGATACTTTGGGAAATATCCATAAACAATTGCAAACTCCAAATCTTCATTTGCAACGTTCGCAAACCCATCTTCTTCGAAATAAATTGACTGATGCGAACGATTATGCTAAAGCCGCATCGAAGATGCTGGGAGTAGAAACGCCCCCGATGAAGACTCCTCAGGAGTCAGGATCTATCGCCCGGTTTCTCGCATACATCAACGACGGACAAGACCAATTCGCCGCGATTCAGACAAAATTGAAAGAGATGTCCGCATCGGGTCAACAAATCAATTCTGGAGATATGCTGCTCTTGCAATCCAAGATGGCTTTGGCTCAGCAGGAAATTGAATATTCCGCAACTCTTTTGAGCCGCGTTGTCTCTTCCATTACAACGATTATGGGAATCCAGCTATAAATGGAATTGCCCCCTTCTTTTGACAAGCTCATCAGTCATCTCGAAGAGGTTGAACTTACAACTGTTCATGGGCGGATTACGGAAGTGATCGGAATGTTGATCCGCGCCATCGTGCCGCAAGTCAAAATGGGGGAAGTTTGCCTGATCAAAAGGACAGGAGAACCTTTAGCGGCAGAAGTTGTCGGATTTACAAAAGAAGAGGTGATCCTCTCTCCTCTTGGCAACATGTCCGGAATCGGCCCTTCTTCCGAAGTAATCCCTTTGCGCATGCCGATGCATATCAAAGTAGGGCCTGAGCTGTTGGGCAGAATTGTAAATGGTTTGGGAACGCCTATCGATGAAGATATGCATGGGCCGCTCCATCTGACGGAAACCTATCCCATCATCAATCCTCCTCCCGACCCTTTAAAACGGGGCATAATTACAGAGCCGCTCCCAACAGGCGTTCGTTGTATCGACGGCGTACTGACTTGCGGCAAAGGGCAAAGAGTCGGCATTTTCAGTGCCGCAGGAGTTGGAAAATCGACTCTTTTGGGAATGATCGCTCGCAATGCGCAAGCCGACGTCAATGTGATTTCCCTCGTCGGCGAGAGAGGAAGGGAAGTTCGAGAATTTTTGGAAAATGATTTGGGAACCGAGGGGATGAAACGTTCTGTCATTGTTGTGTCCACGTCAGACCAGGCGGCGCAAATGCGGTTGAACGCGGCCTACGTCGGCACTGCCATTGCGGAATATTTCCGGGATCAGGGAAAATCAGTCATCTTGATGATGGATTCCATCACCCGATTTGCCCGCGCTCTGAGGGAAATCGGTCTCGCGGCAGGAGAGCCTCCCGCAAGAGCCGGCTATACTCCCTCCGTATTTGCCATCTTGCCAAGATTGCTGGAACGGTCGGGAAACTCGGAGAAAGGGTCGATCACCGCCTTTTACACAATTTTAGTGGCCGGCGACGATTTGAACGAGCCGGTAGCCGACGAAGTCCGTTCTATTTTAGATGGCCACATCATCTTATCTTCCGATTTGGCCCGGCAATACCATTACCCTGCGATCGATGTGTTGGCGTCTGTGAGCCGAATCCTATCTCTTGTTGTCGATAAGCCGCATCTCGAATTGATCGGAAAAATCCGGGAAGTACTTGCCAACTATAAAAAAAACGAACTCTTAATCCGCATCGGGGAATACAAACCTGGTTCCGATAAAATGGCCGATTTTTCCCTCAAATACATTGATAAGGTCAACCGTTTTCTCAAACAAACGATTGAAGATAAAGCTCCCATGGCAGAAACTTTAAAGGCACTGCGAGGGCTCTTTATTTGACACGCCTGAATTATCCTCTTGAACAAATGCTGATTATTAAAAAAAATCGGTTTGAAGCAGCTATCAAAACGCTCGAAGAAAAAAAAGCGATTTTAGAAAAAGCATATGAAAAACTCTACGACATCACCCAGGCAAGAGATGAGGTTTTGCAGCATAAAAATGCAAAACTGGAGCAATTGAGACACGAGCTGGACACAGGGACAACAACAGATAAAATCCATCGGAGCAAAACCTATTTGAAAATCGTTGATGAAAAATTGGTCGAACACGAAAAAAAAGTGGTCGAACAGCAAAAGCAGGTGGACGCCTCTCAAAAACAGGTGGATATTGCAACGGATGATTTGTTTCAAAAGAAAAAAGATTTAGAAAAATTGGAACTGCATAAAAAAGAATGGGAAAAAGAGATGGAATATTGGGTGAGGCAAAAAGAGGAAGCTGAACAAGACGAACAGGGAGCGGCGACTCATCTGCTCCGCCAAAGAGAAGAACTGCTGAGAAAAAAAAATCGAGAAAAAAAAGAAAATAGTTCAAGCTGAGAGGGTATACCCAAAGTGAGGTTTTTATGTCAACGCCACGCATCCCGCCTCCCAGTAGAAGCGGGGAGCCTGATAAAACAACTCCCACGCCTCATCGCAAGCTTGAAAAAGTAGAAAAGATTTCGGAGGTCGATCAAGATGAATCAAAGGCAAAAAAATTTCGACAATTTGTAGACGAACCCGATAGCAAAAAGAAAAAGGACGCGGCTTCCCTCCCCACTCCTCTTGCTGCTTTATTTGCCTCCGATGAATCCGTATCTTCCGTCGAAAAGCTTGAAAAAGACACCGCAATCAATCCATCGTATTCTTTGTCTCCTTCCGCCATGCTGCATGAGCTTGCGCCGGAAGATCAAGACGAAAAAAACTCCTTGCCTCAATCTGATGATTTTTGGAAAAACATCGATGAACCCGTAAACGCCGCTTCTCCTCCCGTGGCTTCCCGCATGGAAGAAACGCCCCGTTCAGCCTCCCGCGTTTTCGCAAAAAAAGATGAGAAAGAAGAGAAACTGAAAAAACCGCCTGACGAATTCGCATTGGAAGAGGAGACGCATCAAAAAGAAAAAAGGGAAGCCGAACAGGAACAGAAAATATTCGCCCAATTCCAATCTCCCGCGATCACCCCGCTGTCGGATGCCGTGATTGCTGCCGCAGCAACCGCGACCAATGCCGCAACGCCCTATCTCGGAAAGGAAACCCTTTCTCTTTATTTTCATATGATTGGGACGATCACTGCAATGGCCTCTCCCCAAGGAAACAGCCGGACGGAATTCATCTTGAACGCCCCCGCTTTTGCGGGTTCGAAATTTTTTGGATCCTCCATTACTATTGAACGGTTTTCAACAGCTCCCTATCAATTCAATATCCAGCTGACAGGTTCTAATGAAGCCGTGAACCTGTTCAACCAAAATATTCCCAATTTGATGGCCGCGTTCAGGGAAGGAAAATTTTCCTTTACTGTAAATCGAATCGACGCAGTCTATGAAGTGCCTTTAATTCGGCGCAAAGAGTCCAGCAAAGACGCAGGCGCTCAAGGATTTTAACCTACAAAATATGAATCAGCCCCTTGCTCTTCGCTTACGCCAACTGCCCGAACCGATCGCTGAAGCGAATCTTATTCCTCTTTTTGGCAATGCCCCTCCCTTTGATTGGCATAAACTCTCATCCATTCTGGCTGACCGATTCGAGATCAAAGACTTTTCCGTCCATCCTTCGACTCAATCTTGGGCCTCTTTTGAAGAAATCAAGGAACAACTCGAGACCAATTATTTTTCCACTTCTATTTTTTTACATCCTCTGCACCCTCCCTTTTATTTTGCCATTTCCAAAGCTGATAAAAACAAGCTCACTGCCGCCATGATGCATGGAAAAGCGAAGGCGCAGATTTCCGAGCCTCTGAAAGAGGGTTTTTGCCGTTTCCTCGTTTTAGAAGCCCTTGCCGCATCCAGTTCGATTGATCCTATTTCGAAACTGACTCCGTCATTGGGAGAAAAAATCAAAATGCCCGATGAAGCCGCTTTTTGCATTGACGTGGAAATTGCTTTTGGGACTACTTCCTGCTGGTCTAAACTCATCATCCCTTCAGCGTTTCAAAAAGCCTGGGTCGAGCATTTTTCTATGCAAAAGCCAAAATATTATCCCTCCGATCTTGCAAAATCGACCGAGCTGATTTTGGATTGTCAATGCGGCTCGGTTCTTCTTTCCCAATTCGAATGGGAATCGCTCGAACCCGGGGATTTTGTCTTGTTGGATAAGGGAAATTACGATCCAATATCCAAAAGCTCTCTTGTTGAGTTAAAAATCAAAAACATGCCATTATTTCAGGCAAAAATCTCGGAAAACCAATTGGATCTGCTCCATTACGCAACCATTCACGAGGAAACCATGCAATACGAATCAAAAGAAGAATCCCCTGTATTTCCTGTAGAAGAAAAGAGCCTTTCAATGAAAGAACTTCCAATGCAGGTTTCTGTCGAACTTGCGCGGCTCAGGATTTCATTGGATCAGCTCATGCACCTGACTCCCGGAAATACACTAACCCTCCCCGTTCACCCCGATCTTGGAGTCGTGTTAACAGTAAATGGAACAAAAGTAGGGCGCGCTGAATTACTTTATTTAGGAGAGTCGCTTGGCATCCGCATTTTAGAATTAGGGTAAAAAATTAATTTAATGAATGTTCTGTTATTTTTAAGTTGTAGATCATTTCCATAAAACGATATCTTCTTGGATATATCTTTCGACCGCGCACGTTTTTTTTTTTATTTTTTATTGTTTGACACTTTCCATGGGAAACATTGCATAAAACCCAATAGGTAATTTACGATTCGAAAAAAGAGACTGATTCCAGTGAGAAGATCTTTTTCTCTCAGAGACTATTGTCGCGTTAAGGCTTCGTCGATTTTCGGGATGATTTTGGCCTATTTTCGATCAAAAAGTGGGGACCTGTATACTTTTTGTCGATACAGGTCCCCACTTTTTGATCGAAAATCGGCTCAAAAGCACCCGAAAATCGACAGAAGCTTAATGCGACAACAGTCTCTTATCCTTTTCTTTTTCTGTTGTTTCTCATTGCATTCCGAGGATGCTTTAAAGCACCATCCAACGGAAGCAAATGAAGGGTATACAATTAACTACGACACTGTTTCTATTATCGAATACATTCGTTTTGCAAGTAAAATTTGCAACATGAATTTTATCTTCAATGAAGCGGATCTCGATTTTACCGTCACGGTGGTATCCGACGCGCCAATTACGCCGCAAAACATCATGGCGACTTTGCTGCAGGTGCTGCGCATTCATGGCCTATCCCTATTAGAGCAAGACAATAACCTGGTGATCCACAAATCGGCTGAGGTCATGCAAATCGCAACTCTTGTGACCGACGAAACCCAAGAAAACAATGCGCCGATCGTCACACGGATTTTTCGCGTGAAAGTCGCCAAGGTAGACGCAGTCGCCGGCATTATCCGTCCGATGATTTCAGCTTCAGCTCTTTTAGAAGTTTTGCCTGAAACGAAACAGATGATCCTGACCGATGTGACGGCAAACGTGGATAAGGTCGCAAATTTGATTGAAATTCTCGATTCCCCGCTCAACCAGCTCGGCGTGAAAGCGTACACTGCGCTCCATAACAGCCCTCAGCAGCTTGTAGAGCTTGCCTCTCAGATCATGGCGCCCATGGCGCTAGGCAATCCCTTCATTCTCGTCCCTCAGCCGATGACAAATGCGATTTTCATTGTCTCAACAGGCGACTTGATTGAAAAAACCCTTGCCATCCTTGCAAATCTGGACGTTGTCCCAAAAGCGCAGCTGCTGAGCCAAAAGCAAATCAAAGGAGAAATGATCTTTGTCTATAAAGCGACCACTCGCTCCAGCGATGAACTGCTGCACCTTCTCACCGATATCGGTAAAAACCTACAAAAATCGGGAATTCCTGAAGGAGATTTGATCCAGACAATTGAATCCGCCCAGTCGATAGGAGAAGCCAATTCGATTATGTTTGTCGGATCCAAAGACGCCATTGCAAAAGTTAAAGAATTTTTAACAGCGCTTGACGTCTCGGATAGCAGAAAAGGGGTCTCTGCACTCTCGTTTTTCGTCTATCGTCCTAAAAATAAAGCCGCAAAAGAGATCGTATCCTCATTAAAAGAGATGGCCGATAATCTCAAAACGATGAAAGGGACTGAAGAAAATTTCATTCACATGCTTCAGAGCGCGAAGGTGAACCATACGACCAATACAATCCTCCTGTCCGGAGACGAGAGCCACTTTGCCCAGGTGAAAGATCTTTTGTTGAATATCGATACCCCCACCGCGAACAAGGGCCTCTCTGCAAAACACGATTTTTTTCTCTATCAAGCCCAGAAAGCAACGGCTCGGGATCTCAATGCTTCCTTGAAGGCATTTGCTAAAAATCTCGATAAATCCAATATCCAGGATGAAGGGCTGATTCAAACGATTGAAGAGATGAAATTAATTCCTGACACAAACTCCATCCTCTTTGCCGGTCCCGACTCTACTTTAAAAAGATTGCAGGAGATCCTCCCCTCTTTTGATGCAAGCCTTGATTCCGTGCTTCTCAGCAATCAGTTTTTTATTTACAAGCCTAAATATCAAAAAGGGGAGCAGTTGGAAAAATCCATCAAAGAAGTCGCCCAGGACCTCGCGATGGATCAATTTCTGGATCCGGCGTTTTTGCGTAGTTTGGAAAGCATGAAATATGTAAAAAATACGGGATCGCTCCTTTTTACGGGAGACGCGGCCTCTTTGAAGCGGCTCGAAGAGCTGATTGCAACCATCGATGTGCCTACCACTGCTCTTTCTTCAACAAAACCGGGATATTACATTTATAAACTTAAATCTGCTGTTGGCGATGCCATTGAAGAAGATCTGGATATATTGGCGAAAGATTTAAAAGCAAATGGGAGCGGCAATGAACCCCTATTCAATGTGATCCATAACATCCGATACATCCAGGAAACCAACTCCCTTCTTTTAACGGGCGATGCCGCCGCAATTGACGAAGTCAAAGCGATCATCGCCGAATACGATTATCCCAGGACAGAACAAAGTCACATCAGCAGTAATTTTTTCATGTATAAACCGCAACACCAAAGCGCTCTGCAAATTGAAAAATCTCTGCAGGATATTGCATCAAATTTAAAAAAAGCAAACCTTGCAGATCCGGCTCTTTTAAAAACGATTGACTCGGTAAAATATGTTGAGGCGACCAATTCCTTGATTTTTACCGGGAACTCCGAATCGATTCAAAAACTTCAAACGCTTCTTCCGGAAATCGACACCCCGCCAAAAGAGCAGTCCCGGATTCAGCATATTGGAAAAACCACGTTTCTTCTTTATAAACTAAAAGTCGCAAGCGGTCCTCAAGTCATCACCTCCATTCAAGCGATGGCCGCGGACCTGCAAAAATCCAAACATGCAAGCCCCGACCTCATTTCCGCTTTGAACAGCGCCAAATTCGTCAAAGAGACGAATTCTCTTTTTTTCACAGGAACCGAAGAAGCGCTGCAACAAGCGCAAACTCTCGTAGAACAGTTTGATGTAACATCGCTCGCTACCCCTCTCCCTGTCAAACAGCCTCAATCGGGACAAACGAATTTCTATCTCTATACACCCCTTTCATTGCCGGCATCGGAACTTGCACAACTCATGAACGATTTCGCCGCAAACCTTCACTCCAGCGGGCTCAGCGATCCGGACCTGTTTTCCGCAATCTCCTCGATGCGTCTTTTGGCACAAACCCAATCTCTTGTTTTTACCGGAACCCCCAAAGCCCTCGAGCAAATAAAAGACCTGCTGAAAACATTCGATATCCCTGCGAATCTTCAATCTCAGACTCCTAATGCTTCGCTCTCACCTTCTATCCAGGCGATCGACAACACCAGTTTCCTCGTTTACAAGCTGCAATTTCATAAAGGAGATGAAATTCAGGGAGCTCTTAAACAAATCGCCAAAGATTTAATGTCGAATAACGCTCCGATCAATCACAATCTTCTCAATTCAATCACTTCCATCCAATGGCTGGACGTCACCAACTCCCTTCTATGTTCCGGAGACCAGGCAACATTGACTCGTTTGAAAGAGTTGATCAAGAATCTGGATATTCCATTAAAACAGGTGTTCATTGAAGTCCTTGTTGTCGAGACCAGTTTAACAAACGCTCTTCTTTTCGGTCTTGAATGGGGAGGCAATTATAAATTCAACGATAAATTCGGAATCAGTTCCTTCAATACCATCCCCCCTGTGAATACTCAGTCCGGTTTTCCTGATACATTCGTAAGTAAATTATCCGGGCTTATGCCGCCGTCCCCCCCTACTCCAATTGGCAATATTCCGCCGATTACCGGATTTGATTTAGGAGTCATCGGAGAAGTGATCAAACACAATGGAAACACGTTCCTGACGCTTGGATCTTTATTAAGTGCCTTACAATCGGATACGGAAACTACGATCATCACAGCTCCGAAACTGCTCGGCCAGGACGGACGCACTTCTACCATTTTTTCAGGAGCGAATATCCCTTTCACTGGCTCATTCGTGAATAATACGACCAATGGGGCAACCGTTCTGACGTCCAATATTGAATACCGAGATATCGGGCTCAATTTGACGATCACTCCTGTTTTAGGAAATTCAGATATCGTAACCCTGGATATTAGTTTAGATCGCTCGCAAACCGCTACGAACATCACTCAATCGCAACTCAACTTTCAATCCCAAACTGCCAACGGCATTGTTACAAGCAAAACAACAATGCAGACAACAGTTCATGTCCCTGACCGTAATTTTCTGGTGTTGAGCGGATTTGTCAATAATTCTACTACGAAAGCGAAACAGGGGATTCCCTGTTTGGGAGGGCTGCCTATGATCGGCGCCGCTTTCTCCCAGCAAAACGATACCATCTCAAACCAAAACGTCGTCATCTTTTTAAGGCCGTTCATTATCAATTCCATCGATGATATGCGCCGAATCACATCCGATCAGGAAGATGTGTTCCGCGATCTTGCCAATACTCCATTCCTGGAGCATAATTATGATGATGCCGTAGAACTGATCAAATCCATCGATGATGAATAACTTTGGGTATATACTTTTTTCGATTGCTATTGTTTTCTTGACGTCTTGTTATCGAGTGACTGACCGCATCAATCCGCATGTAAGCTGGCAGATTCAGGACCGGCATCTGCAAGGTTTGAATAGCGCATTTCCCCCCTTTTCCTCTGAGGAGAAAATGACAGACTGGAGCAAGGAATACATGATCGCGTCGGGCTTTGCAGAGCAGCTCGACCTTTACCGCGCCATCTCGACGTATAAGAGAGCCGAGATTCTTATTCCTGCGACGGAAACCGCCCGTCTTCTACAGATTCAATACGATATTCTTTTTTGTTTATTTTTAGGAAAAAAATATGATGAGGCCATCGAAACCTTTGAAAAAAGCGGTCTCGCTCATGTCGATAAGACTTTCCCTCCCTATCGCGACCTTCTTTTGGTTCTTTATGAGTGTTATCGTGAAATGGACAATCTGGAAAAGCAGGCTAAAATTCATGAACTCATGGTAAAATCCTATCCTGACACAGCCGAGCAATTGAAATTATCTCATGCAATCCGGGAAGGCGAACTGGCCCAGGTCGATCTTTTTGCTGATGGATTCAACGGCCCCTCATATTTAAGCCAGCTTCTCAACACGTATGAATCGGGAAAAAAATCGGTTCCTCTCGCTCAAGCGCTGAATGCGATCTTACCAGGGAGCGGCTACTTTTACATCGGCCAAAAAAAATCGGCTTTTACTGCTTTTTTCTTAAATGCCCTATTCATCGCTGCGAGCTATGAATTTTTTCATCATAACCATATAGCGGGAGGCATCATTACTCTCGGATTTGAAACAGGGTGGTATTTCGGTGGCATTTATGGAGCTGGCGAAGAAGCGAAATATTACAATGAACGCTTATACGAAAAAACCGCCAGCGCTTCACTCAACGATCATAAATTATTCCCCGTCTTAATGTTGGAGCATTCATTTTGATTGTTTTATTGTCACTCATCTTTGCCTCCTCTTCCTATTCAGGCTATTTTGAGCCATGGGGAAAAGACGCCGATTTAACAATGGCTCATCCTTCCCAAGCAGCGCCTCAATTATCTTTGTTGACGCAGATCGCAGATTCGATCATCCGTTTTCATCAAGAGGTGATCTCTCCGGTGGATGGGCCCAGAAGCCATTACCGTCCCAGCTCTTCTCAATATATGCGGCTCGCAATGTATCGCTATGGATTTTTCAAGGGATTTATCATGGGGTGCGATCGCCTTCTTCGAGAAAATGATGAAAAGTGGGTCTATAGGGTCATCGAAATTGATGGACAAACTTTCAAATACGACCCGGCTATCACTGATAAATATTATGTATTCCTCCCATAAACATCTTCCAAGCGAACAATATCGTCTTCTCCCAAATACTCGCCTACCTGAATTTCAATGATTTCAAGCGTCTCTTTTCCGGGATTGCAGATCCTATGGATCGCTTCTTTCGGAACATAAATGCTGTCATTTTCCGAAAGCAGGGACTCTTTTTCTTGAACGATCACCTTGGCGGTCCCTTTCACAACTACCCAATGCTCACTTCTATGAAAATGCATTTGCAAGCTCAACATTTGCCCAGGATTGACAATTATTTTTTTTATCTTATACCGTTCCCCCTCTTCTAAAACCGTAAAACTGCCCCAGGGCCGATCAATAGTCACATGTTCTTTGATCTCTTTGCGCTCCTGTGTTTGCAGCTGCGATACAATCTCTTTCACTTTTTGCGACTGATCTTTTTTCGCAATAAGGATCGCATCGGCCGTTTCCACAACCAGCATCTCTTCCAGTCCAATTGCCGCAATCAGCCGTTTACTGCCCAAAATGAGAGAATTTTTTGAATCGATATTTATCACTCCTTCGCTGATGGAATTTCCCTGATGATCCTTGGGAAGCAGCTGGAAAACACTATCCCATGAACCAATATCCGACCAGGTAAGATCCAAGGGAAAAACGACCATTTTTTTCGATTTTTCCATGACAGCGTAATCAATGGATTGAGAGGGAAGCTTTTCAAAATCCAGATTTACCGACATATACCCGGAAATCTCCGGGCAAAATTTCTGAAATTCCTCCACCATCGTTTTGATTTGAAAAGCGAACATCCCTGAATTCCAATAAAAATTGCCCATATCGATATATTGCTGCGCAGTTTTCGCATCCGGTTTTTCGACAAATCTTTTTACAATTCGCGCACCGAATTCGCAAGGGTCTGCCGCTTCAATATAGCCATAGCCGGTTTCAGGATGCGTGGGCTTGATGCCAAACGCTACAATGCGATCTTGAGCGCAAAGCAATAAAGAACGATCGGCAAAAAGAGAAAATTTTTCTTGTGGCTCAATGACTTGGTCAGAAGGAGATACAAAAACAATATCTTTTTCGCTGCATCCCGCTACTTCCAGGAAATATCTCAATGCAAAGGCAATCGCGGGAGCCGTGTTTTTTGGATCGGGTTCAATTAACACATTTTTTTCGAGATCAGGATGCAGCTCCAGCAATTGTTCCTTAATTGTGTACAGGTAAGGAAGGCTGGTTAAAACAAATACGTTCAATGGCGAAAAGCAGCGCAATATCCTCATAACCGTTTTTTGAAGCAGAGATTGATGGGAGCCGATTTTTAAAAACTGCTTTGGATATTCAATCCTGGAAACAGGCCACAGCCGCGTGCCGCTTCCACCTGCAAGAATCAAAGCCTTGTTCATTAGACCTCTTACGTAAGAGATTGTAAAATAATAAATTTTACAATAGTTACGCAAGAGATCTATAAGTTACTCTTGGGCCGCTTGCGCCGCTCCTTTTCTCATACGTGGGGAATCGCAATCGGCTCTTTTTTGGCGGGGTCTCTCTGATGGAGCACAGTGATTGCATTCCTCGCCCTGGACATATACGTCATAATCATACTCTTCTTCGCGAGGATAACACTCTCTCATACGCAGCCGATCTCCTTTGCACTCATCCAGCGTTGGGTGCCGATCTGGATGAGAAGACATTGAAATTTCCTGATTCTCATTCTCATCCATGCTGTCCTGCGCAAAAAGACTGTTTGCAAGCACTGCAACACTTAACACAACCAATTGTTTTACTCTTACTGTCATAAGCCCATACTCCTGAATCAAAGGGTTTTCCTTTATTTGGGAAGTTACTGCGCTGAAAAATATTTGTCTAGATTAAACTCGATTTTGTATAATTTTCTGACTGAAGAGCTCAATGAAAAATGAAGCATAGGAAATGATATAAAATGAAAAATTTGTTTTTAATTATTTGCTTAAGCGCATCTCTGTGCGCCCAAAATCCGGATCAAGATGGAGTGTATAAATTTTCCGGCAAACATTTTCTGGCAAGCTATTTGCATTGCGATACAAAAGCTATGTGCGACCTTCAAGGTTTAATGAATGCTATGGATTTGGCGGTTCAATCTTCCGGGGCAACCGTTCTGGATCGGTGTTCTTATGTTTTTCCGCCGCATGGGATAACCATTGTCTATCTTTTATCCGAAAGCCATGCGAGTCTGCATACCTATCCTGAATTTGGATCTTGTTTTGTGGATCTTTTTACCTGCGGCGCTCATTGTTCAGCTACAGCATTTGATACGGCCCTTCGGGACTACCTCCATCCGCAAGAGACGGATGTTCGCTATCTACAAAGAAACGATCAATCTCAAGAAATCCCGTTCCCGGACCGCTTACATAATGAACTTGAGTAGTAACCTGAATAAACCCATTATTCAGGTTAGGAAAAATTTTTTTGATTTTTTTTCAGAAAACCAATACAACTAATGTTGCTCAAGGGGTCTGTTGAGATGCGCCACAAAAGTTTTCTCCTTTTCTGTTTTTTGATTTTTGCTTTTCCCTTCTCGCAAGTTATACCCAAAATGATTCAAAATTTGGACTTTGGGTATAAAAGTAACCTATGCAGATGCAGTCCCGAACATTCCCTCATCGCAGAGGAGCCTGCTTTATTTTATTGGCATGATGGAGCGATCAATTTCGGAGACTTCCTTTCCCGTGTGATTGTTGAGCGGATCGTAGGGAAACCTTTAAGATACTATGTAAAAAAAACTCTCGGCCAGAAAAAAAAGCTCTTGGCAATCGGTTCTATTCTCTACTTTGCAAATACAGGAGATATTGTTTGGGGATCAGGCATTAATGGGAAAACTCTGGATAAAAAATTTTACGGATTCGCACACCTTGACATCCGAGCCGTCAGAGGGCCGCTAACACGAAACTTTCTCATGGAACAATTGCGCATCCCCTGTCCCGAAATTTATGGAGATCCGGCTCTTTTATTTCCGTATCTTTTCCCCGAATTTAAGAAAAAAGAAAATCCCGCGATCGATTATTTGATCATTCCACATTATACAGATGAAAAATATTTTCCTAAATCAGAGTATGAAAATGTTGTATATACTTCGGATCCCTGGAATAACGTTGTAAAAAAAATATTGGACAGCAAATTTGTCATCTCCAGTTCTCTTCATGGAATTGTGATTGCAGAAAGCTTTGGAATTCCCGCAAGACTTCTTAGAGTTTCAAATAGTCCACACAATCAATTTTTTAAATTTGAAGATTATTATTTGGGAACGAATCGTCCCCATTTTCAATTTGCCTCTTCCATTGAAGAGGCGTTGCAAATGCAGGGCGAGATCCCGTTTGAATGCGATTTGCAAAAACTGTATAACGCGTTCCCTAAAGAATTATTTGAATCAGGATAACCCTATGAGCTCCTTGGCATTATTCATTTTCCTTTGTCCTCTATTAAGCTTTGCGTGTTGTATCGATTCATTAGCGGATTATCCAGATTATTGGGAAATGTTGCCGGACCCAATAGAGGAAGAAGGCGGTGAATCGCAATGCGACTGTGGTCTGGATCTTGAAGAGATCATCCAAAATTTTGTCCTGGAAACAAAAAAAATCCATATTCCCGAATATCCTGACGCATTCAACCCGTCCGTTGCTTATCATAATGGACGAACATTGATGTGTTTTCGTACATATCATCCAACGACCCGCGCAACCAATGAAATCGGGCTCGTCTATTTAGACGAAGAATGCAACCCGGTTGGCACTCCCAAGCTATTAGAATTCCGCTCTCCCGATCCCTATTGCTTATTTAAAAAACAAGATCCCCGGCTTTTGACCGTTGAAAATCGGTTATACATCGTTTACAACAACGTGCTACAGGGAGAGATTCGCCGAATGCTCATCGGAGAGATTGAATTTGAAGGCGACGATCCTTTTGTCAATTCATCCGAATGTCTCATGGAATTCGAAGGGGCCAGAGAAACCCGGTCAGAAAAAAACTGGGTGCCTTTTGAATATGAGGAGCGTCTTCATCTCGCCTATAGTATCGTCCCGCATAAAATCTTACGTCCCTTGCCCGGTCTGGGCAGTTGTGAAACGATCAGCTGTACGCTTCCTTCAATAAAATGGGAATGGGGAGTATTGAGAGGCGGCACTCCCGCGCTTATTGAATCGGATGAATATCTCGCCTTTTTTCATTGTTCAAAAAGCATGTCGACAAAACATTCTCACGGCCGAAATATACCTCATTATTGCATGGGAGCATATACTTTTTCCGCTCATCCTCCATTTCAGATCACGAGAATCAGCCCCCAGCCCATCGTGGGACAAGGCTTTTATTCCCCTCCCTTTTATCACACCTGGAAGCCTTTGCGCGTTGTTTTTCCGGGAGGATTTATCAAAGACCAACAATTTATCTGGGTTTTTTATGGCAGGCAGGATCATGAGATGTGGGTGATGAAGCTGGGTAAGCAAGCAATGCTGGAAAACCTTGTCTCTGTTTCCTCATTAGATCTCTTGAGTAACTAGTGTAGAAGCTGGCTCTTAGTTTCGAAATATGAAATCTGTTATTTTTGCCGTTTTTTTCTGGTTTTCGACTAGCAATCTTTACGCTCTTTTAAACCTGGATGATTTGGTCCAAGATATCGTCTTAGAGACTAAACGGGTTCAAATACCTGCGATCCCTTATGCTTTTAATGCTTCAATGGTATCTTGGAAAGATTTTATTTTAATGAGTTTTCGCTCGATTCCTGATCCAGCGCATCCTTTTACTTCTTTCATTGGAGTGCTCCTATTGGATAAGGAATTCAATCCTATTAGCGAACCACAATTTCTCCAAACAAGAGACGTCGATTCCCCAGCGCCTTCTCGAGCAGAAGACGCCCGTTTGTTCTACGTAGGAAATAAATTGCATATTGCCTATAGCGATAATCCAAATCAAAAAAATTCAGTAGGCGGATATCGAATGGTGATTGGCGAATTGATTTATAATAACGGTCTTTTCATGATTGACAATGCATCCCGGTTAGTTGAATTCGAAAAGCAATCGAGTGCTCTGAGAGAAAAAAACTGGGTGCCTTTTGATTATCAGAATCATCTTTTACTGGCTTATAGTATCTCCCCCCATCTCATTTTCCAACCCATTTCCAATACCGGTGTGTGCGAAACAGTGGATTGCACAAATCCAAAAATTGAATGGGACTGGGGAATTTTAAGAGGCGGAACGCCCGCTATTCTCCTCGAAACAGGAGAATATTTATCTTTTTTCCATTCTGTCAAAAAAATGGCAACAACGAACTCAAAAAATATTGTCATGCCCCATTATTTTATGGGAGCTTACACATTCGCATCAAAGCCCCCTTTTCAAATTACCGGGATCAGTCCCACACCAATTTTTGGTCCCGGGTTTTATTCGGGAATCGCTTACCAGCGATATTGGGGATCCATCCAATGTATTTTTCCAGCCGGAATTTTGCTGGAACAAGATGCGATCTGGGTTTCTTACGGCAGACAGGATCATGAAATTTGGGTTGTCAGACTGGATAAAAAAAAACTCCTTGATAGCTTGATTCCGATACACAAATCTGAATAGGATTTTTTTTGATTATTATATAAGGGTTGAGCGAACCATCCCGTTCGTGTACAATCTTTGCCGTATGCTGCCAAAAATTGCCATTGTTGGCCGTCCCAATGTGGGAAAATCGGCTCTTTTCAATAGGATTTGCCAAAAACGACTCTCCATTGTCGATGAAGCGGAGGGGATAACCCGCGATCGTCTTTACGCAAAAGCCGACCTATTCGGACGCCCTTTTCTCCTCATCGATACCGGAGGGATCGATCTTTCAGGAGAAATTCCTTTTGCTGAAGAGGTCAAGGCACAGGCGGAAGCAGCGATCAGGGAAGCTGATGCAATTCTTTTCATCGTAGATGGCCAGGTAGGTCCTGTCCCTCTTGAAGCAGAATTGGCCAAGCGGCTGCGTAAAAGTGACAAACCGGTGATCGTCGCAGTCAATAAAATTGACCAATTTGAAGATGGAAGCCAAATAGCTTCTTTCCAAAGTCTTGGGATTGCAAGCGTAATAGGGATTTCCGCTCTGCACGGACACCAAGTCGCAGAGCTTCTGGAAACAGCGCTGAATCATATTGCGAAAGGTCTTGAATCTCCGATGAATAAACCCGTTATTCAGGTTATACCCGACGCGATCAAAGTGGCAATTGTCGGTCGTCCAAATGTGGGTAAATCGACGCTTTTAAATCAGATCCTGTTAGAGCAAAGATCCATTGTTAGCCCAATTGCGGGGACAACCCGCGATGCGATCGACGTCCCCTTTGAAGACAATGGTCAACATTATCTCCTGATTGATACGGCCGGCATCCGCCGCAAGAAAAGCGAAAAAGCAGTGGTTGATAAATTTGCTGCGATCCGCACCGATGAAGCAATAGATCGCGCCGATGTCTGTCTTTTGGTGCTAGATGCATTTGAAGGATTTACCACTCAAGAAAAGCGGATCGCATCTGAAATCGAAAAAAAAGGAAAAAGTTGCATCCTGCTTTTTAATAAATGGGATTTGGTTCAAAACCTTCAGATGGAACATGCGCTCCGTTCCATCAGGGAGTCCGCCCCTTTTCTGAAACACTGCCCCGCCCTGTTTATTGAGGCTTTGACAAAGAGAAATGTACATCAAATTCTTCCTATGGTCAAGAAGGTTGCTCAGCAAAGATTTCTCCGTCTTCCAACCGGTTCTTTAAATAAATTCATTGAATCCTGTTTACAGAAATATCATCCACCTCTCATCTGGGGTAAAAGGCTCCGGCTCTATTATCTTACGCAAGCAGAAATCAATCCGCCAAAATTTATCCTTTTTGTCAACAAGCCGGATTTAATGACAAATTCCTATAAAAAATTTATTATTAATCAACTCAGAAAAGCATTTCCATTTACAGGGTGCCCTCTTTTTTTTGAATTGAGAGGAAAAAAAGCTCGTTCTGAAAATTGCTAGCATCCATAACGCCGTTTTTTTAATGTCAAAATAATATGCGCATCCCGAATCGGCGATCCATCTCCTTTGCCCCGTTCCTTGACGAGATAAGAACCTATACGTTTCCTGCTTTGAAAAACGATCTTTTAGCAGCGATAGCTGTCGCTTTGATGACGATTCCCCAATCGATCGCTTATGCAATCCTTGCCGACCTGCCGCCAACCGCGGGACTTTTTTCCGCGATTTTCGGCACGATTTTTACAGCCGCATTTGGATCATCGCGCCAGTTGATTTCTGGACCGAGCACCGGAACCGCCATCTTGTTGCAAACCTCTATTGCAAATGTCTTATACATTTATTTCCCTGAAGTGACAGGGAGCGCGCGCGATGCCCTTGTCCTACATATTTTAACCCAATTTGTGATTCTCATGGGATTGATCCAGGTAGGAAGCTCGTTTTTTAATGTCAGCAAATTGCTGCAGTTTGTCAGCCGACCTGTGATTTTAGGCTATTTTGCGGGGATTACCGTGGCAATCGCGGTAACGCAAGCATTCGGTTTTACGGGAATCAAACCTATCGAGGCCAATTTGACGATCCTTTTTCAAGGGTTGTATTTAGTCCTTCATTTAAATCAAATCCATCTTTGGACTGTCTTCATCGGCGTGATCAGCTTCACTTTGCTCTTATGGATTCGATCCCGATTTGCAAATTGGCCAAACGCCCTTTTGATGATTGTAATTGCGACGCTTGTGACTAAAGGCCTCCATTATTTTTTTGGAATCGGCGGAATTAAAACGCTCGGCAGTTTCGATGTGCCGGACGAGCCTATGCTTTTCTTTACTTTCCCTCTTCTCAATTTCGATTTACTTCCAAAAATATTTCCCGCGTCTTTAGCTCTTGCGTTCCTAAGTATTCTCGAGGTGTTTTCGATCTCGCGCGCATTTGCTGCAAAATATTCTCAGTCTATAACTCCAAACCAGGATGTGTTTTCTGTCGGTTTAAGCAACTCAATCCTGGCCTGCATCCTGGGATCAATGCCCGCTTCCGGAAGTGCCACCCGAACCACTCTCAATGTCCGTTTTTCTGCTAAAACCCGTTTTGCCGCTATTTATAGCGGCCTTATTACAGGGGCCATCCTCTTTTTTTGTTGGCCGCTTGTAAAGGGGATCCCTTTAGCCGCTTTAGCTGCCATTTTGATTGCGACCGCGCATACATTAATGGACTGGAATGAAATCAGATTTTCAATCAAAGCGACCCGGGCTGACGCATGGGTTTTTTTCTTAACTTTTTTGGCTTGCCTTTTCTTTACACTCGATGTTGCGTTTTTTATTGGTATTGTGATCTCTATTGGCAACTACTTAAAAAAATCCGCAATGCCTCATCTAGTTGAATATGCATTCAATTCCAAAGGGCGATTGATCGTTGTCACCCCCAAAGAAGATGTGCATCGAAAAGTGAGGATTATTGGCATAGGAGGAAATCTGTATTTTGCAACTGCCGATGTCTTTCAAGAAGCGTTAGAGGCGGTGGCTGGAGATAAAAATGTTCAGGCAATCGTGCTGAGGTTGAACAATGTCCATCACATGGACGCCTCCATGTGTCTTGCGATTATGAGATTATTCGAAACTTTACACACCACAGGGCGCTATTTGGTCATCAGCGGTTTAACCGAGGAAGTTTGGCATGTATTTCATCGGGCAGGGATGGTGAAAAAAATCAGCCTTGACAATCTGTATTTCACGGATGAGAGCAATCCGCAGTTTTCCACTTGGAAAGCATGCCTTCGCGCGCAGGAACTCATCCATAAGCATTAGCCAAAGTGAGTCATTCCATGAGCTTACTAAGAGGAATTTTCAGAAAATCGACCATAGGAATTCCCTGATCTCCAACCAGAATGGTTTTCGACACCTTGAATTGAGATTGGAAAAGGTCTATTCCGGAATGAAATCCATCCTGGTTGCTCTTGACTTCAATGGCAACGACTGATTTCCCTCGCTTGAGAATGAAATCGACCTCCTTATCTTTTTCTCTCCAGTAGAAGAGTTCGATTTGTTGTCCACGAATGGCGTTTAAGAGACGGGTGCCCACCGCCGATTCAACGAGTCTTCCCCAAAAGATGGGATCAGTCTTCGCTTCTTTAAATGTTTTAGCCGATTGAGCCGACATCAATGCCGTATTATACACACAGAATTTGGGACTGGAAGCTTTTTGACGAACGGGTTGCCTAGCGAATTTCTGAAGTCCGCAAAGCAAACCGGCTCCAGAGAGTAGTTCAAGATAATGAGCTAATGTCGTAGTGTTTCCCGCTTCTTGGAGCTCACCCAGCATTTTTGAATAACTCAAAATTTGGCTTGAGTAAAGACATCCTAATTGGAAAAGACGACGAAGTAAAATAGGCTTATTCACTTGGGTCATGAGCAAAATGTCTCTGGAGAGGCTCGTTTCGATGAGAGAATCGTTGATGTAGTTCATCCACCGCGAAGGGTCTTCTTGATCAGCCAGCGATGCTGCGCCCGGATAGCCGCCAAAATATAAATATTGATCTAGAGACCAATGAAAAATTTCCTCCATTTCCGCAAAAGACCAGTGGGTAATAGGGAGAATTTCAAAACGGCCCGCGAGACTTTCAGACAAACCTTTTTGCATCAGCCAAGGAGAAGAGCCGAGAATAGCAACGGATAGGTTGATTTTTTTTCTGGTATCTTGATCCCAAAGATCTTTGATGATATCAGACCAATGAGGAATTTTGTGCACCTCATCGATGATTAAAAGAGCGCCTCGTTTGGGATCTATCTTTAACCTCGCAATTTCCCACTGTTGCTCGATCCAAGCTAGACTTTGAAGAGTTGCTGTATCGGCGGAAATGTAGTGATAGGGCTTATTTAACTCTTTGGCAGCTTGTAGAATGAGCGTTGTTTTTCCGACTTGACGAGGGCCGAGCAGGACCAGCATGAACTGACGAGATTCCTGAAGACGGGTCAAAATGGTGTTAAATACAGGTCTTTTTTTCATTCACTCACCTCGTTGAGTAATTTTGCTCAATGAATTGAGTAAAGTCAACAAAAACGTAAACAATTTGTCATAACTGACTTATTTTAAGCAGGTTAGACTCCAATTTTTTCGAAAACTTCCAAGAGCTCTTCCCGACTTAAATAGGTGATTTGATCTTCTGCGCCAATGATCGATTCTAAAAGGCCTTTTTTTGCTTCGATAATGTTGTGAATGTGTTCTTCCACAGTATTTTTTGTCACAAACTTGAAAACCTGCACTCCGCGATTTTGCCCAATTCGATGCACACGGTCGGTCGCTTGATTTTCTTTAGCAGGATTCCACCACCTATCGTAATGAATGACAATCGATGCGACAGTCAGGTCGATTCCAATGCCTGCTGCAAGAAGTGAAGCGATGAAAACAGAGCAATCGGGATCTTCCCTGAATTTGCGCAATTGTTCACTCCGGTTGCGAGTGGATCCCTTGATTGAAGCAAACCCGATCTCCTTTTTCCTGCAATAGGTTTCCAGAATCAAGAGCATATCAAGATATTGCGAAAACACCACAACCTTCTGGCCGCTGCCTAAAGCTTCATTGAGAAGTTCTGTAAAAAGATCCCATTTCCCCGAGGCATAAGCTTGGTAATTTTTCGCATCGCCAAGATAAAGCGCCGGATGGTCGCAGATTTGCTTAAGGTTCATGAGCGCGGCGAAAACGTGCATATAAGGGACCGGAACTGCTCTATTTTTCAGCTCCTGATAGACCGTTTTTCGCATCAAGATGGCCACCTCTTTATACAGCTCGTTTTGCTGGGGCGTCAAATCGCAATAAGCAATCTCTTCAATTTTTTCCGGCAGATCCGTGAGCACTTCGTTTTTTTTTCTTCTCAAGATAAACGGTTTTACCAAACGGGAAAGAAGCGTTTTTTTGAACCCGTCATTTTGTTTTTCGATGGGGTTGATGAACATTTCCCGAAAAATGTGATCGGAAGGCAAATAGGAAGGGAGGGCAATATCCATCAAGGCTTTCAGCTCGCGAAGCCGGTTTTCAATCGGCGTTCCACTCAAGCCCAAACGCATTTTCGCATCGATTTCGCAAAGAGCTTTATGAGTTTGAGATGTAAAATTTTTCGCAATTTGGATCTCATCGAAAATAGCCACTTCAAAAAAAAACGGACGTAAATTTTCCCGGCTGGTTCGAAGAATTCCATAAGAGGTCAAAAGAAGTTGATAATCCGATTCAAAATCGGAAAGGTTCCTGGCCAGTCCATAATAAGTGAGCGTTTTGCATCCAGGTAAAAAGCGCTTG
The DNA here is from genome assembly GCA_035480615.1 of Chlamydiales bacterium. Lineage (GTDB taxonomy): Bacteria > Chlamydiota > Chlamydiia > Chlamydiales > SM23-39 > CAIPFQ01. Next base: position 2,675 of record DATIHO010000073.1, on the reverse strand, counting down.
AGAAGATCTTGCCAATGATAGATGACTGAAGTGGGACATACGACAAGATACTTGTTTTTCTTATCCACATCCTCATTGCTGATCGCTGCAAGAAGAGCCATGGCCTGGTGGGTTTTCCCCAGCCCCATATCATCGCAAAGAAGCCCTGAAAGATTATGGCAATAAAGAAACCAGAGCCATTGCAGCCCCTGTTCCTGATAAGGCCTTAAGGTAGATTTCAGTTTCGACACATCGAGCATCCGGCTCGTCTCTAAATGACTTAATTCGTTAAGAAGCTTTCGCACCTCTACAGCCTCCGGAGAATCCCCTTTCGGCGCTTGCAACTCTTCGAGTATGGTTAATTGAATCCATTCAAGCGTATTGAGGCGAATGAACCTTTTTTTGCGATCGATCCTTTTTTTATGCAAAGAACGGATCCAATTGAAACGGGGTTCTTTTAAAATGAAAAGGCCGGCCGAGCTAAACAGATGTTTTTTATGTTGTTGAAATGCATCCCAAATCGAGATGGGATCGATCGTCCCATATTCCGATGCATAAACGAGATCGACGAGCCACTCTTCCCTTCCTCCTGTTTTCTCTTTGACAACCTTCCGAATTTGAAGCTGCAAAGAGAGAGGTTTTTTTAAGGATGAGTCCATCGAGACGATAAAAGCTTTCAGCGGCTCCAATTCATAGGAAAGGAAAGTCGATTCCTGGGAAAGAGGAATCACTGCAGTGTTCTGATACTTGCCAGGAAGCCTCGAGGCGGGGGGGATTTCCGAAAAACCTTTCCCCTCCACGTAAAAAAAATCCCCAAAAAACCGGATGGACTGAGGATTGACGCCGGCCGCGTATTCCCTTTCGGGAGAAATGCGGATGCGGCCCGCTTCGTCAAGACCGATAGATAGTCCGATTCTCAAAATCAAAGGAGTGGTGCTGAAAAACCCTTGAACCTGTTCAAGCTCCTCCTTATGAGATGCGATAAAAGAGGAAATCTCCTCCTTTTTCACAGAAAGGCCTGGATGCAGAGGCAAACGCGACGACCCCTCGCGTTTCATGTAAAATCCCTGACCCGGGATATATACCCATTCATCGAAATGACGCGCTTCTTCAAAACCTTCAGGAAAATTGAGTTCCGCCTCAAAGATCAGCTCCCCACTTTCATTCAAATGAAATATCAAATGAGATTCTACACTCCCTAAATGCGTTTGAAATCCGGGAAAGTGCTGAAGCCATAAACGGTGGCGGTTAATAAAATTCGCGACCTCGCGGCGAGGGACGATTTTTTCTTTTCCTTCAAATAGCCAATCGGTAATAAAATAAAATCCTTTGTCAACAATATAAACCCAAGGAATGAAACAACCGGATAGCGGGTGTTGTAAATCACCGGGTTCTAAAACATAGAATTCGATATGTAAATCGCTATTCAAATCAAAATAAATCTTGTATTTAGCCTTAATAGAATCTGGATGAATCGGAATAAAAGGCTGAAGCTCCTTATAAGATGAGATGAGGGTTTCAGCAATTTTTTCCTTTGGGACCATCGCGCTTTTGAAAATGGGAGAGCTTCTTTTTCGATAAAATCCTTTTTTTGCAACAAATATCCAATCTCCTATGCCAATTCCTGAAAAATCTACCTCACCAACTGGAGAGGTCCCTTTGTGTTGGATCAAAAAACATTGTTGCACAGGGTCAAATGCGATGTTTTCAATTCCCTTTTCAAACACTTCAAAAACTTGCAAAGGCGATTGCACGGTGTTCAGAGCGGGGATCAGCCACGGCCAGCTTACTTCAGCAATGTAGAACCAGATTGTAATCTGGGAGAATTTGATGATGATCTCCGAAGGGATCGCCTCCCCTGTATATTCAATTTTATAAGGGGAGCGCAGCTCTTGTAAAAACATGATCCATTTTGCGAGATCCGACCAAAAAGAGAGCTCATAGCGAAGAGCGTGACTCTCTTGTCCAGAGCGAAACCGGGCAATTTCATCTGCTGACCGGTTGGAAAACTTTAACGACGTCTCTTCCGTTTCCAAATCTCTTTTCGCAACAATAGATTCGAGCTTTTTTTTTGCGGATTCTGTTTTCGCTTCCACCCAAAAAAGGGTCTTTCTTGTTTTCGATTCGCAAAAATACAACCCCGGTTTTTTTTCTCTTAAAACAGCCGTATCATAGCCATGTCTTTTGCTTGCCATTTGAAATAAGCGGTTCCAAAGAGATTTCCGAAAACGGACATGAAGCGGTTCTTCAAATTCGTTAAAAATTTTTAAATAGGCAGCGGCGAGATGAACACAGTTTTTTCCCTCCCCGCATGAGCAAAATGAATCGCTCACTTCTCCATTGTCTGTGATTTGCAGGAAGGGAAAATACTTTTGCTTATTTTTATCCTGAATCTCGATTTGATATGTTCCACGTGAAAAAACGGATTCATTTTTCACATTCAGTTTTAGCAATGCTCGGGCGGATTGAAGATGTTTTTGTACGAATTCCGGCTGGTTTTCCATCTATTAGTAATCATACCAATCGTAACAAATAACTGAAATTGGAACCCTCCTTTAGAGGGTGTCTACAAAGTGAGGCTTCGTCGATTTTTGGGATTATTTTGGCCGATTTTCGATTCAAATTGTGGGGGTCATATACGAAAGTTGATATTACCCCCACAATTTGAATCGAAAATCGGCTCAAAAGAACCCAAA
>DATIHO010000072.1:0-1716 GCA_035480615.1 Chlamydiales bacterium | reverse complement strand
AGTTGAAGTTAAAGCCCGTCGTGTAGGTGGGGCCAACTATCAGGTGCCGATTGAGGTTAAAGCCGAGAGAAGAACATCTTTGGCATTGCGTTGGTTGATTGAAGCAGCGGGTAAAAGATCAAACAAAGAGTTTCACACCTTCTCAGAGAAGCTAGCAACCGAGATTTGGGATGCTACACAGAATCTTGGAGAAGCAGTCAAAAAGCGCGAAGTTGCACTCAAACAGGCTGAGGCCAACAAAGCATTTAGTAGTTTTAGATGGTAATATTTTATTAATTCATTATGACAGAACGCCACAAGGATAACGACAGTCAGAGAGAGAGAGAGAGAGAGTAGTTGATTTTGCCGAAGAGCGTCAGCGTAAGGTGCCAATGGCTCGTCTAACTGATGAAGAACTTGCCGAAAGAATGAGACGAGTAGATGGAGATATAGAAAGACAGGCTGCTTCTACTGCTCTTGATTTATTTAAAGAAAGAATTACTGCAAAAACTCCTGGAGCAAAGGTAATAAAATTTGAAAAAGGCACTCCCCGAGATAAACCTCCAAAAGATAAAAAGCCAGGCCCCAAAAAATAACAGTTTACTCATCTAATCCAATATTCTTGAGAATTCCGGAATGAGAATTGTATACCCCCCCATCATAAATATTTTGTGATAGAATAAATCTGTGACTGATACTAGCGATACCAAAATCGCCATTTTCAAAAATAAGCATATCAGAAAGACGATACATAAAAATGAATGGTGGTTTGTGATAGTTGATATTGTCTCAGCCCTTACTGATTCTGCCCAACCTGGGGGATACATTAAGGATATGCGTCGTCGTGATTCGGAACTTTCGAAAGGGTGGATGCAAATTGCCACCCCCCTTTTGGTTGAAACATCCGGCGGTAAACAAAAAATAAATTGCGCCAATACTGAAGGAGTTTTCCGCATTATTCAATCAATTCCATCGTCGAAGGCAGAACCATTTAAGAGATGGCTTGCAAAGGTGGGATATGAACGAATTCAGGAAATAGAAGATCCGGAGCTTGCAACCAAAAGAACGCGAGTACTTTACAAGGCCAAGGGCTATCCTGAGGATTGGATTGAAAAACGGATGCGAGGGATAGCGATACGCGAAGAGTTGACAGATGAATGGCAAAAGCGGGGTGCCAAAGAGAAAAGAGATTATGAGATTTTGACAGCTGAGATTTCCAAAGCAACTTTTGGTGTAACACCCAGGGACTACAAAAAACTCAAAGGTTTGAAGCGCCAGAACCTGCGGGACCATATGGATGACTTTGAACTTATCTTCACTATGCTTGGCGAGCGCTCAACTACTGAGATCCATCGTACAGAAAATTCAAAAGGAGTTCCCAAACTGAAAAAAGACGCCAAAGCAGGTGGAGATATCGCGGGTGGTGCGAGGAAAAAGCTTGAAAAAAGACTAAAGAGATCAATTGTGTCAAAAACAAATTATCTTTCAAAAACTAAAAGATTAGGCATTTAGTAGCCTCAGCTGGTGAGCGACTTGAGAAAGTCTTTTTTTGTTTTTATATCTTTATCCAAAACCGCTCTATAAATGTCTATGCCTGAAAATTTTTCTTTATATTCAGTATTATTCATCAGGCTGGATTTTATTTCCAGAATTATTCGTTTAGTCTCGGGTGTTAACTTTTCTTTAATTTCTTTGGTTACTTTTCCTGCATCTGCATATTCTTCCTTTAAAAACCAA